>NZ_JAUCMM010000011.1:0-115282 GCF_030362975.1 Curtobacterium subtropicum
TGTTCCGGTGGTCATAGCGAGAGGGAAACGCCCGGTCACATTCCGAACCCGGAAGCTAAGCCTCTCAGCGCCGATGGTACTGCAAGGGGGACCTTGTGGGAGAGTAGGACGCCGCCGGACTCAACGTTCAGCAACAGCAGGAAACCCCTGACCGTGACCGGTCAGGGGTTTCCTGCGTTCCCGGGGCATGAGCACGGACGCGTTCCGCCGCGGTTCGCCCCGGGGCCGAGCAACGGCAGCGCCGGTAGGATCGTCGCGTCATGACTGCACCGTTCACCACCGCCACCGGCTCCGACGTCCGAGTCCGTTTCTGCCCGAGCCCGACCGGGACCCCGCACGTGGGGCTCATCCGGACGGCCCTGTTCAACTGGGCGTACGCGCGCCACACCGGCGGCAAGCTCGTCTTCCGCATCGAGGACACCGACGCCGCCCGCGACAGCGAGGAGTCCTACGAGCAGATCCTCGACGCGCTCCGGTGGCTCCGCCTCGACTGGGACGAGGGCGTCGAGGTGGGCGGTCCCCACGGTCCGTACCGCCAGTCCGAGCGCTCGGACGTGTACGAGGACGTCATCGCGAAGCTCCGCGCATCCGGCCACGTCTACGAGTCGTACGTGACCCCGGAGGAGATGGAGGCCCGCAACCGGGCCGCCGGTCGCGACCCGAAGCAGGGCTACGACAACCACGAGCGCGACCTGACCGCTGCCGAGCGCCAGGCGTTCCGCGACGAGGGTCGCCAGCCGGCGCTGCGGCTCCGTGTGCCCGACCGCGACCTGAGCTTCGACGACCTGGTGCGCGGGGAGATCACGTTCAAGCAGGGCACGTTCCCGGACTTCGTGGTCGTCCGACCGAACGGCAAGCCGCTGTACACCTTCACGAACCCCGTGGACGACGCTCTGATGGGCATCACGCACGTCCTCCGCGGTGAGGACCTGCTGTCGTCGACCCCGCGGCAGATCGCCCTGTACGAGGCGCTCGTCGAGGTCGGCATCACCGACTCCGTCCCGGTCTTCGGCCACCTGCCGTACGTGATGGGGGAGGGCAACAAGAAGCTCTCGAAGCGCGACCCCGAGTCGAACCTGTTCCACCACCGCGCCGCCGGCATGGTGCCGGAGGGGCTCCTCAACTACCTGGCGCTGCTCGGCTGGTCGATCGGTCCGGACCGCGACGTGTTCTCGTCGGACGAGATGGTCGCCGCCTTCGACGTCGTCGACGTCAACCCCAACCCGGCGCGGTTCGACCACAAGAAGGCCGAGGCGATCAACGGCGACCACATCCGCCTGCTCGACGCCGACGACTTCCGCGCGCGCCTGCTGCCCTACCTGTCGGGTGTCGTCTCGACGCCCCCGACCGCCGAGCAGGAGCGGGTGCTCACCGCTGCGGCCCCGCTGGTCCAGGAGCGCATGCAGCTCCTCGGGGAGGCTCCGGGCATGCTCGGCTTCCTGTTCACCGCGGACGACGAGCTCGTGGTCGAGGACGATGCTGCCGCCACGCTCAAGGACGATGCCGGCGACGTGCTCCGAGCCGGCGTGACCGCGCTCGAGGGTGTCGACGATTGGACGACCGCGTCGATCGAGGCAGCGCTGCGCGAGGCGCTCATCGACGGCATGGGTCTGAAGCCGCGGGTGGCCTTCGGGCCGCTGCGGGTCGCGGTGTCCGGACGACGGATCAGCCCCCCGCTCTTCGAGTCCATGGAGATCCTCGGCAAGGACTCCACGCTGGCCCGACTCCGCCGGCTCGCGGACCGCTGACGCCGCCGTGGTGACGAACCCGGTGGAGCCGGACGCCGCCGACGTCCTGTCCGTGGACGTCGCGGTGATCGGTGCCGGGCCGGCCGGGTTGAGCGCTGCGCTCAACCTGGCCCGCGCTCGGCGCACGGTGCTGCTCGTCGACGCGAACCGGCCGCGCAACGCGGCCACGCTGCGGTCGCACGGCTTCGTCACGCGGGACGGGATCTCGCCGCTCGAACTCCGGAAGCTCGGACGGATCGAGGTGGAGTCGTACCCGGAGGCCACCGTGGTGCAGTCGGTCGTCGACCGGGTGGCGCGCGACGGGGACGGGTGGAGCGTGCACGGCGCCTCCCGTGGGGCCGAGCTGCGGGCCCGCGCGCGCGCCGTGGTGGTCGCGACCGGGCTCCGCGAGGAGTTCCCGGCGCTGCCGTCCCTGCGGGCGTTCTACGGTACGTCCGTGCACAGCTGCGTCGAGTGCGACGGGTACGAGCACGCCGGGCAGCCCCTGGCGTTCCTGTGCGAGACGGCCGACGTGGTCGACCGCGCGCTGCTCGTCGGCTCGTGGACGGACGACCTCGTGGTCTACACGAACGGCGCGGCGGTGCTCGACGACCGTGGTCGGGCGCGCCTGTCCGCGGCCGGCGTCGCGGTCGACGAGCGGCCGGTCGCGGACCTCGAGGGCGGTCGGGACGGGCTGTCCGGTGTCCGACTGGCGGACGGCGACGTACGGCCGCACACGGGCGCGTTCGTGCGGCCGCTGTGGCACGCCGACCTCGACTGGCTCGAGGCGCCCGTGGAGCGTGACGACGAGGGACTCGTCCGTGTGGACCGTCTCGGCCGCACCGGGGTGCCGGGGCTGTACGCCGTCGGCGACGTGACGCCGCCGGGCCCCGAGCAGCTGGTCGTCGCGGCGGGTCACGGAGCCTCGACGGCCGCCGCCGTGCACCGCGACCTGGTGGGTGGTCTCGAGGACCTCCGGGATGCTGTACAGTAGTTGATCGTGCCCCGGACAACGGGGAACGAGAGGCCAGCAGGCTTCTTGGGGTATGGTGTAATTGGCAACACAGCGGTTTCTGGTACCGTCGTTCTTGGTTCGAGTCCAGGTACCCCAGCTCGAAGGAAAAGCCCCCGGGACACCCCGGGGGCTTTTCCCGTTCCCCGGGCGGACGACGGCTCCCCAGCGGTCCTCAGACCGGGAACGAGCCCGGACACGCCCGAGCTGCACGGGAGCCCGAGATCCGAGGTCAGTCCGCCCGGCGGTACGCCACGACCCAGTCGACGAGCACGTGCCCGTCCGAGTCCGCCGGGACGTGTTCGTCGCCGAGCGCGGTCTCGGCCTGCAGCGTCACCCGCATCGGGACCGTCGGCACCGCGCCCGTCGTCGTGGCCACGAGCGCCCCGTCCCACCAGAAGCGCACCGCCTCGGCGGTCCACTCGACCGTGGCGACGTGCCAGTCCTCCTGCCCGCCGGGCACGGTCGGGGCGTGCTCCGGTAGGAACCGCATCGTCCGGGTCGACGCGTCGTAGCTGCCCGGCACGGCCGACACCGGGCGGACGTCGCCGCCGAGGTCACCCTCCGGCCAGTCGATCTCGCCGTCGTCCCACCGTCCTGACAGCGGCCACAGGATCATCACGAACTTGTAGCCGGGAGCGTCGTCCGCCCGGTACCGGATCGAGACGCGCTGGTGCGTGTACGACCGGTAGCCGGCGGGGAGGACCGTCGCCACGAGGGGCTGGCCGCCCTCGGAACGCAGGTGGAGGTCGAGGACGGAGTCGTGCACCGAGACGACCTCGTCCGGGTGGTAGACGCCCTTGCCGGAGGTGTCGCGGAAGCCGCGGTACTCGGCCATCTCCGGGTAGACGCGGAGCAGTTGGCCGCGAGCGGCGTCGCGGTCGAAGTCCTGCTCCAGGTACGGCACCCAGCGGACGCCGTCAGACTCGACGTCCCCCGAGGGCATCTCCGCGGCCGTGGCCCGGTCGGCCCGCCGGATCGAGGTCGGCAGGACGACGGCGACGGTACCGGTGAGCGCGGCGGCGCCGACGAGTCCGGCGACCACGGCTCCTCGACGCAGGACGTCGCGGCGCGAGGGGCGCGGCGGGAGCGGCCCGGGCTCAGGCCCCACGGGCGACCTCGTAGACCCGGACACCGTCGCGGTCGTAGCGCAGCGTCCCCTGCCGGGCCGCTGCGCGTTCGAGGGCGTCGACCTCCGGACCCGTCGCGGTGCCGCGCCCGACGACCTCGGCTCGCTCGGCGTCGGAGAACACGAGCCAGGCGTCACCGCCGTGCGCGCGGTCCGCGAGCGACTCGTCGAGGTCGCTCGGGGAGATGCCGCGCGGGTACCACTCGGTCAGGTCCTCGAGCGACTGCACCTGGCCCCAGCGCTGCAGGTACGCCGGGTAGTCGGCACCGACGATCGCGGGGAAGCTGCCGACCGTGGTCAGGGTGTCGTCGTCCGTGAAGCGTGTGTCGAGCCAGCGGGCCGCGGCGACCTCGCCGGCAGGCGTGCGGTTCGACTGCTCCGCCTGGAACGTGGTGGTCAGGAACAGCAGCGTCGTGACGACGACCAGCGCGGCGGTGGCGACGAGCCGGACGCGTCGACCGTGCACGGCGTGGACGGCGGCGATCGCCAGGAAGGGCGCCGAGAACAGCACGACGCGGAGCCGTCCCTCGCCGCCGTAGCTCTGGCCGAGCACGAGCACCGCGGGACTCGCGGCGAGCCACAGCACGAGCAGCGCCCGGTGGCCGTGGCCGGCACGGACCATCCGCACGACGCCGACCAGCGCGACGATCGCGACCAGGGCGGTGAGGACGAGCACGCCGCGGCTCTGCAGGGTGGTCGCGAGCGAGGGGATCGCGATCGAGGTCGTCGCTGCCGTCGCGTTGCTCAGCGGGTCGAAGCCGGTGACGAGTCCGAACTTCTCCTGCACGTAGTCGAGGTTCGGCAGGAGGAAGAGCAGCGGCGCAGCGGTCACGGGCACCGCGGTCCACCACGGACGGACCACCCCGACGGCGACGAGGGGGACGAACGCGGCGACGAGCACGTAGGGCGTCAGCTGGTGGGAGACCGAGATGACGGCCTGCAGCAGTACGACCAGGACGACGGCGGTGACGGTCGCGGTGCCGCCCCGGCTCGCCGCACCGACGACCCCTGCGGTCGGCACGATCGGCGCACGCCGTGCCCGGAGCAACCGGGACGCGACACCGACGATCCCGCGCCCGAGCGCGTTCGGGGAGCGGCGCAGCACGGTCAGCACGACGAGGACGACGGCGAGGAAGAGCGCGAACGCGAACGCCTGCGGCGAGTAGTAGTCCTGCCCGACCCAGTTCGCGGCGCTGAAGACCACGGCGGCCGTGACCGCCCAGCGCCCCCGGAGCCCGAGGATCCTGGCGATGCCGAGGACCAGCGCGGCGTCGACCAGGGCGAACGCGACCTCGACGAAGCGCACCGGTGCCAGGGCGTCGGCGGTGGACGTCGCCGACCCGAGGAAGGCGCTCACCGCGAAGAAGCCCGGCCAGCGGTTGTAGATGTCGATCGCCGGGTCGACGGCGCCGTGCTGCTGGATGTACGCGGTCACCGCGACGTGCTTGAAGACCCACGGCGGACGGGGCTCGGCGGCGGTCAGGTTCGCCGTTCCGTAGACGACCACGACGAGCACCGCGGCTGCGGCGACGCGGAGTGCGGCGGGGAAGCGGCGGTCGACGAGGGCGACGACGGTCACCGCGAGCACCGCGCCGGCGCCGACCCACCACGTCGGGGTGACGGCGGTGAGCAGCCCCCACTCGCCGAGCACACCGGTGGTGGTCTGTGCGGTGCCGACGGCCCAGGTCGCGACCCCCGCGACGAGGGCGCCGCCGCCGACGGCGAGCCGGAGCACCGTGCCCTCGCGACGGGCTGCCCAGGCGGCACCGACGGTGCGCCGCAGCGACACCCGGTCGGTCGACCGCGCTGTGGTGATGCCGTGCGCGAGCGACGCCCAGCCGCTCACGACGAGGACGAGCCCCGCCGCCGGGACGGGCGTCCAGTGGCCGGTCCAGACCATGGCGAGGGCCACGACGGTGTCGACGGCGGCACTGGTCACGACGACGAGCGCCGCCCGACCGATCGGCTCGGTCAGCCGGAGCGGACGGACCACGGCGGTCCCGGGGACCACGAGGAGCGCCGTCAGGACCACGGCGGACTGCACCGCACCGGTCGTCCCGGTGAGCAGGACGGCCGTCGCCGCGAACGCGAGCACCGCGGCGGCGAGCGTCGGCACGGGGGAGCGGCGCACCCGCTCGGCCTGCCCGAGCACCACGCGGGTGGGCGTCGTCGCGGTCACGGGGCGACCACCGGGGTCGTGCGGGACATGGGGTGTTCCTTCGGTCGGGTACCGGCTGTCCAGGCACGGTAACGAGCGCCGAGGACGGCCGACGAGGGGCCCGACGGGGTTCTGCGGGTGCCCTGCGGCATTGCGGCATCGCGCAGGGCCCGGCCGTCCGGGCGAGGGGAACCGCACGCTCCCGGCGGCCGCGTTGACGCGCTCCCGCGGTGCCGGGGACGGTGGTCTGCGTGACCCCCACTCCGCCGCGATCGCCGTCGTCCCACCTCGTGCTCGAGCGCCCGATGGCCAGCTCCGAGCCGCCGACGTGGCACGGGGCCGTGTGGGTCGGCGCGGTCGACGTGCGCGAGGTCCCCGAGGGCGACCTCGCCGTCCCGCTCCTCGCTGCGGACGGGCACCGCACCGCGCGCCTCCTCGTCCGCGACGGCACGGCGCCGCGCGGCTTCGTCGACCTGCCCGTGACCGACGGTGCGGTCGACGCCGGTGCGCTGCGCACGGCCGTCGCCGCGCTGCCCGCCGCCGCGCACCCGCCCGTCCCGGCCCGGCTGCCGCGCACGTCGGTCGTGCTCTGCACCCGCGACCGCGCAGACCAGCTCGTCGACGCGCTGCGGTCGGTCCTCGCGCTCGACCACCCCGACCTCGAGGTCGTCGTGGTCGACAACGCCCCGTCCGACGACGCGACGCGTCGACTCGTCACCGCACCGGGCACCGACCCCCGCGTCCGCTACGTGCTCGAGCCCACGCCCGGGCTGTCGAGCGCCCGCAACGCCGGTGTCCGGGCCGCCCGCGGGGAGGTGGTCGCGTTCACCGACGACGACGTCGTGGTCGACCCCGGGTGGCTCCGCGCCGTCGCGTCCGGCTTCGCCCGCGGCGAGGACGTCGTGTGCGTCAGCGGTCTCGTCGCCAGCGGCGAGCTCCGCACCCCGGCGCAGCGCTGGTTCGACGAACGGGTGACCTGGTCGCGGAACCTGACGCCGCGGGTGTTCCGGCTCGCCGCGCCGCCGGCGGACCGGCCGCTCTTCCCGTTCTCGGTGGGCGACTACGGCACCGGCGCGAACTTCGCCGTCCGCCGCGACGCGCTGCTGGCACTCGGTGGCTTCGACGAGGCGCTCGGCGTCGGCACCCTGACCGGCGGCGGCGAGGACATCGACCTCTTCGCCCGCGTCGTGCTCTCCGGGGCCGCGCTCGCGGTGGAACCCTCCGCACTCGTCTGGCACCGGCACCGCGCCGACGTCGCGGCCCTCCGCACCCAGGCGGTCGGTTACGGCACCGGGCTCGGCGCCTGGCTCACGAAGACCGCGCTGCGACCGCGCACGCTCGGGATGGCGCTCCTGCGAGCGCCCGGAGCACTCCGGCACCTGCTCGCGGGCCCCACCGGGCCGGCGGAGGTCGGGACCGACGGCGCAGCCCGACCGGTCGCCGTCCCCGCTGCGGGTGACGCGGTCTTCGACCGCGAGGTGGCCGCCGTCAGGGGCGTCGAGCTCCGCGCCGTGCTGCGCGGCGTCGGCCGGTACGCCCGGTCCTGGTGGGCCGTCCGTGCCCGCACGGCCGCCCGCCGCCGGCCGTCCTGACCCGAGCGGGGCACGACGCGACGCACGGGCCACGCACGACCCGGAAGCCGCGGCCCGGCCATGCGCCGGATGGGAGGCACGGTGTGCGTCCGATCCGGCCGCTGCGGCCCGGCCACGCGCCGGACGGGAGGCGTCGTGTGCGTCCGATCCGGACGCTGCGGCCCGGCCGCGCGCCGGACGGGAGGCGCGGTAGGGGTCCCGTCCCGCGCCTCCCGGCCGTCCGTGGTCCCCGCACGGATCCGTGCACGCTTGCGGGAACCCGTACGGGGCGTCGGCGCCCCGCAACGCGCCCACTGCCGCGTTGACCGGCGACCCGGCGCAGGACGAAGGTTGGATCGCCCGGGTACGGCGTACCCCCGTCCCCACGGCGAGGCAGCCCCGGCTCCGCCCGCGGAGCACCTCATCCCCACCCCCACCCGTCCCGCCGGCGCCCACCCAGCGCCGGACCCGCGGGACCACACCGCAGCCTGAACCCGACAGGAGCACCATGAGCACCACCGCCCGCCCGCGCGAACCCCGCGTCTCGGTCGTCATCCCCGCGCGGAACGAGGCGCGCAACCTCGAGATCGTCCTGCCGATGCTGCCGCCCGTGCACGAGGTGATCCTCGTCGACGGGAACTCCGTCGACGACACCGTCGCCACCGCGCGACGCGTGCTGCCGTCGATCCGGGTCGTGCAGCAGACCCGCAAGGGCAAGGGCAACGCCCTCGCGTGCGGCTTCGAGGCGGTCACCGGCGACGTCGTCGTCATGTTCGACGCGGACTGCTCCGCGGACGCCGCGGAGATCCCGCGGTTCGTCGACGCCCTCGTCGCCGGCGCCGACGTCGCCAAGGGCTCCCGCTACGCGCCCGGCGGCGGCAGTGACGACATCACCGTCGTCCGGAGCCTCGGCAACAAGGGGCTCAACCTGATCTCGAACCTGCTGCTCGGCGCCGCGTACACGGACCTCTGCTACGGCTACAACGCGTTCTGGGCGGACACGCTCCCGACGGTGGGGCTGCTGCCCTCGACGCTGCCGCAGCCCGACGACGGCTCGATGCGCTGGGGTGACGGGTTCGAGATCGAGACGATCCTGACCTGCCGCTGGTCCGCCGCCGGGTTCGCGATCACCGAGGTGCCGAGCCACGAGAAGCTCCGCGTGCACGGCGTGAGCAACCTCAACGCCGTGAGCGACGGCATCCGCGTGCTCACGTCGATCCTGCACGAGCGTCGTCGCGCCCGGGAGGTCGCGGACCGCGCCCGACTCGCGCTGGTCGCCGGTCGTGTCGGCGCGGGTCCCGTGGCCGTCCTCGACGAGGAAGCGGCGTGACGCTCCCCACGGTCGCGGTCGTCATCTGCGCGTACACGCAGCAGCGCTGGGGCGACCTGCAGGCCGCCGTCGAGTCCGCGAAGCGGCAGCCCGAGGCGACCGAGGTCGTCGTCGTGATCGACCACGAGCCGGAGCTGCTGCTGCGCGCCGCGGCGCGGTGGCCCGAGCTGCGCGTCGTCCCGAACACCGAGGACCGTGGACTGTCCGGCGCACGGAACACCGGCGTGGCGCTCGCCGAGTCGGACGTCGTCGCGTTCCTGGACGACGATGCCGCCGCCGACCCGGACTGGCTGATGCACCTCGTCGAGGCGCTCGACCTGCCCGACGTCGTCGGCGTCGGGGGCCGGGCGATCCCGTCGTGGCCGGACGCCACCGGCGCCGGACCGTTCCCCGACGAGCTCCTCTGGATCGTCGGCTGCAGCTACACCGGGCTGCCGACGGAGGCCGGCGACGTGCGGAACGTGATCGGGTCGAGCATGGCCTTCCGACGGGACGTGCTGCTCGCCGCGGGCGGATTCCGGTCCGGCATCGGCCGGGTCGGCAACCAGCCGCTCGGCTGCGAGGAGACGGAGCTCTGCATCCGGATCGCGCAGATGCGTCCGGAGTCCCGCATCCGCTATGAACCACGCTCGACCGTGTCGCACCGGGTGTCGCCCGACCGGGTGTCGATGCGCTACGTCCGGCGTCGCAGCTACTACGAGGGCATCTCGAAGGCCGTCCTGAGCCGGCGGGTCGGTGCGCGGGACTCGCTCTCGAGCGAGGGCACCTACCTGACCCGGGTGCTCCCGGGGGCACTGCTGCGCGAGCTCGGTGCCCTCGGCCGCGGTGGTGGCACGCGTGCGCTGGCCATCGTGACGAGCGTCGCGGCGACGGTCACCGGGTACGCGGTCGGCCGGACGCTCGGGACCGTCGTGGTCCGGACGGCTGCGCCGGCCCCTGCCCGGGAGCGTGTGGTGGTCTGACCGCGGTCCGTCCCGGCGTGCGGAGGCCCCGGTACCCGAGCGGGTGCCGGGGCCGTTCCGTGCGCCGTGCGGCGGGCGCTCGTCTGCGCGGTCGGGGCATCGGTCGGTGCCGGCCGCCGCGCGCCTGCCACGCCGATCGGTGCTGGTGACGGCGAGCGTGCGGCCGCCGGTCAGCGCGAGCCGCCGCGCGCCTGCCGCGCCGGTCGGTGCTGGGTGACCGCGAGCGTGCGGCTGCCGGTCAGCGCGAGCCACCGCGCGCCTGCGAGTGCCGGCTGTCGCGGGTCACCGCGAGCGTGCGGCCGCTGGTCAGCGCGAGCCGCCGCGGGCCGCCCGGAGCCGCTGCAGGAACCACGGCACGCAGGCGAGCACCCCGACGACGCGCACGACGTCCCAGACGGCGTCCTGCGGCGCGAGCAGGGACGCCGCGGCCAGGAGCACGGCGGGCACCACGACGAGGGGGACCCGGCGACCGGGACCCCGCCAGTCGCGCCGGTCGGGCAGCGCTGCCCGCTGGAGCACGGCGAGCAGCGCGTACGACAGCACCGTCGACAGTGCGGCGCCGGTGATGCCGAGCGGCGGGACGAGCAGCAGGTTCGCGCCGATGTTCACCACGGCGGCGGTGGCCGCGATCACGCCGACGGCGACGCCCCGGCGCTCGACGACGAGCAACCGTCCGGTGGCGCCGCTCGCGACCACCGGGAAGGCGGTCAGGGCGACGACGAACACCACGACGGAGAGCTCGTCGACGCGGTACGACGCGGGCGCGAGCACGGGGAGGGCGATCGGCGACACGAGCGTCACGGCGAGGAGCACCGGCGCGAGGAGCAGGTAGAGCTCGTCACGGGCGTGCATCGCGAGGCGTCGGCGCTCGGCGGCGTCACGGAGCGCGGCGAAGTGCGGCGCCCAGGCGCTGTTCGTGAAGGTCAGGAGCAGGACGACGGCCGAGCCGACGACGTAGGCGATCTGGTAGCGGGCCACCTCGTCGGGACCGAGGAGACGCTGCACGATGATGCGGTCCCCGGCGTTCAGGACGAAGTACGACAGGTTGCCCAGCGCGATCGGCACGCCGAGACGGAACGCCCGGGCCGTGGTCGCACGGTCGACCAGCCCGCGGATCCTCGGACGGACGGCGACGACGCCGATGACCATCGCGACGCCCTGGGCGACGACACCGCCCCAGGCGTAGGTGGTCGCGTCGGCGTGCACGAGGAGGAGCAGGCCGAGGCCGATGATCGACCCGCCGACCGAGGACAGCAGGCTCGTCACCGCGAAGACACGGATCCGGTCCTGCGCCACGAGCAGCGCCAGTGCTGTCTGCACGACCGCGGCCGGCAGGGTCCAGAGCACGGCGACCAGCAGCAGCGGGTGCGCTCCGACGAAGCCGGCGGCGTCACCCCACGCCGGGATCGAGCCGAGCGCGGCGAGCGTGACCAGGGTCGCGAGGACCGCGCCGACCGAGACGAGACCGCGGGCCCTCCGGTCGTCACCGTCCTCGGCGCGCTGCAGCACGGCCGCCTGGTCGAGGCCGGCGACGGCGAGCACGCTGAGGGCCTGGTGGAGCGCGATCGCGGACGCGAGCACGCCGAACTCGGCGGGCGGCAGCAGGTGCGCGAGGACGGGGGAGACGAGGGAGCTGACGACGAGCTGCATCGACCAGACGACGACGTAGAGCATGCCGCGGCCGAAGAGCGTCGAGGCGCCCCTCCGGACGGCGGTGCTGCCGGTGTCGGTGTCGCGCGCAGCGTCGTCGACGTGCCGTCCCGAGCGCCGTGCCGTCGTCCGCGTCGCGTCCCGGGCGTCGGACGGAGCGCTCACGGGGCGGTGGCCCCGACCGGTCGCTGTCCGCGCCGGCCGACCGCCGCGTCGACGAGGTCGAGCAGGTCGCTGCTGCGGGTCGTCGAGAACTTCCGGGCGAACAGGTAGGGCGGGTGCTCGGACGGCGCGGTCCAGCGCTCGAGCAGCCGCCCGGCGTCCGGGGTGCCGAGCCACGGCGGGCTCTTCATCCGCGTGCCGTCCCACCCGATCCACCAGAGCGAGTGCTCGAGGTGCTCCTCGGCGAAGCCCGGCACCAGCGCGGGGGATCCGAGGACCGACGGGACGAACGACTCGTCCGCGATCCAGGCGCGACGCCAGAAGTGCACGAGGTCCGGACGGCGGTCGACGACGTCGAGGACGGCGCGAACGTGTTCCCGACTGACCACCTTCATCTGCGAACCACCGGTCAGGACGACGTCCCGCGGCAGCCGTCGCGGGACCGGCAGCCGGAGCATGTGCTTGCGCCAGGCCCAGTGCCGGTAGCGGAACCGCGACCACCCTCCGCCCCGCCAGTCCGGGTGCGGCAGCGGGTGCGTGACGAGGAAGGAGCGCCCGGGGTGGGCCGCGAGCACCGCACGGATCTCGTCCGCGGTGGCGAGCGGGTAGTCGCTGCCCGTCAGGACCGCGATGTGGCTCGCGTCCGTCTCGGCCAGGGCGGCCCGGTAGCCGGCGATCTCCGCCTCGGCGTTCTCCCACCGCGCCCACCCGGTGCGCAGCCGGTCGAGCAGGCGGACACGGGACGGCAGGGCTTCGGTCATCGCAGCGTGCACGCGGTCGGGGGTCCGGGCGTCGCAGTGCAGGAACACGGGGAAGGGGTCGAGTGCCGCGACGAGTCGGCGGACCTGTGTCGGGTCCTCGTGGGCGAGGACGACGCAGGCGAGTGCCGCGGTGGGGGTGGGCATGGCAGCGACGCTAACTCCGGCCCGGATCGCCGGACAAGGAGCCCCGGGGTGCCTGCGGGGATGCGGCGGTTTCCCGCACGAGCCCCTCGGTGTCGCTCCGTCAGCGCCGGCGCCGCGAGCGCGGGCCGTCAGCGCTCGGGCCGGGGGCGCGGACCGTCAGCGCCGGCGCCGGAAGCGCGGACAGTCGCAGAGTGCACAGTCCGAGCCGGGGCGGTAGTGCTCGTGCGCGTCCTGCTGGTGGCCGCACGCGCACGTGGCGGTGTCGGTCGCGCTCGACGCGACGACGGGCAGCAGCGACACGGTGGCCACGGGGGCCGGCGCCCCCGTGCGGCCGGTCGGACGGACCCCACGGCGGGTGGTGTCGGTGCCCAGCAGCATGCGTCCTCCTCGCGCCCGACGCGCCGCCGTCGGGACGAGTTCGATCCTACGGGCGCGTGCGGTCGGACGCCCCGGATCATCCGCTGACGGAGCGTCGCGCCGCCACCCGACGCCAGCGTCGACGGCTCCGGAGCCACGCCGACGGGCCGGCGGGGAAGCCCCGGAGCTCGTGCAGCGCCAGCGACCGCGGCACCGGCGTGCTCGGCACCCGCGTGTCCGGCACAGCCGGGACCGCCGCTGTCGCCGCCTGCCGGTGGTCGGCGCCCCGCCCACGGAACAGCGCGTCCGCCGCGGCCCGGGTCTTCGCCGTCGCTGCGAGCGGCACCAGCCGAGCGAGGACGGCGAGGTGCCGTCGGTCCCCGGCCACCAGGGCGCAGAGCAGGGCCGCGAACCCGACCCCGTTGCCGTGCAGCTGCGCGTGCAGCTCGGCGACGGTCCGGCGGTGCCGGTGGTGCACGACCGCGCGGGGCTCGAAGCCGATGCGTCCGCCGCGCCAGAGGGTCTCGACGAACATCGCCAGGTCCTCACCGCCGCGAGCGGGGGAACCGGCGCCGAGCGTCGGGTCGAAGCCGCCGACCGCCTCGAGCAGCGTCCGCCGGAACGCCATGTTCGCGCCGGCGCCGTACGCGCCGATGCCGTACACCGGGAATCGTCGACGGACCGTGCCGTCCGGGGACACCGCGGCGGCCCGGGCGAACCGCATCGCCCCGGGCACGTCGTCGGGGACGACCGTCACCGGCTCGAACGAGCGCTCACCGCTGAACCCGCCGTAGTAGGCCTCGTACCAGACCTGCGCGGGCGTCTCGAGCTCGGTCGGCAGGATCACGCCGCTGACCGCGTCCAGCCCGGGCTCCCGGACGAAGCGCTCGCCGAGGGCCCGGAGCCAGCGCGGGTCGACCCGGACGTCGTCGTCGGTGAACGCCACGACCTCGCCGCGGGCCGCCGCGATCCCGGCGTTCCGCCCGGCGGACAGTCCCGGTCGCCGTTCCTCGACGAGCCGGACCGCCCGCCCCGCGAGGAGGGCGGGCAGCGCGTCGTCGGCGGGCACCCGCACGCGGTTGTCGACCACCAGGACCTCGTGCTCCGGGTAGTCGAGGTGCTCGAGCACGTCGAGCAGTCGGCCGAGGTCCTCGACGCGGTCGACCACCGTGGACACGACCACGGACACGGACGGCAGGTCGTGGTCGTCGACGGGCGCCGGCGCGGCTGCGGCGGACCCCTGCGACGCGGCAGCGAGTGCGGCCAGGACCCTCGCGGCGTCCGACGGGTTGTCCGTCAGCGTCAGTGCAGCCGTGCAGACCGGGTACCCGTCACGGTGACCGACGACGAGTGCGTCCGAGCCGGTCGCGTCGGCGACGAGTGCCGGCAGGGCGGCGTCCAGGTCGACGTGCAGGACGCGCCGCGGACCGGGCACGACGGCGGCGGGTGGGATGGCCATGCCACCGGACGCTACGGGCAGCGCCACGGCCCGGCCACCCGTCGGACGCACGGTGGCGGGAGCCGTGCGGAACACCGCAGGCGCACGCGTAGGGTCACCGGCATGGAGGTCACCAAGCTCGAGCACGCGTGCCAGGTCGTCACGAAGGACGGAGCACGGCTCGTGATCGACCCCGGCGGCTTCACGCGCCCGGTCGACGTGACCGGGGTCGTGGCCGTCGTGGTCACGCACGAGCACCCGGACCACGGCACCCCGGAGCAGCTGCACGGGATCCTCGCCCGGAACCCGGACGCGGTGGTCCTCGGACCGGCGGGGGTGCGCGCGGCACTGGCCGACGCGGGCATTGCGGTCGAGGTGGTCGGGGACGGCGACCACCGCGAGCTCGGCCCCTTCTCGCTCGACCTCCACGGGGTCCGGCACCAGCGTATCCACTCCTCGGTGCCCGTCGTCGACAACACCGGTGTCCTGGTGGACGGTCGGCTGTTCCACCCCGGCGACGCCTACACGGTGCCCGGCGTCCCCGTCGAGGTCCTCGCGGCCCCGGTCGGGGCGCCGTGGCTCAAGGTCGAGGAGATGATGGACTGGATCGCCGGGATCGGGCCCCGGCGCGCCTACCCGGTGCACGAGGCGACGCTGTCCGAGATCGGCTTCGCCATGCACACGGACCGCCAACGCGAGGCGCTCGGGGACGGGGAACTCGTCGTGCTCCGGCCCGGCGAGTCGCTCACGATCTGAGCCCCGCAGGGTCGGCCTGGAGGCGCGGCACACCCGGGCGACACGCCTCGTTTTGGCAGCGTGCGCGCGTTGTGCCATACTTATCGGGTTGTCGGAACGGCCCCATCGTATAGCGGCCTAGTACGTCGCCCTCTCACGGCGGTAACGCGGGTTCGAATCCCGCTGGGGTCACCACAGGTGGCTGTCCTCCGAGTCCGACAACGCGTGTGTCCCGCTCCCGAGCGGGACGTGCGGCCCCATCGTATAGCGGCCTAGTACGTCGCCCTCTCACGGCGGTAACGCGGGTTCGAATCCCGCTGGGGTCACCACACCGAGGAACCCCCTCCGAGCTCCGGCCCGGAGGGGGTTCCGTCGTTCCGGGCTGCCGGTCCCGGGCTGCTCGGTCCCGGGCCGCTCGGTCCCGGGTCGCTGGCGTTCGGGGTGCCCGTGTCGTCCGGCGCTCGGTCGCGTCAGGCCCGCCCGCCGCGCTCGTGTCCCGAGAGCCGGCCGTTGGCGGCGGTCGCCGCGGTCGTCATCCGGTCGAGGAACGCCAGCGCCGAACGGACCTCGTCGGCGTCGGACGCACGCAGGGCACCGGCGACCTCGCGTCCGGCGAACCCGAGGAACGCCTCGTTCGCCGCCCGCGCGGTCTCGGTCGTCCGGAGGGTGACACGGCGACGGTCGGTGCTCTCCCGGTGCCGCGTGACGTGGCCCGCGGTCTCCAGCCGGTCGACGAGCACCGACGTCGCCCCGGACGTCATGCCGATCTGCCGTGCGAGCTGTGCGGGGGACAGTGGCGTCCCCGCCCGTTCGGCCCACAGCACCTGCCCGAGGGCGTTCGCGTCGGTGGGGGACAGGGCCACCCACGTACCGAGGTGCCGGTTCAGCTCGTCGAACGCGACCGCCCAGTCGCGGAGTCGGTGCATCACGGCCACCTCGTCCTCGGTCCACACGGTCTCGAGCGGGTCGACGTCCGGCATCCAGGTTCCTCCACAGTCAAGTCGCTTCACTGTAAAGCACGAGCAGGCGTCACGGTCGCCGGCCGCCGCACACGAGGAGCAGACATGTCCGCACCACACGCAGTGATCTCGGGAGCGAGCATCGCAGGTCTGTCCGCGGCCTGGTGGCTGCGGCACACCGGTTGGGAGGTCACCGTCGTCGAACGCGCCCCGGCCTTCCGCGACGGCGGCCAGAACGTCGACGTCCGCGGTGTCGCGAAGCAGGTGCTCGAGCGCATGGGGCTGACGGAGGCCGTCCGTGCCGCGAACACCACCGAGACCGGTACCGTCCTCGTCGACGCCGACGGTCGGGTCACCGCGACGTTGCCGGAGGGCCCGGACGGTGCGACCGCCGAGCTCGAGGTGCTCCGCGGCGACCTGGCCCGGACGGTCTTCGACGCGCTGCCCGACGGCGTGACCTCCGTGTTCGGGGAGCGGATCACCGACGTCGACGACACCGTGCCGGATCGCGTCACCGTCACGACCGACCGCGGTCGGGTCCTCCGGGCGGACCTGCTCGTGGTCGCCGAGGGGGTCCGCTCGACGACCCGGGCGCTCGTGTTCGACCACCCGGGCGACGTCGACGAGCGGGACCTGGGGGTCACGATGGCCTTCGGCACGATCCCGCGCACGGACTCCGACGACCGCCGGTGGCGCTGGTACAACGCGGTCGGTGGACGGCAGGTGCACCTCCGTCCCGACCCGTACGACACCACCCGCGCGATCCTTGCCTGGGCCGGTGACGACGACGGGGTGACGGGCGCCGATCGCGGGCGGGTGCAGGAGCGGCTCGAGGAACGCTTCGCCGACGCCGGGTGGCAGTCGCGCCGGGTGCTCGACGGCTTCGCGACGTCGGACGACGTCTACGTCGACCGGCTCACCCAGGTCCGGATGCCCGTCTGGCACCGAGGCCGGGTCGCCGTCGTCGGGGACGCAGCGTGGTGCGTCACGCCCATGGGCGGGGGCGGCGCGTCGCTCGCGTTGACGAGCGGGTACGTCCTCGCGGCGTCGGTGACGGGCCGTTCCTCGGACCGCGACGCGCTCGACCGGGCGCTCGCGGCGTTCGACGACTGGATGCGGCCGCTCGTCGACGACGTGCAGGGCATCCCTCGCGGGATCGTCCGGTTCGCCTACCCCCGCACGCGGTTCGGCCTCGCGCTCCGTCACGTCGCCGACAAGGTGCTGCTCGAGGGGCCGCTGCAGGGCCTCGCGGCGAAGGCCACACGTGTCGCGGAGACCGACCGGGAGCTGCCGCCCGTCCCGGCTGCCTGAGCCTGCCGACCGGGGCGGCGCAGCGGCCAGTGGTCAGTGGTCAGTGGTCAGCCGGGGTGCTCGTCGAGCCACCGGTCCAGTTCGCGGGCTGCGGCCCGTCCCGCCCGGTTCGCGCCGACCGTCGACTGCGACGGGCCGTACCCGACGAGGTGCACACGTGGCTCGTCGGCCACCCGGGTCCCCACGACCGGGACGCCGCCGAGCGGACCGCGCAGCTGCATCGGCCCCAGGTGGTCGAGGTCCGCGCGGTACCCGGTGGCCCAGAGCAGGACGTCGACCGAGGTGTCGGAGCCGTCGGCCTCGACGACACCGTGCGCACGGACCTGCGTGAACATCGGCCGTCGCTCGAGCACACCGCGTCGGGCGGCGGCACGGAGCGAGTCGGTCCAGATCAGGCCCGTGTAGGACACGATGCTCGCGGGCAGCCGTCCGGCCCGGACGTCGTCGGTGACCCGGCGCTCGACGTCGACGCCGTCGACCTCGTGCACGAAGTCGCCCGGCAGGAACACCGGCTCGCGGCGGGTGTACCAGACGGTCGACGTGACGAGGCTGATCTCGTCGAGGAGTTGCACCGCCGAGATCCCGCCCCCGACCACGGCGACGCGACGCCCGCGGAAGTGCTCGGCGTCGACGTACCCACGGCTGTGGAGCTGCTCGCCGAGGAACGACGCGGCACCGGGGACGTCCGGTACGAGCGGCGTGTTCCACGTCCCGGTGGCGTTGACGACCGCCCGGACGTGCCACCGGCCGCGGTCCGTCGCCACCGCGAGCAGGCCGTCGGGACGGTCGTCGAGGCGTGTCACCGACCCGACCCGCACGGGGCGCAGCACCGGGAGGTCCTCGTGTGCCTCGTAGGCGGCGAAGTACCGGGGGACCGCGGAGCGGGCCGCCTCGGTGGGGTCGACGGGTGGGAGCGGCATGCCCGGTAGGTCGTGGATGCCGTTCACCGTCGCCATCCGCAGCGACGCCCACCGGTGCTGCCACGCGCCTCCCGGCCGTGGGTTCGCGTCGAGGACGACCACGGAGCGCTCGCCGGACGCGTCCTCGGGCCCCCGCAGCGCCCGGAAGCCCCGGCGGCGCAGGTGGTGGGCGGCGGAGAGACCGGCCTGGCCGGCGCCGATCACGGCGACGGTCGCGCTCGCCGCCGCGGTGTTGACGTCCACCGCTCGAGCGTACCGGCGGCGGTGGGCGGATCGGGGTGGAACGACCGGTCTTCCCCCGTTCGGGGTTCCGCTCCGGACATTGCTTAGGTTAGCCTCACCTAACGTGAACAGCGAAACACCACTGCTCGAGATCCTGACCTCAGCCACCGCCGGGCGGTACCGGAACGTCGTCCACGGAGCGGTCGACCGCACCGCGGACCGGCTCGGAGCGGTCGAGCGGCCGACCACCGACACCCCGGCGTCCGTGCTGCGCGACCGGGTCGCGGCGATCGACCTCGCGCGACCCCTCGGGTCGGCCGAGGCCGCCGTCGTCGAGGTCGACGAGCTCTTCGCCGCAGAGGCCGTCTGGTTCCACGCCCCCGGCTCCCTCGCCCACCTCAACTGCCCGGTCGCGGTGCCCGCGGTCGCCGCCGAGGCGGTCCTCGCGGCCGTGAACCCCTCGGTCGACACGTGGGACCAGTCGCGCATCGGCACCGAGATCGAACGCCGTGTGGTGTCCTGGGCCACCGGGACGATCGGGTTCGCGGCCGGGGACGGCGTCTTCACCTCGGGCGGGACGCAGTCGAACCTCCACGCGCTCCTGCTGGCACGTCAGGCCGCGACGACCGCGCGGCGTGGGTCCGCCCGCCGTGCTCCGGCGCTCGACGACCTGGTCGTGTTCGCCACCGCGTCGAGCCACTTCTCCGTCCGGAAGTCGGCGATGCTGCTCGGCCTGCCCGAGCGCGCCGTCGTCGACGTCGCCGCCGACGCCGCCGGCCGGATGCGACCGGACGCCCTCGCGCACGCGATCGCCGACGCCCGACGCGAGGGGCGGTCCCCGATGGCCGTGGTCGCGACCGCGGGCACGACCGACCGGGGCTGCATCGACCCGCTCGTGCCGATCGCCGACGTGTGCGACCTCGAGGACGTCTGGCTGCACGTGGACGCCGCGTACGGGTGCGGGCTGCTCGTCTCCCCGACACGCCGACACCTGCTCGCGGGCATCGAGCGGGCGCGGAGCGTCACGGCCGACTTCCACAAGTCGTTCTTCCAGCCGGTGTCCTCGAGCGCCCTGCTCGTCCGCGACCCCGAGGACCTGCGCCGGGCGTCGTGGCACGCGGACTACCTCAACCCCGAGGACGCCGACGAACCGAACCAGGTCGACAAGTCCCTGCAGACCACCCGGCGGTTCGACGCCCTGAAGCTCTGGGCGACGCTCCGGGCGAGTGGTGCCGACGCGATCGGACGGGCCTTCGACGTGGTGCTCGACGTCGCCGAGCGCGTGCACGAGCACGTCGCGGCGCACCCGGACCTGGTGCTCGTCGCGCCGACGCAGCTGAGCACGGTGCTGTTCCGCTGGCAGCCGGACGGGGTGACCGACGCCGAGGCCGACGCGCTCGTCGCTCCGCTCCGGGCCGCACTGCTCGCCGAGGGGCGGGTGCTCGTTGCGAAGACGGTGATCGATCGCCGTCCGTGCAACAAGCTCACCCTGCTGAACCCGGCCACGAGCACGGAGCAGGTCGTCGCGTCGCTCGACCACGTGGTCCGCACCGCGGCGCGCCTGCACGCCGACGGCGTCCACGGCCACGCCGGCACCACGACGGGAGCGACCCGATGAGCACCAGCACCAGCACCAGCACCAGCGCCAGCACCAGCACCGGGGCCGACCGCGTCCACGACCTGGTCGGCATCGGCACCGGCCCGTTCAACCTCGGGCTCGCCTGCCTGACCGACCCGCTCGACGACCTCGACGCCGTGTTCCTCGACCAGGCCGATGGCTTCGCCTGGCACCACGGCATGATGCTCGACGACGCCACCATCCAGGTACCGTTCCTCGCCGACCTCGTGACCATGGCAGACCCGACGTCGCCGTTCTCGTTCCTCGCGTGGCTCAAGGAGACCGGACGCCTCTACCCCTTCTACATCCGCGAGGACTTCCACCCCCTGCGCTCCGAGTACGACGCGTACTGCCGGTGGGCCGCCGCCCGGCTCGGCACCCTGCGCTGGGGCCGCCGGGTCGTCGCCGTCGAGCACGACGAGGACACCGACCTCTTCACCGTCCGCGCGGAGACCCCGGACGGGCCCGAGCGGTACGTCGCCCGACACGTCGTGCTCGGCATCGGCACCGAACCGGCCGTCCCCGAGGCGCTCCAGGACCTCGACGGACCGGTGGTGCACTCCGCCGGCTACCTGCCGGCACGCGACACGCTGCGGCGTGCCGACTCGATCGCCGTCATCGGCAGCGGTCAGTCCGCCGCCGAGGTCTACCGCGACCTGCTCGAGGGCATCCGCGACGGCGGGTACCGCATCGACTGGATCACCCGCTCGCCACGGTTCTTCCCGATGGAGGACACCAAGCTCACGCTCGAGATGACGAGCCCGGAGTACACCGACCACTTCCACGCCCTGCCTACCGACGTCCGCGACCGCCTGGGCCGCGAACAGCGCGGGCTCTACAAGGGCATCAGCGCCGACCTGGTCGACGAGGTCTACGACGCCCTGTACCGGATCAGCGCCCGGGGGCCGGTCCCGACGACGCTGCGGACCGACACGAGCGTCGTCGCCGCCGAGTGGCTGCCCGACCGGGACCGGTTCCGCCTGACGCTCCGCCACGCGCAGCTCGGCACCGAGGCGACGCACGAGGTCGCCCGGGTCGTGCTCGCCACCGGGTACCGGCCCCGGACCCCGGACTTCCTCGCGCCCGTCGAGCACCTCGTGGCGCGCGACGACCGCGGCCGCTTCGCCGTCGCCCGCGACCTGCACGTGGACACGATCGGCGGCCGGATCTGGGTGCAGAACGCCGAGGAGCACACGCACGGCCTGACCGCGCCCGACCTCGGGATGGGCGCGTGGCGGAACGCGTCGATCATCCGGTCCGTCACGGGGCGCTCCGTGTACGGCCTGGAGGAACGGATCGCCTTCCAGGAGTTCGGCCTGCCCGGTGGACGGCCGGCTCCGGACCTCGCAGCCGGTGCCGACGCGGACGCTGCGGCGAGCGCCGCGGCGGTCGCCGCGCCCGGAGGCGCCGACCCGGGAGAACGCCGGACCGCGACCGTCGGGGCCCGGTCGTGAGCGCCCCGGGGACGGTCGCCGTGTCGGCGGACGCGACCACGGGCCTCCCGTCCGTCCACCCCGCCGACCCGGACCGCGACGCCGCCGTCGTGCAGTCGTGGCTCGCACACCCGGCGTCCTCGTGGTGGGGGATGCCCGACCACGACGTCGACGGCGTCCGGTCGTACCTGCGCTCCGTGCAGGACGACCCCGCGCAGGCGGGCTGGCTGCTCCGCCGGGGCGGCGAGCCGATCGCGTACGCCGAGACGTACGACCCCGCGGCGGTGTTGCTCGTCGACGTCTGGGACGCCGGACCCGGGGACGTCGGCATGCACCTGCTCGTCGCCCCGCCGCCGGCGGCCGGGTCGTCAGCAGGCGGCCGCGTGCACGGACTGACGAGCGCCGTCATGCGGGCCGTGGTCGAGCACTGCCGCGACGCCCTCGGTGCACGGCGGGTCGTCGTCGAACCCGACGTCCGGAACACGGCCGTGCAGCGGAAGAACGCCGAGGTCGGGTTCCGGGTGCTGCGCGAGGTCGACGTCGACGGCAAGCGGGCGCTGCTCTCGGTCCTCGACACCGAGCGGATCGGGGTGCCCGACGACGACGGGCCCGCCGCGCACCTGCGGCCGGGACACCTCGAGCCGGCCGAGCGCCACCTCGTCGCGAAGGCGATCGCCGAGTTCACCCACGAGCGGTTGATCGCCCCGCGACCCGACGGCACCGGGTGGGTGCTCGACGCGGGGGACTCGACCTACCGCTTCCGTGCACGGGTCCACACGCTCGAGCACTGGGTGGTCGACGAGGCCTCGCTCACCCGCACCCGTGCCGGTGTCCCGGCGCCGCTCGACGCGCAGGACCTCGTGCTCGCGCTGCACGAGCAGCTCGGGATCCCGGACGCCCTGCTCGGGACGTACCTGGAGGAGATCGCCTCGACGCTCGCCAGTGCTGCGGCGAAGCACCGTCGGGGTGGACCCTCCGCCGCGCAGCTCGCTCGCGGACGGACCGACGGCGACGTCGTCACGGGGTTCCAGGACACCGAGGCAGCGATGACCGAGGGGCACCCCGCGTTCGTCGCCGGGAACGGGCGGATCGGGTTCGGGCTCGACGAGTACCACGCGTACGCCCCCGAGAGCGGCGGGCGCTTCCGGTACCGGTGGCTCGCCGCCCGCCGGGAGCACACCCACCTGGCGCTCGCCGCGGACCGGACCGAGGCGCAGCACTGGGACGCCGAGCTCGACGCAGCGACCGTCACGCGCTTCCACGAGGTGCTCGACCACCGCGGCCTCGACCCCGCCGAGTACACGTGGTTCCCGGTGCACCCGTGGCAGTGGCAGCACCGGATCGCGGTGACGTTCGCACCGGACCTCGGGCGGCAGGACCTCGTCGACCTGGGCGAGGGGCAGGACGACCACCAGCCCCAGCAGTCGATCCGCACGGCGTTCAACCGATCCCGCCCGGAGCGCTCGTACGTGAAGACGGCGCTCGCCGTGCAGAACATGGGGTTCCTGCGCGGGATGTCCCCCGCGTACATGCGCACGGCCCCGGCGGTGAACGACTGGGTCGCCGGACTCGTCGAGGCCGACCCGGTGCTCGCCGACGCCGGCTTCGGGGTGCTCCGCGAGCACGCCGCGATCGGGTACACCGGGGACGTCTGGCACCGGATCGGGCCGGTGCCCGCGCAGCAGGGCGCACCGCAGCGGAAGATGCTCGCGGCGCTCTGGCGGGAGAGTCCGGTGCCGCGGCTGCAGCCTGGTGAGCGGCCGGTCACGATGGCCGCGCTGCTGCACCGGGACGCCCGGGGGCGGTCGGTCGCGGCGGCGCTCGTCGCGGAGTCGGGGCTCGACGCCGCGTCGTGGGTCGAGCGGCACCTCGACGCCTACCTCCGTCCCGTCGTGCACTGCCTGACCGAGCACCAGCTGCTGTTCATGCCGCACGGCGAGAACCTCGTGCTCGTGCTGCGCGACGGCGCCGTGTCCCGCGTGTTCATGAAGGACATCGGGGAGGAGGTCGTGGTCGTCGGCGACGTCCCCGTGCCCGCGGGCATCGAGCGGATCGTGCACCCGGTCGACGACGACGAGGCAGCGCTCGGCGTCTTCACCGACGTGTTCGACGGAGTGCTCCGGTACCTCGCGGCGATCCTCGACGACGACGGGGTCCTGTCGAGCCGCGTGTTCTGGCGGCTCGTCGGCTCCTGCGTGGACGGTGCGGCTGCGGGACGGGCGCGAGCGATCGACCTCCGGGCGCCGGACTTCGCGCACTCGTGCCTCAACCGGCTGCAGCTGCGGAACACCCTGCAGATGGTCGACCTGTCGGCGCAGAGCGACTCGCTCATCCGGGCCGGGCGCATGCCGAACCCGATCGCACGCTGAGGGTCCGCTCACCCGAGCACCCACGGACCGGGTCCGCGGGTGGCGAGCACGCTCCGACGGGCCCGGCCGTGCCAGGCTGGCCGGGTGACGACCGACTCCGCCCCACCCCCGCACCTCCGCTGGCGGTACCTCGGGCTGGTCGCGCTCGGCGGGGCGATCGGCACGGGACTCCGAGCGGCGCTCGCCGCGGCCCTGCCGTCCGTCGACGGGATCAGCTGGACCATCCTCGCCGTCAACGTCGTCGGGGCGTTCTGCCTGGGGATGCTCCTCGAGACGTTGGCGCACGCGGGTCCGGACACCGGTCGGCGCCGCGCGCTCCGACTGTTCGTCGGCACGGGGGTCCTCGGCGGCTTCACGACGTACTCGACCCTCGCCGACGACACCGCACGGTTGCTCGACGTCGGACGGTGGGGCGCGGGCAGCGGGTACGCGCTGCTCTCGGTCGTGCTCGGGCTCGTCGCCGCTGCAGCGGGTGCGTGGATCGCCGGGGTTCGACGCTCCCGGGGTGCCCGCGATCCCCGGACCGGAGCCGCCCGGTGAGCCCCCTCGACCTGCTGCTGGTCTCGCTCGGCGGCGGCGTCGGTGCGGCGCTGCGGTTCTGGCTCGACGGACTCGTGAAGGGCCGGGCCCGCGGCACCGCCCTCGCGGGCTTCCCGCTCGGCACGCTCGTCATCAACGTCTCCGGGTCGCTCGTCCTCGGGCTCCTCACCGGCGCCAGCGAGTCCGGCGCGCTGCCGTTGCCGATGGTCGCTGTGCTCGGGACGGGCATGATGGGCGGGTACACGACGTTCTCGACGGCGAGCGTCGAGACCGTGCAGCTCCTCCGATCCGGCAAGACCCGGACCGCCGTCCTGAACGGCCTCGGGATGCTCGTCGTCTCGGTCGGCGCAGCCGCGCTCGGCCTGCTCATCGGAAGGAACACATGACCTCGGAACGCCCCGGCGAACTCGTCCTCGTCCGTCACGGAGAGACGGAGTGGTCGAAGAGCGGTCAGCACACCGGCCGCACGGACATCCCGCTCACCGAGAACGGGATCGAGCAGGCGAAGCGCGCCGGCCGGTACCTCGCCGACCGGACGTTCGGGCTCGCGCTCTCGAGCCCGCTGCAGCGTGCCCGCGACACCGCCGAGCTCGTGGGCGTCGACCCGGAGCTCGACGAGGACCTGTACGAGTGGGACTACGGCGCGTACGAGGGTCTGACCACCCCGCAGATCAAGGTCGAGCGGCACGGGCCGTGGGACCTCTGGACCGACGGCGTGCCGGCAGGCGACACCCCGGGGGAGAACGCCGCCGAGGTCCGTGTCCGCGTCGAGCGAGTCCTGAACCGCGTCCGGCCGGTGCTCGCCGAGGGCGACGACGCGATCGTGGTCGCGCACGGACACGTGCTCCGCGCCCTGGGTGCCGCGTGGATCCGTCTCGCACCGCAGGACGGCGCCGTGCTGAAGCTCGGCACCGCGACCGTGAGCTCGCTCGGCTACGAGCACGGCCGGCCGGTGATCGACTCCTGGAACGTCACGCCGCGCGACTGACGTCCCGAGTGCGGAACCAGGTTCCGGACACAGCACCGCGCTGCTCCCCGGTTCTGAGTCCGGAACCAGGTTCCGCAGAGGCGCGCGGCGTCGGACGAGCGAACGGGCGGACGGGAGGCGCGGTGCGGGTCCGCCACGCGCCTCCCGGCCGTCAGACGGTGCGGATCGCGCTCGTCGCGCCGAGCGCACGGCCGCGCCGCCGCTCGATCGCCCGGCCGACGACGAGCAGCGCCACGCTGACGAGCGCGCCGAGCAGCGTCTGCGCGATGCGGTCCACCGCCAGGAGCTCCGGGGCCTCGGGGACGCTCAGCCACGACACCGCGAGCGCGAGCGGCGTGAGGAACAGCAGCGTCACGGCGTAGTGCCGCGCGACGAAGATCTCCGCGAAGAACTGGCCGACCACGGCGATCACCACGATCCACCACACCGAGGGCTCGAGCAGCAGGATGCCGACGGCGATCACCGTGCCACCGATCGTGCCGACGAACCGCTGCACCGCGCGGACCACGGTGTGCCGCTGTCGGATCGCCGGCAGCGTGGAGACCAGTGCGATGACCGCCCAGTACGGGTGTCCGAGCCAGGGGACGGTCTCGGCGACTGCTCCGGCGACCAGGGCACCGACCACGTTGAGGCCGACCGTCTCCCACAGCGCCGCGCTGCGCAGGATCGCGAACGAGCGGTGCTTCCGCGGCGCGATCGGGCGGAAGACGTGGGGCGCCCGCGGGTGCAGGACGAGTCGGATCAGCGCGCCGGACATCGCGACGAGCCAGGCCCACACCACCGACCCGACGATGATCGTCGCGACGAGGGGCAGGTCGGCGGGCCGGACGGGCACGAGCGCCGAGACGCAGAACGCGAAGACGGGGAAGATCGGCTGCGCCGGGATCGTCTGCAGCGTGCTGAGCGTGCAGACCGCGACCACCAGGACGACCACGAGCCCGACGCCCTGCAGCCACAGCGGCGCTCCGGACAGCGACACCGCGAGGCCGGCGAACATGCACGACGCCTGCAGGACGCCCGCGACACCGGTCGTCACCATCCGCTGTCGGTACGGCTCGGTCGCGCCGAAGATCGCGGTGAACCCGGCGAACATCGCGAAGGCCGCGTAGCCCGGCATCCCCAGGGCGATGAGCAGCGCGAGCGGAGCGCCGCCGGCGATCGCGGCGCGGGCTGCGCCCTCGAGGTTGGTGGTCCGGGTCGAGTGCGCAGGCGTCGTCATGTCCCTGCCATCCTCCCACCGCGACGAGTGTCGCCGAGACGCGTCCCGTCCTGCGAGGGTGAGTGGCTGTCGGACGGGAGGCCCGTGGCGGCCCAGCCACGAGCCTCCCGTCCGGCGTCCGGTCGCCGCGCACGCGCGTTGGTATACCAACCTGCTAGACTCGCCGGACCGAGCCGCGAGAGCGGTACCGCAACGTCGATGAGGAAGGGTCGGGCCGATGGGAAAGACGCTCGCCGAGAAGGTGTGGGACGACCACGTCGTGGTCAAGGGCGAGGACGGGAACCCGGACCTCCTCTACATCGACCTCCACCTCGTGCACGAGGTCACGAGCCCGCAGGCGTTCGACGGCCTCCGCCAGGCCGGCCGACCCGTGCGCCGCCTCGACCTCACCATCGCGACCGAGGACCACAACACCCCGACGCTCGCGATCGACCGCCCGATCGCCGACCCGACGAGCCGGACCCAGATCGAGACGCTCCGTCGCAACTGTGCGGAGTTCGGCGTCCGCCTCCACTCGTTGGGCGACAAGGAGCAGGGCATCGTCCACGTGGTCGGCCCGCAGCTCGGTCTGACCATGCCAGGGATCACCGTCGTGTGCGGCGACTCCCACACGAGCACCCACGGCGCGTTCGGCGCGATGGCGTTCGGCATCGGCACGTCCGAGGTCGAGCACGTCCTCGCCACGCAGACCCTGCCGCTCAAGCCCTTCAAGACGATGGCGATCACGGTCGAGGGCACCCTCCGACCAGGCGTCACGGCGAAGGACATCATCCTCGCCGTGATCGCGAAGATCGGTACCGGCGGCGGTCAGGGCTACGTGCTCGAGTACCGCGGGTCGGCGATCCGCTCCCTCTCGATGGAGGGCCGGATGACGATCTGCAACATGTCGATCGAGGCCGGTGCCCGCGCCGGCATGGTCGCCCCCGACCAGACGACGTACGACTACGTCCAGGGCCGCGACCACGCCCCGACCGGTCAGGACTGGGACGAGGCCGTCGCCTACTGGGACACGCTGGCGACCGACGACGACGCCGTGTTCGACGCCGAGGTCTTCATCGACGCGGACGAGCTCGAGCCCTTCGTCACCTGGGGCACGAACCCGGGCCAGGGCGTCTCGCTGTCCGACGATGTGCCGAACCCCTCGGACTACGACGACCCGAACGACCAGGCGGCGGCGCAGCGCGCGTTGGAGTACATGGACCTGACCGCCGGCACGCCCATGAAGGACATCGCCGTCGACGCGGTGTTCATGGGCTCGTGCACGAACTCGCGGATCGAGGACCTCCGCGCCTTCGCGTCGATCATCCGGGGGCGCAAGAAGGCCGACGGCGTCCGGGTCATGGTCGTGCCGGGGTCCGCCCGGGTGCGGCTCGAGGCCGAGGCCGAGGGGCTGGACCAGGTGTTCACGGACTTCGGCGCCGAGTGGCGGTTCGCCGGCTGCTCGATGTGCCTCGGTATGAACCCCGACCAGCTCGCGCCGGGGGAGCGCTGCGCCAGCACCTCGAACCGCAACTTCGAGGGCCGCCAGGGCAAGGGCGGACGGACGCACCTGGTGTCCCCGCTCGTGGCCGCCGCCACCGCCGTCCGGGGCACGCTGTCGAGCCCGTGGGACCTGGAGACCGACGACGCGCTGGCGTCCGTGACCGACACCACGACCACGACCGCGACCGCGACCACCGAGGGGACCATCTGATGGACAAGATCACCACCGTCACCGGGATCGCCGCGCCGCTCAGGCGGTCGAACGTGGACACCGACCAGATCATCCCCGCGGTCTACCTCAAGCGCGTCACGAAGACCGGCTTCGAGGACGCCCTGTTCGCCGGGTGGCGCCAGGACCCCGACTTCGTGCTCAACCAGCCCGAGTACCAGGGCGCGCAGGTGCTCGTCGCCGGCCCGGACTTCGGGACCGGGTCGAGCCGTGAGCACGCCGTCTGGGCGCTCCGCGACTTCGGGTTCCGCGTGGTCGTCTCGAGTCGTTTCGCGGACATCTTCAAGGGCAACGCGGGCAAGCAGGGCCTGGTCACCGCGATCGTGACCGAACCGGAGGTCGAGGCGCTCTGGGCCGAGATCGAGCGGGATCCGGGGGTGCAGGCGACCGTCGACCTGGTCACCCAGCGCGTGTCGCTCGGCGCGGTGGACGTTCCCTTCGAGATCGACGCCTACACTCGTTGGCGGTTGATGGAAGGGCTCGACGACATCGGGCTCACCCTCCGTGACGAGTCCTCGATCACGGAGTTCGAATCCCGCCGCTCCCGATGGCGGCCGAAGACATTGCCGGTGAAGTAGTGAACTCCCTCGTACAGGACGCAGCAGCAGCAGGGGCCCGCGTCGGCCTCAAGTCGGACGAGATCGTCATCCGGGGCGGCAAGCCGCTCGTGGGACGCATCGAGGTCCGTGGCGCGAAGAACCTCGCGACCAAGGCGATGGTCGCCTCGCTGCTCGGCGACACCCCGTCGATCCTCAAGGACGTCCCGGACATCTCCGACGTGAAGGTCGTCCGCGGCCTGCTCGAGGTGCACGGCGTGCGGATCACGGACCCTGCACGAGGCGAGCTCATCCTCGACCCGTCGAACGTCGAGTCGGCGCACTTCGCCGAGATCGACGCCCACGCCGGGTCGAGCCGCATCCCGATCCTGTTCTGCGGTCCGCTGCTGCACAAGCTCGGCGAGGCGTTCATCCCCGACCTCGGCGGGTGCCGCATCGGCGACCGTCCGATCGACTTCCACCTCGACGCCCTGCGCGCGATGGGGGCCGTGGTCGACAAGCAGCTGAACGGCATCCACCTGACGGCGCCGAACGGCCTGAAGGGCGCGGAGATCGAGCTGCCGTACCCGAGCGTCGGCGCGACCGAGCAGGTCCTGCTCTCGTCGGTCCTGGCCGAGGGGGTCACCGAGCTCCGCAACGCCGCGATCGAGCCCGAGATCATGGACCTCATCGCGATCCTGCAGAAGATGGGTGCGATCGTCACGGTCGAGCCGAGCCGCACGATCTTCATCGAGGGCGTGGAGTCGCTCCGCGGGTACACGCACCGAGCGATCAACGACCGCAACGAGGCTGCGAGCTGGGCCTCCGCCGCGCTCGCCACGAACGGCGACATCTTTGTCGAGGGCGCGGACCAGCAGGACCTCATGACGTTCCTCAACGTCTTCCGCAAGGTCGGCGGCGGGTTCGACGTGCAGGAGGACGGCATCCGCTTCTACCGCGAGCGCGAGACCCTGCGCCCGGTCGTCGTCGAGACCGACGTCCACCCCGGCTTCATGACGGACTGGCAGCAGCCGCTCGTCGTCGCGCTGACCCAGGCCGAGGGCACGAGCGTCGTGCACGAGACGGTCTACGAGAACCGCTTCGGCTTCACGGACGCGCTGAACGAGATGGGTGCCGACATCGTCGTGCACAAGGAGGGGCTGCCCGGCCACGACCGCCGTGTCGCCCGCCGCCCGTTCGAGCAGGCCGCCGTCATCACCGGCCCGACGACGCTGCACGCCGCGAACGTCCGTGTCCCGGACCTGCGCGGCGGCTTCAGCCACCTCATCGCGGCCCTGACCGCCGAGGGTGAGTCGCACATCACGAACGTCGGCATCATCAGCCGTGGCTACGAGCACTTCATCCCGAAGCTGCGCAAGCTCGGCGCCGACTTCGACTTCGCGGGCTAGGCGCGTGGACGGCACGACGGGCGGTGACCGCCCGGTGGACGGCGACGGCGTCCCGCTGCACGGTTCGGATGACGGCGTCCCGGCACGCGGCGCGGGCGACGGCCTGGAGGCACGGCGCACCTCCGCCTCGGACGTCACCACGGGCCTCCCGAACCCGGGGCGCCGGTGGCGGCGCGGCGAGCTGAACACGGCCTTCCGCATCACCGCGTCCGTGGTGATCCCGGTGTTCCGGTTCACCGCCCGGTACCACTGGCACGGGCCGCAGCGCCTGCCCGAGGGCGGCGCCTTCGTGCTCGCGCCGAACCACTTCACGAACATCGACCCGCTCGTGGTCGGCACGGCCGTCTGGCTGTCCCGTCGCGCACCGCGGTTCCTCGCGAAGGCGTCGATCTTCCGGGTCCCGGTCGTCGGCAGGCTGATGGCCGGGATGGGACAGATCCCGGTCGAGCGCTCCGGGCGGACGCGCCTGAACGATCCGCTCGGCGGCGGGAAGTCCGTCATCGAGCAGGGCGGGGCGATCATCGTCTACCCCGAGGGCACGCTGACCCGCGACCCCGACCTCTGGCCGATGCGCGGCAAGACCGGCGCGGTGCGGATCGCGCTCGAGAACGACGTGCCGCTCATCCCGATGGCGCACTGGGGCACGCAGCGGATCATGGCGCGGTACTCGAAGAAGCTCCGGCTGTTCCCGCCGTCGCGCGTCGACGTGATCGTCGGCGACCCGATCGACCTGTCGGCGTTCCGCGGGAAGCCGCTCGACCAGAAGACCCTGCTCGAGGCGACCGACCTGCTCATGCAGCGCATCACCGAGCTGCTCGAGGAGCTCCGCGGTGAGCGGGCCCCGGCGACCCGTTGGGACCCCTCCGCCCACAACCAGAAGGAGACCGGGAAGTTTGCGTGACGACCGCCCGGGCCTGCGCCCGCACGACGACCACCCGGACCCCGCCGTCGCCGCTCCCGGCGCCGTCGACACCGCAGCGATCCGCGTGGTCATGCAGTCCACCGACAAGCCGCGCGTCGCGGTGATCGGTGCGGGCAGCTGGGGGACCACGTTCGCGAAGGTGCTCGCCGAGGGCGGCGCCGACACGGTGGTGTGGGCCCGTCGGCCCGAGGTCGCGCGCGAGATCACCGAGACGAAGCGCAACTCCGACTACCTGCCCGGCATCAACCTGCCGCGGACGCTCACCGCGTCGACCTCGTTGTCCGCGGTGCTCGACGGTGCCGAGCAGGTGTACGTGTCGGTGCCGTCGCAGTCGCTCCGCTCGAACCTGTCCGCGATCGCGCCGTTGCTGCCCGAGGGCGTCCCCGTCGTCAGCCTGATGAAGGGCGTCGAGAAGGCGACCGGCCTGCGGATGAGCGAGGTCCTGCACGAGGGACTCGGCATCGACCGCGACCGGATCGCCGTGGCGAGCGGGCCGAACCTCGCCCTCGAGATCGCGCGTCGGCAGCCGACGGCCGCGGTCGTGTCGTCGACGTCGCTCGACACCGCGACCGCCGTGGCCGCGGTCGCCACGAACCCGTACTTCCGCTCGTTCACGAACACCGACGTCATCGGCACGGAGTTCGGCGGCGTGCTGAAGAACCTCATCGCGGTGGCGATCGGCATCGTCGACGGTGTCGGCTACGGCGAGAACACCAAGGCGTCGATCATCACCCGCGGACTCGCCGAGATGACCGACTTCGCGGTGTCGCTCGGTGCGCAGCCGTCGACGCTGTCCGGGCTCGCCGGACTCGGCGACCTGATCGCGACCTGCCAGTCGCCGCTGTCGCGGAACAACACCGCGGGTCGGCTGCTCGGCCAGGGCTACCGCTTCGACGAGGTCGTCCGGCAGATGGACCAGACCGCGGAGGGCCTGGCGTCTGTCGCGCCGATCCTCGAACTGGCGGCGGCGAACGGCGTCGACATGCCCATCGTCGGGCAGGTGGGTGAGGTCCTCGCCGGTAGGCTCGACCCGCGCAACATCGCGCCGCACCTCACCGAGACCGACGAGCCCCAGGGCGAGTGACCGGTCCGCTCCCGACCTCCGAGGGGACTCCCATGCCCACGATCGCTCCTGCCCCCACGACCGTCGCCGTGCTGTTCGGCGGCCGGTCCAGCGAGCACGAGATCAGCTGCGTGACGGCCGGCGGCATCATGGACGTCGTCGACCGGTCGGCGTACGCGGTGGTGCCGATCGGCATCACGAAGGAGGGTGCGTTCACCCTGCAGTCCGACGACCCCGCGCAGTGGGCGCTCCGTGACGGTGCGCTGCCCGTCGTGCCGGACAACGGCACCCGCGTGGCGCTCCCGACGTCGCCCGCGACGAACGAGCTCGTCGTCTCGCACCCCGACGGCTCGGTCACGACGATCGCGGTCGACGTGGTGTTCCCGATCCTGCACGGCCCGTTCGGCGAGGACGGCACGGTCCAGGGGCTCCTCGAGGTCGCCGGGCTGCCCTACGTCGGCGACGGCGTCCTGGCGAGTGCGCTGGCGATGGACAAGCACACCGCGAAGGCCGTGCTCGAGCACGCCGGGCTGCGGGTCGCACCCTGGACGACCGTCCTGCGTCGGCAGTGGAGCGCCGACCCCGACGCCGTCGCGGAGTCCGTCGCGGTGCACGGCTGGCCGCTCTTCGTGAAGCCCGCCCGCGCCGGGTCGAGCATGGGCGTCTCGCGGGTCGACGACCCGACGCAGCTCGCCGCCGCGATGGACCTGGCCTTCGAGCACGACGCGAAGGTGATCGTCGAGCCGCGCGTGGTCGGCCGCGAGGTCGAGGTGGCGGTCCTCGAGGGCCGCGACGGCGTCCCGCGCACGAGCCTGCCCGGCGAGATCGTCGTCGCCGAGGACGGCTTCTACGACTTCGCCTCGAAGTACCTCGGCGGTGACGAGGCGCTCCTCTGCCCCGCACCCCTGACCGACGACGAGACCGCCGCCATCCGCTCGATCGGCGCCCGTGCCTTCGAGGCGATCGGCGGCGCCGGTCTGGCGCGTGTCGACTGCTTCCTGACCGACGACGGCTTCGTCGTGAACGAGGTCAACACCATGCCGGGGTTCACCCCGCTGTCGATGTACCCACGCTGCTGGGCGGCGTCCGGGGTCTCCTACGGCGAGCTCGTCACCGAGCTCATCGAGCTGGGACGCGTCGCCGTCCGCTGAGGCTCGCACCGGCCGGCGTCACGGGCGTGGCCGTCAGCCCTGCACGTCCGAGGGGTCGAGGCAGCGGTGCCCGTCCTTCGGCAGGATCGACACGACGTCCGACAGGTCCTGCACGACCTGGTTCGTCGTCCTCTTCGAGTCGATGACGACCTGCACCGCGGGGGACCGGCCGAACGTCGTGTAGACGACCTGGGCGCCGCGGTCGTCGCGGATCCAGTCGACACCGCCCTGGCTGAAGCACGGCAGGTCGGACACCGTGGGCACCGCGACACCGCAGTGGTAGAGCGCCGCGGCCGGGTCGCCCCACGCCGCGGTGGACTGCGCGTTCGTCTCCCGCAACGGCAGGTCGTTCCCGACGGTCGTGGGCAGGCGGACCTGCACGGCGGCGCACGCAGCGGTGTCCGCCGACGGTGCGGGGGCCATCGACACGGCGTTCGTGCACCCGGTCAGCCCGGCCACGAGTGCCACGGCGACGCCCGCGATCGCGGTCCAGCGGAGGGGTCGGCGCAGGGTGTCCATCGCGGTCCAGGCTACCGTTGCGGACGTGGACGAGATGGACGACCCCTGGACCGGACCGACCGTGGGACAGGTGGGGGAGCTGGCCGTCCTCGCCCGCATCGTCCGCCGGCTGCCCGCGGGTGCTCCGGTGCTCGGCCCGGGTGACGACTGCGCCGTGGTCGCGGCGCCGGACGGCCGCTTCGTCGTCACGACGGACATGATGGTGCACGGGCCGGACTTCCGGTGGGCGTGGTCGTCCCCGGAGGACGTCGGGTGGAAGGCCGCCGCGACGAACCTGTCCGACGTCGCAGCGATGGGCGCGGAGCCGAGCGGGCTCGTGATCGCCCTGGCCGCGCCGCAGGACACCCCGGTCGCGGTGCTCGAGTCCTTCGCCGACGGGGTGCGGGCGGCGATGGACGCGCTCGCGCCGGGGTGCGGCGTGGTCGGCGGGGACCTGTCGACCTCGGCGACCTTCACGGTCTCGGTGACGGCGTTCGGCGACCTCGGCGGACGGGCGCCGGTGCTGCGTTCGGGAGCGCGGGTCGGGGACGTCCTCGCGGTCTCGGGAGAGCTCGGCCGCGCCGCCCGGGGACTCGCCCGGCTGTTCCGCGACGGGGTCGACGCGGACGGGGAGCCCTCGCGCGCAGCGGTGGTCGCGAGTGGCGCGGACGCCGACTCGGACGTCGACCGGCAGCGACGCCCGGTCCCGCCGATCGCCGACGGGGTGCACGCGGCGACGGCGGGGGCGACCGCGATGCTCGACCTGTCCGACGGCCTGGCGATCGACGCCGGACGACTGGCCCGAGCCAGCGGGGTGACGCTCGACCTCGACCCGGAGCCCCGGCTCGACGACCTCGCGCTGCACGGCGGCGAGGACCACGGCCTGCTCGCGACCTTCCCGCCGGACGTGGCGCTGCCCGGTGGCTTCCGGCGTCTCGGCGCGGTCGTCGGCCGCGGGGACGCCGACCTGGTCCGCGGTGGTGAGCCGGTCCCGACGACCGGGTGGGACCCGTACGCCGACTGGGACGGCGCCGCGGGCTGACCGCCAGGGCTGCGCCGAGCCTCCCGGCCGCTCGTCGTTGTCAGTCGTCCGCCGTCCGCCGTCCGCGACACATCCGTTGTCGTACGACAGCGGATGTGTCGCCGACACGCGTCCAGGCGCCCTCGTTCCGGAGGCGACGACGATACCGACGTCGTGCGACAGCGGTCGTGTCGCTCGAGCTGCCCAGCCGCGCTGCCGGTCCACCGGCACGCGCGCCCGCGTCAGGCCGGGGCGACGGCCTCCCACGCCACGGTCTCGCCGTAGCTGCGCTTGCTGAACGGCTCGAGCCCGGCCGGCCAGGTCGGCTCCGGCGACCGCTTGCTCCGCTCGACGACGACCACCGCGGCCGGCGTGAGCCGCGGCACGAGCGCCTCGAGCACGTCGGCGAGCTCCTGCTCGGCCACGTCGTACGGCGGGTCGATGAACACCAGGTCGAACGTCCGGACCGTGCTGCGCAGGTACCCGAGCGCCGGTTGCGGCTGCACGTCGACGCGCACGCCCGGCACCCGCTGCTGCACGGCCTTCGCGTTCGCGCGGCACGCCTGCGCGGCGGCGGACGCCCGGTCGACGAGGACGACCTCCGCGGCGCCGCGCGACGCCGCCTCGAGCCCGAGCGCGCCGGTCCCCGCGTAGAGGTCCGCGACCGAGGTGCCCTCCACGAGCCCGCGCGCGCCGAGCGACGAGAACAGGGCCTCGCGCACGCGGTCGCTCGTCGGCCGCGTGCCGGACTTCGGCACCCGGAGCGTCGTGGACCCGGCGGCGCCGGCGATGATGCGCGTCATGCTGCCACCGTAGCGGCGTGCGCGGGTCTCCACAGGTCGGCCGGGAGGCGCGCAGCACGTCGGACCCGCCCGGTACCGTGGTCGCGTGGTCACCTCCGACACCCCCGACACCGCGGCACCGACGGTGCGGCCCGACCTCGGTCCCGCGCCCCTCGACGCGAAGCTGAGCGGTGTCCTCGGCGGCCGGACCGCGACGGCGATCGAGAAGGCGTTCGGACACCGCACCGTGGGGGAGTTCCTCGAGCACGCGCCCCGGCGGTACGCGGAGCGCGGGGCGCTGACGGCGCTCGACTCGCTCGCGATCGGTGAGTCGGTGACGATCGTGGCCGAGGTGATCGACGTGCGCGAGCGGACCATGCGCGCGCGCCGTGGCTCGATCCTCGAGGCGAAGATCGGCGACGGGAAGGGCCTGCTCACGCTGACGTTCTTCAACCAGGGGTGGCGGACGAAGGACCTCGTCCCCGGGGCCCGCGGGATCTTCGCCGGCAAGGTCAGCGACTACCGCGGCGCCAGGCAGCTCGCCCACCCGGACTACGAGCTGTTCGACCGCGACGACCCGCGCGCGACCACCGACCCCGAGGACGAGGAGGCCATCCGCTGGTCGCGGCAGCCGATCCCGATCTACCCGGCGACGGCGTCGCTGACCTCGTGGCAGATCGCGAAGGCGATCGCGGTCGTCCTCGACACCCTGCCCGACCTGCCCGACCCGATCCCGGCACCCGCACGGACGCGGCTCGGTCTGGTGCCGTTCCGCCGCGCGCTCGAGCTGCTGCACCGTCCCGAGAAGGTCGCCGACTTCAAGCGGGCGCAGGACGCCCTGCGCTACCGCGAGGCGTTCGTGCTGCAGACCGCCCTGGTGCAGCGACGCATCGCCGCCCGGTCGACCGCAGCGACCTCGCGGACCGCCAGCGCAGGCGGGATCCTCGAGCGCTTCGACGCCTCGCTGCCGTTCACCCTGACCGACGACCAGCAGGCCGTCGGTGCCGAGATCGCGCACGACCTGGCGGGGGACTGGCCGATGCACCGGCTGGTGCAGGGCGAGGTCGGCTCCGGCAAGACGCTGGTGGCGATCCGGGCGATGCTGACGGTCGCCGAGTCCGGCGGGCAGTCGGCCCTCATCGCCCCGACCGAGGTGCTCGCCGCCCAGCACCTCCGCTCGATCGTGAAGTTCCTCGGCCCCGACCTCGCCGCGGAGCTCCGACCGATCATCCTCACCGGGTCGCAGTCGACCGACGAACGCCGCCGGGCCCTGCTCGCAGCGGCGTCCGGCAGCTCGCGGCTCGTCGTCGGGACGCACGCGCTCCTCGGCGACCGGGTCGACTTCGCCGAGCTCGGCCTGGTCGTCGTCGACGAGCAGCACCGGTTCGGCGTCGAACAGCGCGAGGCCCTGCGGACCAAGGGCGCGACCCCGCCGCACGTGCTCGTCCTCACCGCGACACCGATCCCGCGCACGGTCGCGATGACGGTGTTCGGTGACCTCGACGTCTCCACCATCACCGGGCTGCCGTCCGGCCGAGCCGGGGTCGAGACCTTCGCCGTCGGGCTGGCCGAGCACCCCGGGTGGGAGGGGCGGATCTGGACCCGGATGGCCGAGGAGCTCGCCGACGGGCGCCAGGCATTCGTGGTGTGCCCGGCCATCGACGACGCCCACACCGAGGACGACGCCGGCCCCGGACCCGCCGTCGCCGACGACGACGCGCCGAAGCGCGCGCCGGCCACCGTCCTCGCGACGGCCGAGCGGATGCGCGCCATGCCGGTCCTGCAGGGCCGACGCATCGAGGTGCTGCACGGGCGGATGACCGCGGACGAGAAGGACCGCGTGATGACGTCCTTCGCGGCCGGCGCCGTCGACGTGCTCGTGGCGACGACCGTCATCGAGGTCGGCGTCGACGTGCCGAACGCGTCGATGATGGCGGTGCTCGACGCCGACCGCTTCGGCGTCTCCCAGCTCCACCAGCTCCGCGGACGCATCGGTCGCGGCCAGTACGCCGGCGTGTGCCTCCTCGTGACCACGGCCGAGACCGAGACCACCGCACGCGAGCGCGTCGACGCGGTGGCCGCGTCCGACGACGGCTTCGAGCTCGCCCGCGTCGACCTGGAGCTCCGGCGCGAGGGCGACGTGCTCGGCGAACGGCAGTCCGGCGGCCGGTCGTCGCTGAACCTGCTCCGGGTCGTCGAGCACGCGGACCTGATCGTCGACGCCCGGGGCGAGGCGGAGCGCGTGCTCGAGCCCGACCCCGAGCTACGGGACCACCCCGCCCTGCGTGAGGCCCTGGCGCGGCGGCTCGACGAGTCCGACGCCGCGTTCCTCGGGAAGAACTGACCCCCACGGCCGGTAGCGTGACGGACATGGCCCAGATCGCCGTCGTCCCCGGATCCTTCGACCCCGTGACCCTCGGGCACCTCGACGTCATCGGACGCGCCGCGCGGCTGTTCGACGAGGTCCACGTGCTCGTCGTGCACAACCCGGACAAGCAGCCGGCGATGTTCGCGGCCGCCGATCGGGTGCGGCTCATCGAGCAGTCCCTCGTCGAGACCGGCGTCCCGGACACGGTGCGGGTCGGGGAGTGGACCTCCGGGCTGCTCGTCGACTACTGCCGACAGGTCGGGGCCGGCGTGCTCGTCAAGGGGGTGCGTTCCGGCGAGGACGTCGCGTACGAGACGCCCATGGCGATCATGAACCGGCACCTGGCCGACGTCGAGACGGTCTTCCTGCTGCCCGAGGCGTCGCGGGCGCACGTGTCGAGCTCGCTCATCCGCCAGGTCGCGACGCTCGGCGGCGACGTCACGCCGTACGTGCCGAGGGTCGTCGCGGACGCGCTGGCCGAGCACCTCGGGCGCTGACACGCCGCGCTCCGGGCCTCCTCGACGTGCGCACCAGATCGCGGTAGACTCGTCGATCGTGTCTTCCCCCGTGAACAGCCCCTACGCCCTGCGCGTGCGTGACCTCGCGCACCGGCCGGGCGAGATGCGCGAGCACTCGCTCGACATCGAGGTGCCGGACGCGATGGGTGCCGGCGTCATCGCCGTGCGCGAGGGCACCACGCTGCACCTCGACGTCAAGCTCGAGGGCCTGCACGAGGGCGTCCTGGTCTCCGGACACGCCTCCGCCGAGGCCACGGGCGAGTGCTCGCGCTGCCTCATCGACATCAGCGAACCAGTCGAGGTCGATTTCGCCGAGCTCTTCGCGTACGATGTCTCGGAGGATTTCGACTTCTTCGTTCACGATGACCACGTGGATTGTGAACCGGTCGTTCGAGATGCGGTGGTGCTGTCGCTGCCGTTCCAGCCGGTCTGCCGACCGGACTGCCCCGGCCTCGACCCCGTCACGGGTGAGCGGCTGGCCGACCTCGGCGAGGTCACCCCGCGCGAGGTCCTGGACCCGCGTTGGGCCGCGCTGAGCGGCTTCCAGGGCGCCGGGACCGACGCCGAGCGTGTCGGCACCGACGACAGCACCTCCCACCAGAGCCCCGAGGGCGACGGCCGCACGGCCTGACGCACCTCGACACCGACCACCGACCAACCGAAAGAGAACCACCATGGCCGTTCCCAAGCGCAAGCAGTCCCGTGCCAACACGCACGCCCGTCGTTCGCAGTGGAAGGCCGCGCCGGTCCAGCTCGTGAAGACGATCGAGAACGGCAAGGTCACCTACAGCCTCCCGCACCGCGCGAAGGTCGTCGAGGACTCGGCCGGCACCGCCCTGTACATGGAGTACAAGGGCCGCAAGGTCGCCGACGTCTGATCGGACTCGACCGATGACCACGACGTCCGGCGCCACGGGGTCCCGCCCCGTGGGGCCGGACGTCGTTCGTCTGCAGGGCATCCTCGACGTCGAGATCGACGCCGAGCTCCTGCAGCTCGCCCTCACGCACCGCTCGTACGCGTACGAGCACGGGGGCATCAAGCACAACGAGCGCCTCGAGTTCCTCGGGGACTCCATCCTCGGCCAGGCCGTGACCGTGAAGCTCTTCCGGTCCTTCCCCGACCTCGACGAGGGCGAGCTCGCCAAGCGGCGCGCCAGCCTCGTCTCGACGGTCGCCCTGGCCGAGATCGCCCGCATGATCGGGCTCGGCTCCTACCTGCGCCTCGGCAAGGGCGAGGAGCAGACCGGCGGTCGCGACAAGGCGTCGATCCTGGCCGACACGGTCGAGGCCGTCATCGGTGCGACCTACCTGTCCGCCGGCCCCGACGCCGCGACGGACCTGGTGCTGCGCCTGGTCGAGCCGCTGCTCGTGGACCCGGACCGCTTCGGCGCCGCGATGGACCCGAAGACGAGCCTGCAGGAGCTCGCGGCCAGCCTGTCCCTCGGCAACCCGGCCTACCGGGTGACGGAAGAGGGCCCCGACCACGACAAGACCTTCCACGCGACGGTCGTGCTGCAGGGCGAGGACGTCTCGACGGGATCCGGGACGAGCAAGAAGGCCGCCGAGATGGCCGCCGCGCTCGATGCGTGGACGCGGCTCTCCGGCCGGGCGGCCTGACCGCGTGCCCGAACTCCCCGAGGTCGAGGTCGTCCGCGCCGGCCTCGAACCCGCCGTCAGCGGTGCCCGCGTGCTGCACGTCGACGTCGTCGACGACCGCGCACTCACCCGCCATGACGGCCCGACGGAGGACTTCGCCGAGCGGCTGACCGGCAGGACGATCGCCGCTGCCGTGCGGCGGGGCAAGTTCATGTGGTTCCCCCTGGTCCCCGAGCACGAGGGCGACCGCCCTGAGGCCCTCGTCACGCACCTGGGGATGTCCGGCCAGGTCCTGCTGGGCCGCGGTCGCCCGGCTGCGAAGCACCGCCGCATCCTGATCGACGTGCAGCCGACCGGGACCGACCGCGACGGCCGTCCGGAGGCGCCGGTCGAGCTCGAGTTCGTCGACCAGCGGACGTTCGGATCGATGGCCGTCGACGCCATGGTGCCGACTGTGGACGGCGCCCCGGCCGGGTCCGCCGGAGCGGTCGACGCCCGTGACCCGGACGCTCCGTGGCGGCGGAGCATCCCGACGCAGGTGTCGCACATCGCGCGGGACCCGCTCGACCCGGCCTTCGACGACGACCGCTTCGTCGCGATGGCCCGGAAGCGCTCGAGCGGCATCAAGCGCGTCCTGCTCGACCAGGGTGTCGTGAGCGGCATCGGCAACATCTACGCGGACGAGTCGCTGTGGGCAGCGAAGCTGCACTTCGACCGCCCCGCCGAGCGCCTGCCCCGGGCCGACCTGCACCGGCTCCTGGCCGAGGTCCGGAGCGTCCTCGGCCGTGCTCTCGAGGACGGCGGCACGAGCTTCGACGCGCAGTACGTCAACGTGAACGGGCAGTCCGGGTACTTCTCGCAGCGCCTCGCGGTGTACGGGCAGCAGGGGAAGCCCTGCCCGCGCTGCGGCACCACGATCGTGCGTGAGGCGTTCATGAACCGGTCCAGCCACCGGTGCCCCGTGTGCCAACCCGCTCCGCGCCGCCGCACGCGTTAGCCTGGCGCGCAACCGAGCACCCGGAGACCCGCATGTACTTGAAGAGCCTCACCATCAAGGGGTTCAAGTCCTTCGCGCAACCGACGACCTTCGCGTTCGAGCCCGGGGTCACCTGCATCGTCGGTCCGAACGGCTCCGGCAAGTCGAACGTGGTGGACGCCCTCGCCTGGGTGATGGGAGAGCAGGGCGCGAAGACCCTCCGCGGCGGCAAGATGGAGGACGTCATCTTCGCCGGCACCTCGACGCGCGGGCCGCTCGGCCGCGCGCAGGTGCTCCTGACGATCGACAACACCGACGGCCTGCTGCCGATCGAGTACTCCGAGGTGACGATCTCCCGCACGCTGTTCCGCAACGGCGGCAGCGAGTACGCCATCAACGGCGAGAACTGTCGCCTGCTCGACGTGCAGGAGCTCCTGAGCGACACCGGCCTCGGCCGCGAGATGCACGTCATCGTCGGCCAGGGCCAGCTCGACAAGGTGCTGCACGCCACCCCGGAGGACCGCCGCGGGTTCATCGAGGAGGCCGCCGGCATCCTCAAGCACCGGCGCCGCAAGGAGAAGACCCTCCGGAAGCTCGACGCCATGCAGACGAACCTGACGCGGCTCTCCGACCTGGCCGGGGAGATCCGTCGGCAGCTGAAGCCCCTCGGGCGACAGGCCGAGGTCGCGCGCAAGGCGCAGTCCGTCGCCGCGGTGGCGCGCGACGCGAAGGCCCGGATCCTCGCCGACGACGTCGTCCGCCTGCGCCGCGAGCTCCACGAGCACCAGGAGGTCGAGGCCGGTCGGAAGTCCGAGCGCATCGTCCTGCAGGAACGGCTCGACCAGACCCGTGTCCGGCAGCAGCAGGTCGAGCAGAGCATGGTCGGCGACGCCGTCGACCGCGCCCGGACCGTGGTGCACCGGTTGGAGAGCGTGCAGGAGCGACTCCGCGGGCTGTCGAGCCTGGCGAACCAGCGCCTGATGTTCCTCGCCCAGCAGGCCGACGCACCGCAGCAGGGACCGACCATCACCTCGGAGCGCGTGCAGGGCGTGCGCGCCGAGGCCGAACGGCTCGAGGCCCGTGCCGCCGAGATGGCCGCGGGCTCCGGGGCGGCGGCGGCCGCGGTCGAACAGGCCCGGGGTCGCCTGGACGCACTCGACGAGCAGATCGCCGCGCAGGCCGCACGCGTGTCGCAGCACGACCTCGACGCCCAGCGCCTCCGGAACGCCGTCGACGCGCAGCGGTCGCGTCGCACCGCCGTCGCCGCGGACCGTGACCGTCGGACCCGCTCGCTCGCCGAGGCCGAGGAGCGCGCTGCCCGTGCGACCGCGGCCCTGCGCGAGATCGGCGACGACCCCTCCGACGGTGTGGACGCGGACGCCCTCGCCGCCGCGCACGACGCCGCGCGCCAGCGGCTCGAAGCAGCGCAGACCGCGCGTGACGCCCTGCGCGACCGGCTCCACACCCTCGAGCGCGAACGGGACGCCCTCGACGCCCGGGTGGCGGCACTCGGCATGTCGATCGACGTCCGCGACGGGTCGCAGGCCGTCATCGACGCCCGGCGTGCCGGTGTGCTCGGCCGGCTCGCCGACGCCCTGACCGTCGAGGCCGGCTTCGAGGCGTCCGTCGCGACCGCGCTCGACGGGCTGGCGGACGCGGTGCTCGCCGCCGACCGCGACACGGCCCTCGCCACGGTCGCGCACGCGCGCGAGGCCGACCTCGGCCGCGTCGACGTCGTCGTCGCGGACGCCGAGCTCGACGGGCCGGGGCTCCCCGGTTCGCTGCCGGCGGGCGTGCGACCGGCACTCGACGTGGTGCAGGGGCCGCCCGCGATCACCGCGGTGCTCCGCACGACGCTGGTCGCGGTGACGGACGACGTCGACCTGGAGGCCGTGCTCGCCGCCGCCCCGCACGCCACGGTCGTGACGCGGTCGGGTGACCTCGTCCGCACCGTCCGGGTGACCGGTGGTGGCGCGCGCACGGTGTCCCGCATCGAGCTCGTGGCGGAGCGGGACGATGCACAGGGCCGCCGCGATGCGGTGGCGGCCGACGCGGCGGACGCAGCCACGGGCCTCCAGGCCGCCCGTCAGGACGTCGAGGAGGCGCGCCGCGTGGCGGAGGACGCCGACCGCACCCTGCGCGCGCACACCGCGGCGGTCGCCGAGTACGACCGATCGAGCGCGGCGGTGCGCGCCGGCGCTGACAACGCCGCGGCCGAGGTGGCGCGCCTGCGTGCCGCGCTGGCAGAGACGGACGGCGCGGTCGAGGCCGCCGACGGTGCGCTGGCGGAGGCCGAGGAGACCCTGCGGGTGTTCGAGGAACGACCCCGACCCGTCGTCGACGCGTCCGGGCGTCCCGCGTTGCAGGACGCCGTCGAGGCGGCACGCGCCGCGGAGATCGAGCAGCGCATCCAGGTCGAGACCGTGCGGGAGCGCGCCCGGTCGGAGTGGAACCGTGCGGCGGGGCTGCAGCGGCAGCTCGAGGCCGAGCGTGCGGCTGCGGAGGAGGCAGCACGGCTCGCGGTGATCCGTCGCGGGCAGATCGCGGTGGCGGAGGGCGTCCTCGCGGACCTGCCGGGCGTGCTCGGGGCGGTCGACCGCTCGCTCGCCGAGGCGCGGGTGCGGCTCGCGACGGAGGAGGCCGAGCGCACGAAGCGCAACACCGAGCTCCAGGTCGTCCGGAACGAGGAACGCGAGCTCCGCGAGCGGTTGCAGACCGTCACCGACGGCGTGCACTCGCTCGAGATGGAGATCTACGAGAAGAAGCTGCACGTGTCCGGCGTGCTCGACCGGGCGCAGAGCGACCTCGGGCTGAACGAGGCCGTGCTCGTCGCGGAGTACGGGCCCGACGTCCCGGTGCCGGTCGACGTCCTGGTGGATCCGCGGGTGCTCGCCCGGCGGCACCGCGAGGCCGAGCGGGCCCGGGCTGCGGCGTCGGGGGAGGCGGCGGTCGTGGGCCCGGACGGCACCGGCGCCGTGTCGGCCGGCGCAGCCGACGCCGTCGTCGACGTCGACGTCGACTCCGCCGCCGCTGACGGCGAGGTGCCGGAGCTCGTCGACGCCGAGTCGACCCTGCCCGGTGGCCCGGCGCTGCCCGAGCTGGACGCCACCGACGAGGTCGACCCGGCCGACGTCGAGACGGTGCCGTACGTCCGCGCCGAGCAGGAGCAGCGGCTCGCGGCGGCGGAGCGGGACCTCGGTCGGCTCGGCAAGGTCAACCCTCTCGCGCTCGAGGAGTTCCAGGCGCTCGAGCAGCGGCACGCGTTCCTCGCCGAGCAGCTCGACGACCTGCAGAAGACCCGCACCGACCTCCTGACCATCATCGAGGAGCTCGACACGAAGATGCAGACGATCTTCGAGGCGGCGTTCGAGGACACGAAGGCCGCGTTCGACGTGATCTTCCCGATCCTGTTCCCGGGCGGGACGGGGTCGATCACGCTGACGAACCCGGACGACCTGCTCACGACCGGGCTCGACGTCCAGGTGAAGCCCGCGGGCAAGAAGATCGATCGGCTGACGCTGCTGTCCGGCGGCGAGCGGTCCCTGGCGGCGGTGGCGCTGCTCGTGGCGATCTTCACCGCCCGGCCGTCGCCGTTCTACATCATGGACGAGGTCGAGGCGGCGCTCGACGACGCCAACCTCGGGCGGCTGCTGACCGTGTTCGAGCGGCTGCGGGAGTCGTCGCAGCTCATCGTGATCACGCACCAGAAGCGCACGATGGAGATCGCCGATGCGCTGTACGGCGTCTCGATGCGCCAGGACGGCGTCTCCGCCGTGGTCGGCCAGCGCGTGCAGCGGCGCGAGCCCGCGGATGCTGTCGCGTAGCGCCCGGCTCGGCCGGCTCGCGCGGTCCGGCCGGCTCGCGCGGTCCGAGTCTCGGCCTCAGCGACGGTTCTCGCGCTCCTGAGCCCGAGGACCGTCGCTCAGCGCGAGTCTCGAGCACCGGGGTCCGCCGCGGACGGACGGGAGGCACGGTGCCAGCTGGCACCGCGCCTCCCGTCCGTCAGGTGGTGGCGACTACTTCGCGTCGGCCTCCACGGCCTCCTTCGGCTGTCCCGTCGGGGTCAGGCCGCGCTCCTGGCGCTTCTTCGACACGATGAGCGACGCGGCGGTGGCCACGGCGATCGTCAGCGCGATGAAGCTCAGCGAGAACCAGATCGGGATCTCGGGGGCCCAGAGGATCGGCTCACCGTTGTTGATGAAGGGCACCTCGTTGACGTGCATCGCGTGGAAGACGAGCTTCACGCCGATGAAGGCGAGGATGACCGCCAGGCCCTGACCGAGGTAGATGAGGCGCTCGAGCAGGCCAGCGATGAGGAAGTACAGCTGGCGCAGACCGAGGAGTGAGAACGCGTTCGCGGTGAACACGATGAAGGCGTCCTGGGTCAGACCGAAGATCGCGGGGATCGAGTCGAGGGCGAACAGCACGTCCGTCAGACCGATCGCGACCATGACGAGCAGCATCGGGGTGAACAGGCGCTTGCCGTCGACACGGGCCGTGAGCTTGTCGCCGTGGTAGTCGTCGGTCGTCGGGATGACCCGGCGCAGGGCGCGGATCAGCTTCGAGTCGCCCTCGGTCTCGTCGTGGCCGCCGCCCTTGGCCTGCGACCAGGCGAGCCAGAACAGCAGTGCGCCGAACAGGTAGAAGACCCACGAGAAGTTCTCGATGATCGTGACGCCGAGTGCGATGAACACGCCTCGGGCGACGAGGGCGATCGCGACGCCGACCAGCAGGACCTTCTGCTGGAACTCCTTCGGCACCGCGAAGCTCGACATGATGATGAGGAAGACGAAGAGGTTGTCGACGGACAGGGCCTTCTCGGTCAACCACCCGGCGAAGTACTCACCGCCGGCCTGCCCGCCGCCGAAGACCAGGATGCCGACACCGAACAGGATCGCGAGCCCGACGTAGAACGCCGACCAGAAAGCGGACTCCTTGATGTGCGGGACGTGCGGCGTGCGCACGTGCGAGTAGAAGTCGAACACCAGCAGCGCGAGGATGCCGGCGATGGTGATGAGCCAGACGTAGAGAGGGACGTCCATCTGTTTCCTTCAGGTTCGGGGCGTCCCGCCGAGCGGGTACGCCGATGCCTGAAGGTCTCCTCCGCCGTGTCGACCTGGTGGTCGGACACGACCGGCGTCCCGGGTCTGGATCGTCCCAGACCGTACTGACGGGTGCGCCGCGCGGGAGTACTCCCCTTCAGGAACCGAGGATACCGGGCACGGCTCCCACTCGGTGCGCCCTAAGCTGGGAGCATGGCGAGTTCCTGGTCACTGTCCTCCCGTCTCCGCGGCCTGTTCCAGCGGAAGACCATCGACGAGACCACGTGGGACGACCTCGAGACCGCGTTGATCGGTGCGGATTTCGGCCCGGACATCGCGGACGAGGTCATCGAGGACCTGCACGCCCGGGTCGACCGGTACGGCACGACGGACCCCGCCGACCTGCAGCGCATGCTCCGCGAGGTGCTCGAGGAACGCCTGTCGAAGCTCGACACCACGCTGAAGCTCAGCAACCGCCCGGCGGTCGTGCTCGTCGTCGGCGTGAACGGCGTCGGCAAGACCACGACGATCGGCAAGTTCGCGAAGTTCCTCAAGACCTACGACCGCACCGTGGTCGTGGGCGCGGCGGACACCTTCCGTGCGGCAGCGGTCGAGCAGGTCGCCACCTGGGCGCAGCGCGCAGGGGTCGAGGTCGTGCGGCCCGCGCAGCCCGGTCAGGACCCCGCGTCGGTGGCGTACCAGACGGTCGAGAAGGCCATGCGCGACGGCACCGAGATCGTCGTGATCGACACCGCAGGCCGCCTGCACACCAAGGCCGGGCTGATGGACGAGCTCGGCAAGATCAAGCGCGTCGTCGAGAAGCAGACCGAGATCGCCGAGGTCCTGCTCGTGCTGGACGCCACCACCGGGCAGAACGGCCTGGCCCAGGCGCAGGCCTTCATCGAGGGTGCCGGGGTCACGGGACTCGTCATCACGAAGCTCGACGGATCGGCGAAGGCCGGGTTCGTGCTCAGCGTGCAGGAGAAGACCGGCATCCCGATCAAGCTCATCGGTCAGGGTGAGGGCATCAACGACCTCACCGGCTTCACGCCGCACGTCTTCGTCCAGAACCTCGTCGGCTGACCGTCGCAAGGAGCGAACGCGACGACCGCCGGGCGAGTAGCGTCCTCGTCGGTCCGGGCATCCGCTCGGTCTCGTTCCAGGGATTGGAGACCCTCATGCCCGCACTGCTGATCATCGCGATCATCGTCGGCCTCGTCCTGCTCTTCAGCGGCATCTTCGTCGGTGCGCTGAAGTTCCTGCTCTGGGTGGGCATCGTGCTCATCCTGCTGGCGGTCATCGGCTGGCTCCTCCGGAGCATCCGCGGTCGCGCGTAGCCGCGACGCGACCCGCTGACGGACGGACGGGAGGCGCGGTGCCAGCTGGCACCGCGCCTCCCGTCCGTTCTGTGGTCGCGACCCGAGTCTCGGCTGGGCGGACAGTTCTGCCGTCGGATCGTCGCGAAACTGTCTGCGGAGCCGAGTCTCGGCTTGTCCCGCGTCCCGCGTCCCGCGTCCCGCGCCCCGCTCGCGCCTCAGACGGCCTGGCGACCCGGCGCCGCCTCGAGCAGGTGGGCGAGGTGCGGAGGGACCGTCCCCCCGCGTGCGACCGTCGCACGCGCCCACAGCCGGCCGGCCCGGTAGGACGACCGGACGAGCGGTCCGGCGAGCACGCCGGAGAAGCCGATGTCCTCGGCGATCTCGCGCAGGTCGACGAACTCCTCCGGCTGCACCCAGCGCGCGACGGGCAGGTGCCGCGGCGACGGCCGGAGGTACTGCGTCAGCGTGATGATGTCGGTGCCGGCCTCGTGCAGCTGCTCGAGCGCATCGATGACCTCGTGGCGTTCCTCGCCCATCCCGAGGATGAGGTTCGACTTCGTCACGAGTCCCGCGTCACGGCCCTGGGTGATGACGTCGAGGGAACGCTCGAAGCGGAAGGCAGGGCGGATGCGCTTGAAGATGCGCGGCACCGTCTCGACGTTGTGCGCGAAGACCTCCGGGCGGGCGTCGAACACCTGCCCGAGCTGGTCGGGGCGGCCGTTGAAGTCCGGCACGAGGATCTCGACACCGGTACCGGGGGAGTGCTCGTGGATCTGCCGGATGGTCTCCGCGTAGAGCCAGGCGCCACCGTCGTCGAGGTCGTCGCGCGCCACCCCGGTCACGGTCGCGTACTTGAGGCCCATCGACACGACGGAGTCCGCCACGCGCCGGGGTTCGCCCCGGTCGAGCGGACTGGGCTTGCCGGTGTCGATCTGGCAGAAGTCGCAGCGGCGGGTGCACTGCGAGCCGCCGATCAGGAAGGTCGCCTCGCGGTCCTCCCAGCACTCGAAGATGTTCGGGCAGCCGGCCTCCTGGCAGACGGTGTGCAGCTGCTTGTCCCGGACCAGTGCGGAGAGGTCCCGGAACTCCGGGCCCTGCGTCGCGCGGGTCTTGATCCAGGCGGGCTTCGTCTCGATGGGTGTCGCGGCGTTGCGGGCCTCGACGCGGAGCATGCGGCGGCCTTCGGGGGCGAGGGTCATGCGGCGACCTCCTGTCGCGTGGTGCTGGTGGCGCTGATCCGACGACCGGCGTGCATCCCGTCGACGGCCTGTTGGATGCGCGGCCCGACGAGGGCGGCGACCTCGTCGACGGTGACGGGCCTTCCTGCTGCGCGGCTCAGGGTGGTGACGCCCGCGTCGGCGATGCCGCAGGGCACGATCGCGCCGTAGGGGGCGAGGTCGTTGTCGCAGTTGACCGCGATGCCGTGGCTCGAGACGTGCTCGGCGACGTGCAGGCCGATCGCACCGACCTTGTCGTGCGGGCCACCGCCCGGTCGGGGCACCCAGACGCCGCTGCGCCCGGCGACCCGCTCGGCGGTGACCCCCACCGACGCTGCGGCGTCGAGGACGACCTGCTCGAGGTCGCGGACCCACGCGACGACGTCGAGCGGGTCGGCGAGCCGGACGATCGGGTAGGCCACGAGCTGTCCCGGGCCGTGCCAGGTGATCCGCCCGCCCCGGTCGACCTCGACCACCGGAGAGCCGTCGGTCGGCAGGTCCGTGGACTCGGTCCGTCGCCCGGCCGTGTAGACGCCCGGGTGCTCGCAGAGCACGACGACGCCGGGGGAGCGACCGGCGACGACGTCGGCGTGGTAGGCCCGCTGGACGGTGAGGCCCTCCTCGTAGTCGAGGAGGCCGGGCCAGCGGATGATCTCGAGCTGGGGCACGTCGAGCACGCTACCCCGGTTCCTGGACGCAGTCCAACAACCTGTCCATCGGCGGTCCGGGGTGGTCGGAGGCGGGCCTGTAGAATCGTCGGACCATGGCACAATTCGGCTCACTCTCCGATCGGCTGACCGAGACCTTCCGCAACCTGCGGAGCAAGGGTCGTCTGTCCCCGTCCGACGTCGACGGCACCGTCCGCGAGATCCGCCGGGCCCTGCTCGACGCGGACGTCGCGCTCGAGGTCGTCAAGGCCTTCACCGCCTCCGTGCGGGAACGCGCGCTCTCGGACGAGGTCAACAAGGCGCTCAACCCCGCGCAGCAGGTCGTCCAGATCGTCAACGAGGAACTCGTCGGCATCCTCGGCGGGCAGCAGCGCCGGCTCGAGTTCGCGAAGCGGCCGCCGACGGTGATCATGCTCGCCGGCCTCCAGGGCGCCGGCAAGACCACGCTGGCGGGCAAGCTCGGCAAGTGGCTCAAGAAGGACGGCCACACCCCGATGCTCGTCGCGGCGGACCTCCAGCGTCCGAACGCCGTGCAGCAGCTCCAGGTCGTGGGCGAGCAGGCCGGCGTGCACGTGTTCGCCCCCGAGCCCGGCAACGGCGTCGGCGACCCGGTCAAGGTCGCGAAGAACGCCATCAAGGCCGCCGTCGACCAGCAGTACGACACCGTCATCGTGGACACCGCCGGTCGACTCGGTGTCGACGCCGAGCTCATGAAGCAGGCGGCGAACATCCGCAAGGCCGTCGACCCGGACGAGGTCCTCTTCGTCATCGACGCGATGATCGGTCAGGACGCCGTCGCGACCGCGCGTGCCTTCCAGGAGGGCGTCGACTTCACCGGCGTCGTGCTGTCGAAGCTCGACGGCGACGCCCGCGGTGGTGCGGCCCTGTCGGTCGCCAGCGTCACCGGTCGCCCGATCATGTTCGCGTCCACGGGCGAGGGGCTCGACGACTTCGAGCCGTTCCACCCGGACCGGATGGCGAGCCGCATCCTCGACCTCGGCGACATCCTGTCGCTCATCGAGCAGGCGCAGTCCGCGTTCGACGAGGACGAGGCCCGCAAGGTCGCCGAGAAGATCGCGACCGACTCCTTCACGCTGAACGACTTCCTCGCGCAGATGCAGCAGCTGCGCAAGGCAGGCTCCATCAAGGGCATGCTCGGCATGCTCCCCGGCGCGAAGGGCATGCGCGAGGCGCTCGACAACTTCGACGAGAGCGAGATCGTCCGGACCGAGGCGATCATCCAGTCGATGACGAAGCAGGAGCGCGAGCTGCCGAAGCTCCTCAACGGCTCCCGTCGGCTCCGCATCGCGAAGGGTTCCGGCACCACGGTGACCGAGGTCAACGCGCTCGTGAACCGCTTCGAGCAGGCCGCGAAGATGATGAAGACCGTCGCGCGCGGTGGCGTCCCGCAGATGCCCGGCATGGGGCCGATCCCCGGCATGCACGGCGGCAAGAAGAAGCAGCAGCAGGGCGGCGCGAAGAAGAAGAAGGTCGGCAACCCCGCCAAGCGCGCGGCGCTCGCGTCGGGTGCGGCGGCGCAGCCGCAGCAGCAGGCGCCGACCGGCTCGGGCTTCGGCTTCGGCGGCGGCAAGGGCGGCAAGGCGCCGACCGAGGAAGAGCTGGCCAGCCTGCAGAAGTTCCTGGGTCGCTAGTCGCGACCGGACGACGGACAGGAGGCCCGTGGCGATCCCGCCACGGGCCTCCTGTCCGTTCGTGGGTCGCGTCTAGAGCGACTCGCGCAGCTCGGTGACCAGGTGGCGGACCACCGCGCGGAGGTCCCCGCCGTTCTCCTGCGCCACGCGCAGCTGCCGCTGGTACGAGGCGCCCTCGGCGATCATCGTGTCGAGGTGGTGCAGCTCCTGCTGGCACCCGAGACGCTCCGCGATCGGATCGAGCCGTCCGACCAGGTCGTGCACCTCGTCGGTGACCAGGCGCTCGTCGCCGGCGGCGTTCGTGATGATCTCCGCCTCCATGCCGTAGCGGGCAGCACGCCACTTGTTCTCGCGGATGAACCACGGCTGCATCGACGGCAGGTCCTCGCCGCGGTCGAGTCGGTCGGACAGCGCCGTGACGAGGCACTGGACGAACGCGGTGACCGCGCCGACCTCGTGCAGCGTCGAGACCCCGTCGGACACGCGGTTCTCGAGCGTGCCCCACCCCGGCGAGGGGCGGATGTCCCAGCGCAGGTCCTTGAACCCGTCGATCACGCCGGTCTTCGTCAGGTCGTCGACGACGGTCTCGAAGCCGCGCCAATCGTCGATGCCCGGTGGCAGCCCGCCGGTGGGGAGCTGCTGGAACATCAGCGCGCGGTTCGACGCGTACCCGGTGTCGGTCCCGCCCCAGAACGGGCTCGACGCGGTGAACGCCTGCAGGTGCGGCACGTAGGCGAGCATCGCGTTCATGATCGGCACCGCCTTGTCGCGGTCGTCGATGCCGACGTGCACGTGGACGCCCCAGATGAGCATCTGCCGGCCCCACCACCGCGTGCGGTCGATGAGCGTGTTGTAGTGCTCGCTGTCCGCGGTGATCTCCTGCTGGTCCCACAGCGCGAACGGGTGGGTGCCGGAGCACATCACCTGCGCGTCGAGCGGTTCGGCGGCGTCGATCACCTCGCCGATGATGCCCGCGAGCTCGCTCGTCGCCCCACCCACGGTCTCGTGCACGCCCGTGACCACCTCGACGGTGTTCGTCAGGAGCTCCTCGGTCACCCGGTCGTGGTCGCCGAGCCGCTCCTGCACGGCGGCGATCACGGCGGGGGCGCGGGGCGCGAGGTCGCCGGTGCCGCGGTCGACCAGCGGGAGCTCCCACTCGACGCCGATCGTCGACGGGCGGGACTCGGTGAAGCGGATGTCCATGGGGCCATCCTGCCCGTCGGGTTGGAGGGTCGGTACAAGGAACTCCGTCCCGGGCACGTCGTCCGGCAGAGTGGTCGTCATGAGCAGCGTTGCCGTCACCGACCTCGCCGTCCTCTCGTCGCCGTGGACCCTCGGGCCGCTCCGGTTGCGGAACCGGGTCGTCATGGGGTCGATGCACACCGGGCTCGAGGTGCTCGACGACGGTGGAGCAGCCATGGCGGCGTTCTACCGCGAGCGCGCGGCGGGTGGCGTCGGCTGCATCGTCACCGGGGGGATCGCCGTCAGCGACGAGGCCCGCGGCGGTCCGGACTTCGCGGTGTTCGGCGTCGGGGGAGCGGACGAGCGGTTCCGGGTCGCCGTCGACGCGGTGCACGACGAGGGCGGTGCGGTGCTCGCCCAGCTCTTCCACGCGGGCCGCTACGCACTGGCGAACGGCATGGTCGACCGGAACGGCCGACCGCAGCGGGTCGTGGCGCCGAGCGCGCTGCCGTGGGCCGCTGCGCGCGGGGTCCAGCCCGTCGCGCTCACCGACGCCGAGGTGCGCCGCACGATCGACGACTTCGCCGCGGCCGCCCGGTCCGCTGCGGCGATCGGCTTCGACGGCGTGGAGATCATGGCGTCCGAGGGGTACCTGGTCAACCAGTTCCAGTCGCCGCTGACGAACCTCCGCGACGACGAGTGGGGCGGGGACGCGGTCCGACGCCGTCGCTTCGCGGTCGAGGTCGTCCGAGCCGTCCGTGCCGCCGTCCCCGACCTCGCGGTGACGATCCGGCTGTCCGGCGCCGACCTGATGCCCGGCTCGACCACCGACGACGAGGTCGACGCGCTCGTGCACGACCTGCTGCCGCTCGGCCTCGACGCGGTGTCGGTCGGCATCGGCTGGCACGAGTCCCGCACGCCGACCGTGCAGGCCTCGGTGCCGCACGGGGCCTGGCTCGGGTACGCCGAGCGTGTGGCGGCCGTGGTGCGGGCATCGGCACACCCCGAGGTGCAGGTGATCGCCTCGAACCGGATGACCGACCTGCGCGACGGGGAGTCGGTGCTCCGCGACCGACGGGTCGACGCCGTGGCGCTCGCCCGTCCGTTCCTCGCCGACCCGGACATCGTCCGCCGGTCGCTCGACGGCCGCTTCGACCTCGTGAACACCTGCATCGGCTGCAACCAGGCGTGTCTCGACCGGTCGATCGTCGGCCAGCCGGTGTCGTGCCTCGTGAACCCGCGGGCCGGGCGGGAACTCGCCCTGCCGCTGCGCCCCACGACCGACCCGAAGCGCGTCGACGTCGTCGGCGGTGGTCCCGCGGGGCTCGCCGCCGCCGTGGACGCCGCACGGCGGGGACACGTCGTGACGCTCTGGGAGGCCTCGGAGACGCTCGGCGGGCAGTTCGCGCTGGCCGCGGTCGTCCCGGGCAAGGAGGACTACGCCGCGACGGTCCAGGCTGCCCGCGCCGAACTCGAGGACCGAGGGGTCACCGTGCACCTCGGGCGCGCGGCCACCACGGCGGACCTGCTGGACAGCGACGCCGTGGTGCTCGCACCCGGTGTGGTCCCGCGCCGGATCGCCGTGCCGGGCGCCGAGCTGCCGCACGTGGTGACCTACGAGGACGCCCTGCGCGACGGGGTCCCGCCGGGGACCGTGGCGGTGATCGGCGGCGGCGGCATCGGCGTCGACACCGCGGCGTTCCTGGTCGAGTCGCCCGACGAGTCCGTCCGAGCTGCGGAGTTCGCCGCCCGCTGGGGCGTCACCGTGGCCGACGACCTGGTCGGGGACCTCCCGCAGCGGCAGCCCGCGGCCGGACGGACGCTCCGGCCCGGGAGCGACGTGACGGTGCTCCGACGGTCCGGGAAGTTCGGGCAGGGCATCGGCATCACGTCGCGCTGGGTGGCCGTCGGACGGCTCCGTGACGCCGGCGTGCGGATGATCGGCGGCGTGCAGGAGTACCTGCGCATCGAGCCGGGCACGCTGTGGATCCGGGACGAGGACGGTCGGGACACCGCGGTGCCGGCCGACCACGTCGTCGTGTGCGCCGGGCAGGAGCGCTCGCCGGAGGTCGACGCGGGCGCGGTCGACGCGGGCGCGGACGACGCGGCCGCCGTCGCGCAGGCGGGACTCGCCGCTGGTCTGGCCGCCGCCGGGGTGCCGCACGCCGTCGTCGGTGGTGCCCGCGACGCCCGGAGCGTGGACGCGGTCCGGGCCACGAGCGAGGCGATCGACGCCGTCCGGGTGCTCGCCCCCTGATCCCGGCACGGCGTCGGCGCGTCCCGACTCGCTTCTCGGGCCGAAACCTGCAAGAATGAACGGTCGAATCGCGTCTGCTCGACCCTCTATCCAGCAGGTCGCGACTCCCTTCGAGCTTCCACCGCGCGTGCCCCCACGCCCGCGGTTCCGGTTCAACCACAACAACACGCAACAGGAGCAATTGTGGCTGTCAAGATCCGTCTCAAGCGTCTCGGTAAGATCCGTGCGCCGTACTACCGTGTCGTCGTCGCCGACTCGCGCACCAAGCGCGACGGTCGCGTGATCGAGGAGATCGGCAAGTACCACCCCACCGAGGAGCCCTCGGTCATCGAGATCAACTCGGACCGTGCCCAGTACTGGCTCGGCGTCGGCGCGCAGCCGACCGAGCAGGTCGCGGCGCTCCTCAAGCTGACCGGCGACTGGGGCAAGTTCAAGGGCGAGGGCAACACCGAGTCCACCGTCAAGGTCGCCGAGCCGAAGCAGGCCTTCGTCGCGGACACCGCCAAGAAGGCCGTGCTGAAGCCGAAGTCGGAGAAGACGGCCCCCGCCGCTGCTCCGGCCGAGTCGGCCGACGACGCCGCCGAGACGACCGAGGCCTGATTCCTTGCTCGACTCTGCGCTGACGCACCTCGTCAAGGGGATCGTCGATCACCCGGACGACGTCCGCGTCGCCAGTTCCACCTCTGCGCGTGGCGAGGTCCTCGAGGTGCGTGTGCACCCCGAGGACCTCGGTCGCGTGATCGGTCGCGCCGGACGGACCGCAAAGGCGCTCCGCACCCTCGTCTCGGCTCTCGCCGACGGCAAGCGGGTGCGGGTCGACGTGGTCGACACCGATTCCTAGGGAGACGACCCAGCTGCGGGTGGGTCGCATCACGAAGGCGCACGGGCTCAAGGGCGGCATCAAGCTCGAGCTCTACACAGACGACCCGGATCGTCGGTTCACGCCGGGGGCGGAGTTCACGCTCCAGGTCCCCTCGGACTCGCCCTGGTCGGGCAGGACGCTGACCATCGACGAGCTCCGCTGGTACAACGGCCACCCGGTCGCCTTCTTCGAGGGCGTGTCGGACCGCACCGCTGCTGAGTCACTCGCGCGGGCGATCCTCTGGGTGGAGCAGGACGCCGATGCCGAGACCGGCGAGGACGACGCCTGGTACGACCACCAGCTCGTCGGCCTCCGCGTGCTCCGCGACGGCGTCGAGGTCGGGACGGTCGCCCGTGTGGACCACCTGCCCGCACAGGACCTGCTCGCGATCGACACCCCCTCGCGCGGCGAGGTGCTGGTGCCGTTCGTCTCGGCGATCGTGCCGACGGTCGACATCGCGGGCGGCACGGTCACGGTGACGCCCCCGATGGGGCTGTTCGAGGACCCCGAGGACACCTCGCGGCCCGAGACCGTCACGCCGACCGACCCGGAAGGCTGACCGTGCGGATCGACATCGTCACGATCTTCCCGGAGTTCTTCTCCGTCCTCGACGTCTCGCTGCTCGGCAAGGCCCGCATCGACGGGCTGCTCGACGTGCACGTGCACGACCTGCGGCACTGGACGACGGACCGGCACCGCACGGTCGACGACACCCCGTACGGCGGTGGTGCCGGCATGGTGATGAAGCCCGAGCCGTGGGCGCAGGCACTGTCGTCGATCCTGCGCGAGGACGGGTCGTCGACGCTCGTCGTGCCGACTCCGGCCGGGACCCCGTTCCGCCAGTCGATCGCCCGCTCGCTGGCCGCCGAGCACGACCACCTCGTCTTCGCCTGTGGGCGGTACGAGGGCATCGACGCCCGGGTGTTCGCCTGGGCGGCCTCGCGCTGCTCCGTGGTCGAGCTGTCCCTCGGTGACTACGTGCTCAACGGCGGCGAGGTCGCGGCGATGGCGATGATCGAGGCGGTCGGTCGACTCGTCCCCGGCGTCGTCGGCAACCCCGAGTCCCTGGTCGAGGAGTCGCACGAGGACGGCCTGCTCGAGTACCCCTCGTACACGAAGCCCGCCGTCTGGCGGGATCTCGAGGTACCGGACGTGCTGCTCAGCGGACACCACGCCCGTGTCGCCACCTGGCGGCACGAGCAGCAGGTGGAGCGGACCCGCCGGGTCCGTCCGGACCTGTTGCCCGACGCGTAGCGCCTGCCCGCTGCTGGCTGTCCGGCTGTCCGGCTGCTGGCTGTCCGCTGCCGGCTGTCCGGCTGTCGGTCCGTACCGCGAAAGCGACAGGCTGCCGTTGACCGTTCGAGGCGATCTGTCGCTTTCGCGGATGTGCGCGGACGGGAGGCGCGGGGCGGGGGTGCGCCGCGCCTCCCGTCCGTCAGGCGGTCGCGTCGGCGCGCTGGGCGCGGCGCAGGGTGAGGACCTCGGGACCGTCCTCGGTGACCGCGACCGTGTGCTCGACGTGCGCGGCGCGTGATCCGTCGACGCTCTTCAAGGTCCAGCCGTCCTCGTCCTGCACAAGTTCGTCGGTGCCCTGCATGAGCCACGGCTCGATCGCGACGACCAGGCCGGGCCGGAGCTTCAGCCCGCGCCCCGGGCGGCCGTCGTTCGGGACGTGCGGCTCGCCGTGCATGGTGCGTCCGACACCGTGTCCACCGAACTGCGTGTTGACGGTGAAGCCGGCGTCCTTCGCGACCCGGCCGATGGCGTACGAGACGTCGCCGAGCTTGCCGCCCGGCCGGAACTGCTCGATGCCGGCGACCAGTGCGCGCTCGACCGTCTCGACGAGCCGCTGGTCCTCGTCCCGGGCGGTGCCCACCTGCACGGTGACGGCGGAGTCCGCAACCCAGCCGTCGACGCTCGCGGCGAAGTCGAGGCTCACGAGGTCGCCGTCGACGAGCACGCGGTCGTGGGGCAGGCCGTGCAGGGCGGCGTCGTTGACCGACGTGCACAGGTTCTTGCCGAAGGGCGAGTTGCCGAACGAGGGGTGGTAGTCGACGTAGCAGCTCACCGCGCCGCGGTCGGCGATCATCCTCGCGGCGACGCGGTCGAGGTCGAGCAGGTTCACGCCCACGTCGACGGTCTCGAGCAGCTCGTCGAGCACGTCGGCGACGAACCGTCCGGCGGCGCGGAGGCCCTCCAGCTCGGCGGGGGTGCGGAGTTCGATCATGGTCCCATCCTGCACCGGTTGGCGGGAGTGCCCGTTCTGTGGCAGGATTGGACGCTGTGCCCTGGCTGGACTCTGCCACGGGGGAGTCGCCGATTCCGGGCACGGACACTTCTTTCCAGAACCGATCCGCGGCGACCCGTGCGCGTCCGCAGAGAGTGAACGAACATGCAGCTCCTCGACCACGTCGACGCAGCGTCCCTGCGCACCGACGTCCCGGACTTCCGCCCCGGTGACACCATCAAGGTGCACGTCAACATCATCGAGGGCACGCGCTCGCGCGTCCAGGTGTTCCAGGGTGTCGTCATCGCGCGCCAGGGCCACGGCCTCGGCGAGACCTTCAAGGTCCGCAAGGTCAGCTTCCAGGTCGGCGTCGAGCGCTGGTTCCCGGTGCACTCGCCGATCATCGACCACATCGAGGTCGTCACCCGCGGTGACGTCCGTCGCGCGAAGCTCTACTACCTGCGCGAGCTCCGCGGCAAGGCGGCCCGCCGCAAGATCAAGGAGAAGCGCGACGCCTGATCGCCTTCACAGTGCGAGCCCGCGAGCCGGGTTCCACTGGACGCCCCCCGCCGATGTACGGTTGTGCATCGACGGGGGGCTTTCCCGTTGTGCGCGCCCCGCGGGGCGCCGGGTCTTCCACGCCCGACCGGTGCGGGTGTGGGTCGGCACGCCGGTCGGCGTGCTCCTGAACGAGAGCGGACATGACGGACACCACCCAAGGATCGGGGCGCCGCCCACGGGCCGAGAAGCAGGGCAACGGTGTCCTGACGTTCCTGCGGGACCTCGTCATCATCTTCCTCGCGGCGCTGCTCGTCTCGTTCCTCGTGAAGACGTTCCTGATCCGCTCGTTCTACATCCCGTCCGAGTCGATGGAGAACACGCTGCAGGTCAACGACCGGGTGATCGTCAACGAGCTGGTGCCCGACGTTGTCTCGCTCAAGCGCGGTGACGTCGTCGTCTTCAAGGACCCGGGCGGGTGGCTCACCGGTGCGAACGTGCCGAGCGTCGCTCCCACCACGCAGCCGGCGAAGGCCATCGACTGGCTCCTCACCCAGGTCGGTCTGGGGACCGGAGACAGCGACGACCACCTCATCAAGCGGGTCATCGGCCTGCCGGGCGACAAGGTGACGTGCTGCAACGACCTCGGGCAGATGTCCGTGAACGGCGTCCCGCTCAAGGAGCCGTACACGCTGCTGCCCAGCGGTGCCCCGGCGTCGGCCGACCCGTTCTCGGTCACCGTGCCCGAGGGGACGATCTGGGTGATGGGTGACAACCGCAACGACTCGAAGGACTCCCGGTACAACCGTGACACGCCGTCGAAGGGGTTCGTGCCGCTCTCGGACGTGACCGGCAGGGCCTTCGTCATCTCCTGGCCCACCAGCCGGTGGACGTGGCTGGACGACTACCCCGACGTGTTCGCGGGCGTGGAGGAGAAGGACCGGTGACCGCGGTCCGGCCCTCGCTGCGGGTCGAGAAGAAGCTGCTCGGTTCCGGTCGGGTGACCGTGATCGGCATGGACGAGGTCGGCCGCGGCGCGATCGCCGGTCCGGTGGCCGTCGGTGTCGCGGCGGTGACGCTGGACATCGGACGTGTGCCCCAGGGGCTCGCCGACTCGAAGCTGCTCTCCGCTGCGCGGCGGACCGAGTTGGTGCCGGTCGTCCGGCGGTGGGCGCGGACCGCCGTGGGGATGGCGTCGGCGGACGTGGTGGACCGGCAGGGGATCGTGCCCGCGCTCGGTCAGGCGGGTGCGGCGGCCCTCGGCGCCCTCGTCCGCGACGGGGTGTCCCTCGACGACACGGTCGTGGTGCTCGACGGGTCGTTCGACTGGTTGTCGCGCGCGGTGCCGGCCGACCTCGTCCCCACGGGCGGTCCGCTCGACGTCGTGGTGCGCGTGAAGGCGGACCGGGACTGCGCCTCGGTCGCGGCGGCGTCGGTCGTCGCGAAGGTGGAGCGGGATGCGCTGATGATCGCCGCGCACGAGGACGCTCCCCACTACGGGTGGTCGTCGAACAAGGGGTACGGATCCACGGCCCACTACGACGGCATCCGTGCAGCAGGTGCCCACCCGCTGCACCGGAAGAGCTGGCTGCACCAGGCCTCGAGCGTCGCGCTCGACGGCTTCGACGAGCTCTCCGTCGCCGACTGACCGACTGCGTCCACGGCGGTCGGTCTCGCCGTAGACTGTGCGGGCGATGGATGACGACGAATTCGACGACTACGACCGCGAGGTCGAACTTGCCCTGTACCGCGAGTACCGCGACGTCGTGTCGCAGTTCCGGTACGTGGTCGAGACCGAGCGGCGGTTCTACCTGGCGAACGAGGTCGACCTCGTCCGTCGTGACACCGAGCACGACTTCTACTTCGAACTCACGATGAACGACGTGTGGGTCTGGGACGTCTACCGTTCCGACCGGTTCGTGAAGTCCGTCCGGGTGCTCACCTTCAAGGACGTGAACGTCGAGGAACTCACCTCGCGGGAACTCGAACTGCCCAAGGAACTCGCACTCGACGAGTGATCCACAGTTTCTGGAATTGCGACTCGGCCGCTTTTCCGGACACATTCCTGCAATTGTCGCGCTACGGTGGTGGAGAAGCTTTCCCCATGACTCGTCGTCATGGGGACCTCCCCTACTTCCGAACAGGAGCACGACATGGCACAGAAGGTCACCGTCCAGCTCGTCGACGACCTCGACGACTCGCCGATCGCCGCAGGTGAAGGCCGGACCGTCGAGTTCGCATTCGACGGATCGAACTACGAGATCGACCTCTCCGACGAGAACGTCGACAAGTTCCGCGAAGCGATCTCCGACTACGTCGCCGCGGCCCGCAAGGTGTCCGGTCGTCGTTCGGGTGGGAACGGCGGCTCCGCGCCGAAGTCCGCTCCGAAGCGCGGGAACTCCGAGGAGCTCGCGAAGATCCGCGAGTGGGCGAAGGAGAACGGGTACGAGGTCTCGAGCCGCGGCCGCATCTCGACCCAGGTGCAGGAAGCGTACGCAGCCGCACACTGACGCACGGAACACGAGACCCCGGATGTCCTGACGGCATCCGGGGTCTCGTCATTCCTGCACAACATTCTCATCGCAAGTGCTCGTCCACAGATCTGTCGTCCACGGGATTGCACCGGCCGCATTGCCGCATCGTCGTCGGTGGAGGCAACGACATGGAACGACGAACACTCGGTGCGTACGGCGAGGACCGCGCAGTGGAATGGCTCACGGCGCGCGGGTACCGGTTGGTGGAGCGGAACTGGCGGTGCGCCCGCGGCGAGGTCGACGTCATCGCCTGGCACGGACGGACCCTGGTCTTCGTCGAGGTCAAGACGCGTGCGGGGACCGGCACGGGGCACCCGTTCGAGGCGATCACCGCGACGAAGACCGCGCGGCTCCGTCAGCTGGTGCCGATGTGGTTCGCGGCGCACCCGGACACGCACGCTGCGGCCGTCCGCCTCGATGCGGTGGCGGTGCACGTCGCCGGTGACCGGTTCGGCGTCGAGCACCTGACGGGGATCCTGTGACCGGCATCGGTCGGTCCGCCGCGGTCGCCCTGCTCGGCGTGACCGGGCGACGGATCGAGGTCGAGGCGCACCTGACGAGCCAGCTGCCCGCCTTCAGCATCATCGGGCTGCCGGACACCTCGTTGGGCGAGGCCCGGGAGCGGGTGCGAGCAGCGGCGGCGAACGCGGGAGCACCGCTGCCGGCCAGGCGGATCACCGTGAACCTGACGCCGGCGGCGATCCCGAAGCGGGGGTCCGGGTTCGACCTCGCGATCGCCATGGCCGTGCTCGCCGGTGCCGACGTCGCGCCGCGGGTCAGCGAGCGCGTGGTGTACATCGGGGAGCTCGGGCTCGACGGACGGCTCCGGCCCGTGCCCGGCGTCGTCCCGATGGTCCTCGCGGCGCGGGACGCCGGAGCCGAGCGGGTCGTGCTGCCCACCGGCAACGCGGACGAGGCACGGTTCGTGCGCGGCGTGGAGGTCCGTGCGGTGGACTCGCTCCGGGCGGCGGCGATCGACGCCGGGGCGCTCCTCCCGTCGGTGGACGTCGCGCCGGTCGCCGCGCCGCCGGTGCTCCCCGAACGGACGCCCGTCGCCGAGCTGTCCGAGGTCGTCGGCAACCCGACCGGTGTCCGGGCGATCGTGGCCGCGGCCGCCGGCGGCCACCACGCCCTGCTCGTCGGGCCGCCCGGCGCCGGGAAGACCATGCTCGCCGAGCGGCTCCCGGGCCTGCTCCCGGACCTCGACGACGACGCGGCGCTCGAGGTCGCGGCGGTGCGGTCGGTCGCCGGGCACGGTGTCGCCTCGTGGACCACCAGACCACCGTGGGAGGCTCCGCACCACTCGGCGTCCGCCGTGTCCCTGATCGGCGGCGGGTCGGGCACGGTGCGGCCGGGTGCCGTGTCCCGCGCGACCCGGGGCGTGCTGTTCCTCGACGAAGCGCTCGAGTTCCCGCGTGCGGTGCTCGACGCGCTCCGGCAGCCGCTGGAGTCCGGCCGGATCACGGTGCACCGCGCTGCCGGTGCCGCCGAGTTCCCGGCACGCTGTCAGGTCGTGCTCGCGGCGAACCCCTGCCCGTGCGGCAACGCGGGGTCGCCACGGCAGCCCTGCGAGTGCCCGCCGGCAACCGTCCGTCGGTACCTCGGTCGGATGTCCGGGCCGCTGCTCGACCGGATCGACATCCGGGTGCGCGTGCCGCGGGTGACCACCGGACTGATCCGCGGCGAGGACGGGACGACGCCCACGACGGCCGAGGCACGGGCGACCGTCGAGGCGGCACAGCACGCGATGCGCGCGCGGCTCGCCGGCACGGGGTGGTCGCGCAACGCCGAGGTGTCCGGGGCGTGGCTCCGAGGCCCCGGTCGGGCGGAGCCCGGTGCGACCACGATGCTGGACCGGGCACTCGACCTCGGCACGCTGACCATGCGCGGCTGGGACCGGACCATGCGCCTCGCGTGGACGCTCGCCGACCTGCAGGGCGACGACCGGCCGGGCGGGCAGCACGTGCGCGAGGCCCTCGCCCTCCGGGGTGCACTGTGAACGGGGCGCAGGACCTGCTCGGGACGACCGCGACGGCCCTGGGCCGGGGCGGCGGTGATGCCGTCGACCTGGTCGAGGCAGCAGCGCGCGTGGCGTGGTCGACGGTCGTGGAGCCCGGTGACTCGGTCGCCGGGCTGCTCGTGCAGGCACTCGGCGCCGAACGCTCCTTCGCACTGGTGCGAGCAGCCCTGGACGACGGGCCGGAGGGCCTGCTCGACGCGTGCACCGACGCAGCCGTCCCCGGCGCCGAGTCCCCGGCGACCCTCGCCGGGACGGTGCGGGTGGCTCTGGAACGGTGGGGGCCGCGGCTCGGTAGGGTCGACGTCCTCGCGACGCTCGATGCGGCACGTGCCGTCAGCGCGCGGCTCGTCGTCCCCGGGACTGCATCCTGGCCGGGAGCCGTCGACGACCTCGGCCCGCACGCGCCGGTCGTGCTGTGGGCACGCTCGGGACGGCGGGGTCGCGAGCCGGCGCTGGCGGTGGTCGGTTCACGTGCGAACACCGTGGCCGGGGCGGAGGCGACGGCGGAGATCGCCTCGGCCGCTGCCGATGCCGGCTGCACGGTGGTCAGCGGTGGGGCGTACGGCATCGACGCCACCGCGCACCGGGTTGCCGTCGCTGCGGGCGCGCCGACGGTGGCGGTCCTGGCGGGCGGGATCGACCAGCTCTACCCGACCGGCAACGTCGAGCTGCTGCGCAACGTGGCTCGTCAGGGGACGCTGTTGGCGGAGTCGCCGCCGGGGACCCGACCGACGCGGTGGCGGTTCCTGGCGCGCAACCGGCTCATCGCGGCGCTCGGCGCGGCGACCGTCGTGGTCGAGGCCGGCGCCCGGTCTGGCGCGCTGAACACCGCGCACCACGCCGCCCAGCTCGGTCGGCCCGTGTTCGCCGTGCCGGGTGCGTTCTCGTCGTCCGCCTCGGTGGGGTGCCACCGACTCGTCGCCCAAGGCCGTGCCCAGATCGTGGTGGGGCCGGGTGATCCCGTCGACGCGGTGCTCGGGGCACACGGTCGGTCCGTCCGGGGCCGGTCGACCCGACATGGTGGCGAGCCGCGCAGCGACGAGCCGCTCGGCGGTGGGCGGCAGGACCCCGAGGTGGTGCGGGTGCTCGACGCTCTGGGGCGGCGGGCGCTCGGGGAACAGGAGATCGCCGTCCGCTCGGGCATGTCCACCGGAGCGGTGGTGGACGCGCTCGCGCTGGCCGAGTTGCAGGGCCTCGTCCAGCACACCGTCGGCGGGTGGGCCAGGTCGTGACCGGGAACGCGCCTACCCTGGGGTCGTGGAGGCGCAGACAGACGGACGGCTCGTGGCGGTGGTGGAGTCGTTCCTCGACCACGTCCGTGGCGCACGCGGCCTCAGCGAGCAGACCGTGCGCGCCTACGCGAACGATCTCGACCAGCTCGTGCAGTTCGCCGCCGAGCGGGGGATCGACGCCGCCCGCGGCCTCGGTCTCGAGGTCCTGCGTGACTGGCTCTGGGACGCCGACCAGCGGGGGCTCGCCCGGTCGACCATCGCCCGCCGGTCGTCCTCGGTCCGCGCCTTCACCCGCTGGGCGAGCGAGAGCGGACTGCTCGACACCGACACGGCCGTGCGGCTCCGCGCGCCGAAGGGGGCCGGACACCTGCCGCGGGTCGTCTCGACGGACCAGGTCCGGACGGTGCTCGACGGACTCGCCGCCCGCGCGGAGACGGACGACCCCGGGGCGCTGCGGGACCTGGCGGTCGTCGAGCTGCTCTACGCCGCGGGCATCCGGGTCAGCGAACTCGTCGGCATCGACGTCGACGACCTCGACCGTTCACGACTGACCGTCCGGGTGCTCGGCAAGGGTGGCAAGGAGCGCGTGGTGCCCTTCGGGGTCCCGGCACGGGACGCGCTCGAGGCGTGGCTCGACCGTGGACGCCCGGCCTTGGCGGCGCGAGCCGCCGGGACTGCCGGGAGCGCTGGAGCAGACGGGACTGCTCGCGCGGCCGGCGCCGCTCGAGTCGGCGCGACCGCCGGAGCCGCCCGAGCCGCTGACGACGCGCTGTTCCTCGGTGATCGGGGCGGCCGGCTCGGCGTCCGGAGCGTGTACCGCGTGGTCGCGCGGGCGCTCGCGGACCTGCCCGGTGCGGGGCCGAGCGGGCCGCACACCTTCCGGCACACCGCGGCCACGCACCTGCTCGACGGGGGAGCAGACCTCCGCGCCGTGCAGGAACTCCTCGGGCACGCGAGCCTCGGGACGACGCAGGTGTACACGCACGTGTCGTCGGCGCGTCTCCGCGAGGTGTACCGGACGGCGCACCCCCGCGCCTGACCATCGTCGGCTCACGGCTCACGGCTCACGGCTCACGGCTCACGGCTCACGGCTCACGGCTCACGGCTCACGGCTCACGGCAGCCGGGAACCGTCGCCGCGGGTCACCCCGGCCACGCCGACTCGGGGAGCAGCACCGGCCAGGCAGCCGGTGGCAGGAACGGCAGCGGATCGACGTACCGACCGTCGACCCTGGCGCCGAGGTGCACGCACGGGTCCGTCACGGGACAGTGGCCGACGGCGACGACCCCGACCGCCGCGCCCTGCTGGACCGTCTCGCCCGTCGACACCGAGGGCTCGACCGAGTCCAGCGTGCTCACGAGGCCGTCGCCGTGGTCGATCGTCACGACCCCGCGACCGGCGACCTGTCCGGCGAAGGACACCGTGCCGTCCGCCACCGCGACCGTGGGCGCCCCGAGGGGCGCTGCCAGGTCGATGCCGCGATGGCCCGCCGCGTACTCGTCCGCGGGTGCCTCCCATGGTCGGACGACCTCGTGGGTCCCCGTCGGCCACACCCACGGGGACGCCAGGTCGTCCTCGGCGGCGACCGGTCCCGCCGCCCGGACCGTCCCCGCCCGGACCGTCCCGGCCCCGACGGCCGCCGGTCGCGCCGGCAGCAGCGGGCCGACGAGCGCGACGACGAGTGCGACCAGCAGGACGAGGAAGCCGACCTGCCGGCGGGGGAGGAGCGGTGACCGGCGCATGTGTCGAGCGTGACGGAACCGGCCGGGCGCGCGGGTGCCGGTGGGCCGACCTGGGGACGGTGGCCGCTGCCGCCCGGACTGTGCAGGAACGTCCGTGATCAGTGCGGCGCCGCGCTCGTGTCCGACCCGACCGTCGAACGCGACACAGCGCGCGTCGATCGACACGCGCAACGTCGAAGACCGCGCGCGATCACGCAACCACGCCACCCGACCACGCCACCCGACCGCGCGACCCAGCGCCCCGCCGCGCCGCCCGACCGCGCGACCCAGCGCCCCGCCGCCCGACCCAGCGCCCCGCTGCGCCGCCCGACCGCGCGACCCAGCGCCCCGCCGCGCCACCGCCGCGCCCCGATGTGCCCCGCGAGCCGCCAGCGAGTACAGTCGGGGCCGCTCCGGAACACGCAACGCCGCTCGGACGGCGAACCAGCCGACCGCCGGGGCACCGTGCGCCACCCAGCACGGCGGCAAGAAACCTGGAGCACCGTGTCGAACACGTCCACCCAGCACGGCGAGGACCGTGCGTTCAAGGGGAAGGTCACCCTGTTCGCCATCGCGGCGGCAGTCGGCGGCTTCCTCTTCGGATTCGACTCCTCCGTCATCAACGGAGCCGTCGACGCGATCAAGGGCGAGTTCGGCCTGTCCGAGGCCGCCAGCGGCTTCGCGGTCGCCTCCGCGCTCATCGGCTGTGCCTTCGGTGCCTACTTCGCCGGCCGCCTGGCCGACCGGTGGGGCCGCACCCGCGTCATGTTCTGGGCCGCGGTGCTGTTCTTCGTGAGCTCGATCGGCTCGGCCTTCGCGTTCGCGACCTGGGACCTCGTCATCTGGCGTCTGGTCGGCGGCCTCGGCATCGGTACCGCGTCGGTCATCGCCCCCGCGTACATCTCCGAGGTCTCCCCGAAGGCGATCCGCGGCCGTCTGGCGTCGTTCCAGCAGCTCGCCATCACGCTCGGCATCTTCGCCGCGCTGCTCTCCGACCAGATCTTCGCGGTGACCGCCGGCGGCGCCTCCGAGCAGGTCCTCGGCCTCGCCGCCTGGCGCTGGATGTTCCTGGTCGGCGTCGTGCCGTCGGTCGTCTACGGCGTGCTCGCGATCACGCTCCCGGAGTCCCCGCGCTTCCTGCTCTCCAAGGGCCGCACCGACGACGCCCGCGACGTGATGGGCAAGATCGTGCCGCGCGACACCGTGAACACGAGCCTGGAGGAGATCCAGGACGGCATCAAGAAGGAAGCGAACGAGAAGAAGGGCTCCATCCGCGGCAACCGCTTCGGCCTGCAGCCCATCGTCTGGGTCGGCATCATCCTCGCCGTGCTGCAGCAGTTCGTCGGCATCAACGTGATCTTCTACTACTCGACGACGCTCTGGCAGGCCGTCGGGTTCAAGGAGAGCGACTCGTTCCTCATCTCGACGATCACCTCGGTGGTCAACGTGGCGGTCACGTTCATCGCGATCTTCACGGTGGACAAGCTCGGTCGGAAGCCGCTGCTCGTCGCCGGTTCGACGGGCATGTTCGTCTCGCTGACCATGGTCGCGATCGCGTTCTCGCAGGCCACCATCGTCGACGGCGCCCCGAGCCTGCCCGGCTCGTGGGGCATCATCGCGCTGATCTTCGCGAACCTGTTCGTCGTGTCGTTCGGCGCCACCTGGGGTCCGCTCATGTGGGTCCTGCTCGGCGAGATGTTCCCGAACCGCATCCGCGCGACCGCGCTCGGTGTCGGCTCGGCCGCCAACTGGGTCGCGAACTTCCTCGTCACGATCTCCTTCCCGGTCCTGTCCGGCTTCAACCTGACGGTCACGTACGGCATCTACGCGCTGTTCGCCCTGCTCTCGCTGTTCTTCGTCATCGCGAAGATCCCGGAGACGAAGGGCCGCTCCCTCGAGGAGATGGGCATCACGGCCGAGGGCGACACGGTCTCCGCCAAGTAGGCGTTCACCGGACGCCACCACCTGACGGGAGGCGGGGGGGGGGGGGGGCCCCCCCCCCCCCCCGCCTCCCGTGCGTCCACGGTCTCCTCCCCGGCCTGCGTCGGTGGGGCGTCTGGACCTGCTAGCATTGCCACCGCAGCGCGCTCCGGCGCGCTGACTTCGCGCGTCCACTGCGACCGTCGAACGACAGCGTTCTTCGACGACGCGTCACGCGGCCACCGGTCCTGCTCTCGCGAGCGGGCGGCCGTGCGGGCAGGGCGCCAGGGGTCACGACCACCGGTCGTGACCGACACAACCGCAACCGTGCGCGCGGCCGACGAGCCGTGCGCCGAGAACAAGGAGGGACGGCATGGCCGTCGTCACCATCCGCCAGCTGCTCGACAGCGGCGTCCACTTCGGACACCAGACCCGTCGGTGGAACCCGAAGGTGAAGCGCTTCATCCTCGCCGAGCGCTCGGGCATCCACATCATCGACCTGCAGCAGTCGCTGGCCTACATCGACCGTGCGTACGACTTCGTCAAGGAGACGGTCGCGCACGGCGGCACGATCCTCTTCGTGGGCACCAAGAAGCAGGCGCAGGGCTCCATCGCCGAGCAGGCGACCCGCGTCGGCCAGCCGTACGTCAACCAGCGTTGGCTCGGCGGTCTGCTCACGAACTTCCAGACGGTCTCCAAGCGCCTCGCGCGCATGAAGGAGCTCGAGGAGATCGACTTCGACGACACGACGAAGGGCTTCACCAAGAAGGAGCTCCTCATCAAGAAGCGCGAGCTGGACAAGCTCCACAAGACCCTCGGTGGTATCCGCAACCTCACGCGGACCCCGAGCGCGCTCTGGGTCGTCGACACCAAGAAGGAGCACCTCGCGATCGACGAGGCGCAGAAGCTCGGGATCCCGGTCATCGGCATCCTCGACACCAACTGCGACCCCGACGAGATCACGTACCCGATCCCGGGCAACGACGACGCGATCCGCTCCGTCGGTCTCCTGACCCGCATCGTCGCCGACGCCGCGGCCGAGGGCCTGAAGACCCGCCACAACGGTGGCGACGAGGAAGCGGCCGAGCCGCTGGCCGAGTGGGAGCAGGAGCTCCTCGCCGGCCAGACCCAGGGCGAGGGCGCGACCGTCGAGGAGAACGACGCCGACGCGCAGGTCGCCGCCAAGGAGATCGGTGAGCCGATCGCCGAGGGTGACAAGAACGCGGAGCCGACGGCCGAGGCCGCGGCCGCGTCGGAGACCACCCCCGCCGAGTGACCAGTGGGGGCGCCGGGCCGGTCGGCTCGGCGCCCCTTCCTTCTCTCCCCACCACCACAGTCCAGAAAGGACTCCAGTCAATGGCCAACTACAGCCTTGCTGACGTGAAGAAGCTCCGTGAGGACCTCGGGGCCGGCATGATGGACGCGAAGAACGCGCTCGTCGAGGCCGACGGCGACTACGACAAGGCCGTCGAGCTGCTCCGCATCAAGGGCGCGAAGGCCGTCGCCAAGCGTGACGACCGTGCGACCTCCGAGGGTGTCGTCGTCGCGACGACCGAGGGTGGCGCCGCCACCGTCGTCGAGCTCGCGAGCGAGACCGATTTCGTCGCGAAGAACGAGAAGTTCACCACCCTCGCCGACAAGGTCGTCGCCGCGGTCGCCGCCGCCGGTGCGTCCGACGTCGAGGCCGGCAACGCCGCGCCGCTCGACGGCAAGACGGTCGCCGAGGCGATCGACGAGGCCGCCGCCGCGCTGGGCGAGAAGCTCGCGCTGCGCACGGTCGTCCGGGTCGAGGGCGACGCCTTCGAGGTCTACCTGCACAAGACCAGCCAGGACCTGCCGCCGCAGATCGCCGTCGTCATCGCCTACGCGGGCTCCGACGCCGCCGAGGCGCGTTCGATCGCGCAGCACGTCGCGTTCGCGAACCCGACGTACCTGACCCGCGACGAGATCCCGGCCGAGGCCATCGAGAAGGAGCGCGCGACCGTCGAGGCGATCACGCGCGAGGAGGGCAAGCCGGAGGCCGCCCTGCCGAAGATCGTCGAGGGTCGCCTCAACGCGTACCGCAAGCAGGTCGCGCTCCTCGAGCAGGACTACGCGAAGGACAACAAGCTGTCCGTCGCGAAGGCCGCCGAGAACGCGGGTCTGACGATCCAGGGCTTCGCCCGCGTCAAGGTCGGCGCGTAACGAACCCGTGACGGGGCTCGGAACCACATCGGTTCCGGGCCCCGTTTTCTGCGCGCTGCGACACGCGCGGACCCGGCCTGGAGGCACGACCTCCTCCGCCGGACCGGCTGCGGCCGGGTAGATTCCCACGAGACATTCGACGAAGGGTGCGCCACATGACGAACGAGAAGACCGGACGCCGCCGGGTCCTGCTGAAGCTGTCGGGGGAGGCGTTCGGGGCCGGGTCCCTCGGGGTGAACCCCGACGTCATCAGCACCATCGCCAAGGAGATCGCGCAGGCCGCGCAGGACGTCGAGGTGGCCATCGTGGTCGGCGGCGGCAACTTCTTCCGCGGGGCGGAGCTCTCGCAGCGCGGCATGGACCGCGGTCGTGCCGACTACATGGGCATGCTCGGCACGGTGATGAACGCGCTCGCGCTCCAGGACTTCCTCGAGCAGGCCGGTGCGGCGACGCGGGTGCAGTCCGCGATCAGCATGACCCAGGTCGCCGAGCCGTACATCCCGCGGCGTGCCGAGCGTCACCTCGAGAAGGACCGCATCGTCATCTTCGGTGCCGGGGCCGGCCTGCCGTACTTCTCGACCGACACGGTCGCGGCGCAGCGCGCGCTCGAGATCGACGCGCACGAGGTGCTCGTCGCCAAGAACGGCGTGGACGGCGTGTACACCGCCGACCCGAAGAAGGACGCCACCGCCGAGAAGCTGCACCACGTCACCTACCAGGACGCGCTGCTGCAGGGCCTCAAGGTCGTCGACGCCACCGCGTTCTCGCTCTGCATGGACAACGGCATGCCGATGCACGTCTTCGGCATGGAGGGCGAGGGCAACGTCGCTGCAGCGATCCGCGGGGAGCGGATCGGCACCGTCGTCAGCAACTGACCCGCACGCTGACTAGACTCGACGCAGTACCGAAGGAGAACCACCGTGATCAGTGATGTCCTGACCGAAGCCACCGAGAAGATGGCGAAGGCCGTCGACGTCGCCAAGGACGACTTCGCGACCGTCCGTACCGGACGCATCAACGCCGCACTCTTCCAGAAGATCCCGGTCGACTACTACGGCACCCCGACGCCGCTCGCGCAGCTCGCGTCGCTCCAGACGCCCGAGGCGCGCACGCTCATCGTCACGCCGTACGACAAGTCGGCGCTCAAGGAGATCGAGCGCGCGATCGCGACGTTCCCGAACCTCGGTGCCAGCCCGTCGAACGACGGCGAGATCGTCCGCGTGACGATCCCGGAGCTCACGCAGGACCGCCGCAAGGAGTTCGTGAAGCTCGTGCGCGGCAAGGGCGAGGACCACAAGGTCGTCATCCGGAACATCCGTCGCCGCGCGAAGGACGACCTCGACGCCCTGAAGGGCGAGATCTCCGACGACGAGATCGCCCGCGGTGACAAGGACCTCGAGACCCTGACGAAGAAGCACGTCGACCAGATCGACGACGCGCTGAAGAAGAAGGAAGCCGAACTCCTCGAGGTCTGATGCGTCTCCCCGAGCCGGGCGGCGATCGCCCCACAGAACCGCGCCCGCCGGAACCGGTCCCCTCTGCGAGGAAGGGGCTCCGACAGGACTTCGACGCCCGTGCCCGCGCGGCGCGCGCCGACTTCGAAGCGCAGCTCAAGCAGCGCAAGGCGGAGTTCGGCGCGCGCAACGAGGCACTGACCGCCCGGACGGGTCGGAACCTGCCGGCCGCGATCGCCATCGCCCTGGCGTTCGCGGTCGTGATGCTCGCCGCCCTCCTCATCTGGAAGCCGGCGTTCATGGTCGTCGCGGCGTTCCTGCTCGGCGTCGCGGTGTACGAGCTCGCGAGTGCGATGCGCTTCGCGGGTCGCGACGTGCCGCGCGTCCCGAGCGTCCTGGCGGCGGTCGGCATGGTGCCGGCGGCGTTCCTCGGCGGTCAGGTGGCGGCGCTCTTCGCGCTCATCGGCGGCATCGTCCTCATCGCGGTGTGGCGGCTCGTCGAGGTCGCGCTCACGCGTGAGAGGCCCCCGGCCGGGCACGTCGTCCGCGACCTGACGAACGGGCTCTTCGTGCAGGCGTACATCACGCTGCTCGGTGCGTGCATCGTGCTGCTCTCCGCGCAGCCCCGGGGTGAGCTGTGGGTGATCGCGTTCATCCTCGTGGTCGTCGCCGTCGACACGGGGGCGTACGCGACCGGGCTGAACCTCGGCAAGCACCCGATGGCACCGCGCATCAGCCCGAAGAAGACGTGGGAGGGGTTCGCCGGGTCCGTCGCGGCGAGCATCCTGGTCGGGATCATCGTGACCTGGCTCATGCTCGGCCTGCCGTGGTGGACGGGCATCGTGCTCGGTGTGCTCATCTCGGGGTCGGCCACGCTCGGTGACCTGACCGAGTCGATGATCAAGCGCGACCTCGGCATCAAGGACATCTCGTCGTTCCTGCCGGGGCACGGCGGCCTGCTCGACCGGATCGACAGCATCCTGCCGTCCGCCGCCGTCGCGTACGTGCTGTTCCTCGTCGTCGTGCACTGAGACCGTCGGTACTGATCCGTCGTGCACCGAGTCGGCGAGCACTGAGACCGCGGCCAGCGCCGCGGCCGCGCGTCCAGCTGGCACCATGGTCCGGTGCTGGCAGAATGTCGCCGTGGCCACCACCTTCCCCTCCGCAGACCGCAAGTCCCTCGGGTACGACGTCGACGAGGTCGAGCGGTTCCTCGAGGACGCCCGTCGTGCGTACACGTCGGGCGACACCGCGCCGGGCATCGAGGCCGCGAAGATCCGCGCGACCGCGTTCTCGATGCGCAAGGGCGGGTACTCCACGGCGCACGTGGACGCTGCACTCGAGCGGCTCGAGGACGCCTTCGCCGCCCGTGAGCGTGAGCGGGAGATCGCCGACGTGGGGCAGAAGGCCTGGTACGCCGAGGCCCGCTCCAAGGCCTCGGACGTCGTCGCACGGCTCGAACGCCCGGCCGGACAGCGGTTCGCCCGCACCAGCCCGCTCGGCACCGGCTACCACCCCAAGGACGTCGATGCCTTCGCCGAGCGGCTCGCCGGGTACTTCCGCGACGGCAAGCCGCTGAGCCTGACCGAGGTCCGGTCGGTGGTGTTCCGGCCGAAGCACGGCGGCTACCGCGAGGCGCAGGTCGACGCACTGCTCGACGCCGTCGTCGAGGTCATGCTCGCCGTCCGCTGACGACGCGCTGGTCGCGGGTGCTTCTCATCCCGTGACCGTTCCGTTATCCTGTTCCTACTCATGGGCAGGCACACGGCAGACTCCAGCTCCGACCGCGGTACCCGCGAGCACCTCGACCGTCCGGTCGTCGGTGAGCGCCGCGCGGCACGCGACCGACTCCGCACGACGGGGCACTCGGTGCTCCACGCGACCCCGCGGGTCGAGACGGCGGCACTCCCGTCGACCCCGCCGGGCGCACCCGCGACGGCTCCGACGCCGGTCGCCCAGACCGCCGCTCGGGACGCGACCGGACCGGTCCTCGTCCGCGGGCCGATCGCGCCCACGGGTGTCACCGACCCGCGCATCGTCCAGCAGCGCCGTGCCGTCGCCGCACCGGCGAAGCCGAAGGCCGCCCGGACGCTCAACTCCTTCATGCGCCGACGCGCGACGATCCCCACGCTGTCCTTCTTCGCCGTGTTCGGCTTCGTCGGTGGCTCGCTCTTCAACCCGATGCAGCCCGACGTGGCCCAGGCCGCCGTCGTCGCCCCGGTGCTCGTCAAGGCGCCGGTCGAGCCGCAGCAGTACACCGCGCACGGCACCTACGCCGCGTTCGACGTGACGCGCGACGGCTACGGCGTCACGCTCCCGAAGCCCGTGGTCGTCGAGCAGCCGGCTGAGACGGACGACCAGGCCGGCACCGACACGAAGAACAAGGCCGTCACGCCGTCGAACACCCTCGCCGCGACGGCCGCCACGCCGAACCCCGGCAGCGCGCAGGCGATCGCGCAGCAGATGGTCGCCGCACGCGGGTGGGGCAGCGAGCAGTTCAACTGCCTGGTCTCGCTGTGGAACAAGGAGTCGGGCTGGCGCGTGAACGCGTACAACCCGAGCGGCGCGTACGGCATCCCGCAGGCGCTCCCCGGCCGCAAGATGGCGACCGCCGGTGCGGACTGGCAGACGAACCCGGCGACGCAGATCACCTGGGGACTCAACTACATCTCCGGCGTGTACGGCACCCCGTGCGGCGCGTGGGGACACAGCCAGTCCTACAACTGGTACTGATCGGCAGTACCGGGGTGCCGCGCAGCAACCGGCCGCGGCGACCCCGCGGCCGTGGTCCCGAGCCGATCGAGGACGAGACCGGCCTCGACCGGCTGATGAGTTCGTGGAAGCGGACCGAGGTCCGTCGAGGTCGGACCTTCACCGTGCAACCGGTGTCCGCGGCGTCCGCGCAGAAGGAGTACGTGTGCCCGGGCTGCGGGCTCGCGGTGCTGCCCGGGGTCGCGCACGTCGTGGTCTGGCGTGCTGACGGCGTGCTCGGGGACGAGGCCGACCTGGCGTCGCGCCGACACTGGCACAACCACTGCTGGAGCATCGCATGAGCACGGAGATCCGCTCGAACACCGAGCTGCCCGCACGGCGGACCGACGTCGAGCTGGTCACGGACGACCACCTCACCCTCGTCGGGGAACTCGCCGAGCCGCTCGACCGGCCCGCGCGGGGCACGCTCGTGACGCTCCACCCGCTGCCGACGGCGCAGGGCTTCATGGACTCGCACGTGCTCAAGAAGGCCGCGGCGCGACTGCCCGCCCTGGCCGACATCGCCGTCCTCCGCTTCAACTTCCGCTCGGTCACGTCGCCGCGGGGTACCTCGGAGGGTGTGTTCGGCGACGGCGAGTCCGAGGGCTTCGACCTGCGGGCCGCCGTGCACGAGACCGTCGAGCGAGGCCTGCCCACCCCCTGGCTGCTGGGCTGGTCGTTCGGCACCGAGGTCGCGCTCAAGCACGGGCTCGAGCACGTGGCGGCCGGTACCGTCGCCGGCGTGGTCCTGCTGTCGCCCCCGCTGCACCGGACGACGGACGACGAACTCCGCCGATGGGCGGACGTGGACGTCCCCGTCGTCGCCCTGGTCCCCGAGCACGACGACTTCCTGCAGCCGGACGAGGCGGCACGACGCTTCGCCGTCGCGCCGAACGTGCGCGTGGTGCCGGTCGCCGGCGCGAAGCACCTGTGGGTGGGGGAGCGGTACGTGCGGACGGTGCTCGACGCCGTCGCGGACCTGGTCGTCCCGGGCAGCGCACCGCTGCCCACGCACCTCGCGGACTGACCACCCGCCGACGGTCCGTGCCGAGCAGCGCGGCGCGTCCCACCGGGACACGGTGGACGACGCCCGACACCGCGGACGACACCCGACACCGCGGACGACGCGACCGGGCCTGGAGGCGCGTGGTGCGCCTCCAGGCCGGGTCGCCGGTCCGCGGGCCGTCGTCAGCGGGTGGTGGCGTCCTCGTCCACGTCGTCGTCCGCCGGTCGCCCGGCCGACGGCGGGGCGTCGAACAGGCCGGTCGCGTGCGTGAGCACGCCGCGCAGGTTCTCCAGGTACCCGGCGACCGCGTCGCGCTCGGTGCGGATGGCGGCGAGCCGGTCCTCGGACTCCGCGACGACCGCGGCGGTCCGCTCCTCGGCCTCGGCGATCATGCGGTGGACGCGCTCCTGCGCGTCGCTGACGATCGTGCGGGCGCGCTCCTGCGCCTGCGCCGTGCTCGTGCGCTCGAGGTCGTCGGCCTCCTGCTGGAGTCGCTCCGCACGCTCCCGGGCCTCGGACGCGCGGCGGGTGGCCTCGGCGAGCTGGAGGTTCGCCTCGTCGAGGTACTTCTGCGTCTCGGTCACCGTCTCGTGGTGCTTCTGCAGGTAGTCCTGCTCGGCGTCGTCGCGGCGTGCGGCGAGTTCCGACTCGAGCGTGGCGTGGGCCTCGTCCCGTTCGCGGGCGATCGCCGCGCGCACCTCGTCCTGCTCCTTCGCCAGGTCAGCACGGACCGTGGCGACCTCCTGCTGCAACGCGGTGCGCTCCGCCTCGAGGTCGGCGAGCTCCGCCGTGCGACGGTCCGCGATCTCGGTGTCGACCTCGGCGTGCTCGCGTTCGCGGCGGGCGGCGAGCTCGTCGGTGTGCTCGCGCACGGCGCGCTCGGCCGCGGCGTCGGCCTCGGTGCGCTCACGCTCGATCCGGGCGCGGTGCTCCTCGAGCTCCGCGGCGATGCGTGCCGTGGTCTCCTCGACGAGCCGGGCGTTCTCGGCGCGGGTCTGCTCCTCGTCGACCCGCAGCTGGGCGCGGGCGGCCTCGAGCTCCTGGTCGAGGGCGGCACGGGCCTCGGCGGCCTCGCGCTCCCACCGTGCACGGGCGGCACCGAGCTCGGCGTCGAGCTCGCGTCGGCGGTCGCTGGTCTCTGCCTCGAGCGCGGCGCGACCACGCTCCAGCTCGGACTCGAGCTCGGCCCGGCCGGTCTCGAGCGCGAGCTCGTGCGCACGTCGCTGCCCGTCGCGCTCGCGCTCCCACGCCGCACGGCCCTCGGCGAGCTCGCGGTCGAGCTCGGCGCGACGCGTCGTCTCCTCGCGGTCGAGGTCCTCGGTGCGGCGGGCGTGCTCGGCCTCGAAGACGCTGCGGCGGTGCTCCGTCTCGCGGTCCAGGTCGGCGGCGGCACGACGGGCGTCCGCGGCGGCGCGCTGTGCGTCCTCGCGGAGCTCGGCCGCCTCGCGCTCGACCCGGGCACGCAGCGCGTCGGTCTCGCGGATGGCGACGGACCGGACCTCGGCCGCCTCGGTGACGGCGGCACCGCGGACGGCCGCGGCCTCGTTGCGGGCGTCCTGCGTGAGCAGGCCGGCCTCGGCGCGGGCACGCTCGATCGTGTCCGAGGACTCGGCACGGGCGCGGGTCAGTTCGTCGGTGGCGCGCGACCGGGCGTCCTCGAGGGTCTCGGAGGCCTCCTGTCGGGCTTCGCGCAGCAGGCGCTCGGCCTCGTTGCGGCTCGAAGCACGGAGCCGTTGGGCGTCGATGTCGGCCTGGCTGATCAGCCGGGTGGACTGCTCCTCGGCGACGCGGAGGGTCGACTCGAGGCGGGTGCCGAGACCGCTGTAGGTCGGGGTGCCGGCCTCGTCGAGCTCACCCTGGAGGTCGGCGACGCGAGCCTGGAGGAGGCGGATCTCCTTCGCGGCCTCGGCGCGGTCGGTGTTCGACTTGATGAGCTCCCGGCGGAGCTCGTTCACCGAGCGGTCCACCTCGTCGCGGCGGTACCCGCGCAGCTCGGTCCCGAACTCGGCCTCGTCGTTCGCCACGTGTTGCTCCTGGGGGTCGGCGGAGGGCCAGCCCTTGGCCCGCGGACGAGTCTAGTGGCGGCCTCGTGGCGTCGACTGAGCCGGTGGACAGCGCCGGGGGATGCGACGTCCAGGGTGCCTCGCTATCCTGGAGCGCTGATTCGCGCGCCGATCCCCCCACCCCCGGCGCGGTAGGGAGAAGATCCGTGCGATTCGTCCTGGCGATCGTCAGTTTCGTCATCGGTCTGCTGCTCGTCGGTCTCGCGGTCGGGCAGCGCACCGTGTTCGCCCCACCGTCGTCGCTCGTCGCGCAGTCGTCGAGCACGGCGTCCGCTCCGGTGACCGTGATCCCGGGGTCGACGCTCACCGCGAACCCCGGCTACCAGCGCATCAACGTCGCCGGGTCCGGCAGGGTGTTCGCCGCCTACGGCAAGACCGCCGACGTCGACGCGTGGATCGGTGACGCGAAGCACACCACGCTGCGCTTCGACGCCGAGCAGGACCGCCTGGTCGGACGCACGACCGGCTCCGGGGACTCGGTGCCCGACCCGAAGGGGAGCGACCTCTGGTACCAGGAGTGGGACGGCGCGGGGCAGTTCACCGTGCGCCTGCCCGCGGACGTCTCCGTCGTCGTGCTCGCCGACGGGTCGGACGCCGCGCCGACCGACGTGTCGGTGACCTGGCCGCGCGACACCGCGACGCCGTCCGTGGGACCGCTCCTCGTCGCCGGCGGGCTCTTCCTGGCCGGCGGTGTCGCACTGCTCGTCTGGGCCTTCCTGCACCAGCGCCGTGGTCGCGGACCGCGACGTCGGAGCGGTGGGACGCGTCCGCCGCGCGTGCGGGCCTCTCGACGTGCTGCCGCCGCGGGCGCGCAGGTGCCGGCGCGCGGCCGTCGCGGCCGTCGTTCGCTGGTCGCCGTGCCGATCGTGCTGGTCGGGGCCCTCGGCCTGGCCGGGTGCTCGTCGGACTACTGGCCGCAGGGCGGGGGCTCCGGTGCGACCCCGACCCCGACCGCCTCGGCCACGGGTGCCGCGGACTCGACCGAGCCCACCGCGGCGACCGAGCAGCAGATCCGCCGCATCGTCGAGCGGGTCGCCGACGTCGCCGCGAAGGCCGACGCCGACCGGGACACCTCGGTGCTCGAGTCCCGCTTCACCGGGGCCGCGCTCGACTTCCGCAAGGCCAACTACGCGATCCGCGAGAAGGACGCCGACGTCGGCGCGCCGCCGGCGATCTCCGCGGGCGAGGTGTGCGTCGCGCTGCCGCAGCAGACCGACTCCTGGCCGCGCACGATCTTCACCGTCGTCGCCGAGGACTGCTCGGCGAAGACCGCGCCGCAGGCCCTCACCCTGGTGCAGGACAGCGCTCGCGACGACTACAAGGTCGCCTACGACGTGTCGCTCGAGGCGGCGGCGGAGATCCCGAGCCTCGCCCCGACATCGGTCGGTGCAGCACGGCTCGCCGGTGACACCAAGCTCCTGCGCATCGCGCCGGACGACATCGCTGCGGCGTACGGCGACGTCCTGGCGAAGGACTCCGAGAGCACCTCGGCGTCGCTGTTCGCCTCCGACGGTGACGGGCTCCGCTCGACCATCGGCAAGGCCTACAAGGACAAGAAGGCCGAATCGCTGCCGGACACCGCGAAGATCGAGTACTCGTCCGAGGTGCCCGACGACAGTCCGGTCGCGATCGCGACGGACGGCGCGGGTGCGCTCGTGTCGGCGTCGCTCGACGAGATCGAGAAGGTGACGCCGACCGCGGCCGGCGCCGAGGTGAACACCGAGGGAGCGGTCAAGGCCCTCTCCGGCGTCGACTCGAGCACGAAGGGGATCAGCGCGACGTACAGCGTCCAACTCCTGTTCTCCGTGCCGCCGGTCGGCAGTGATGAGAAGGTGGTCCTGCTCGGGTTCACACAGGGCCTGACCGCAGCGAGTGAGGTGCAATGACCAACGTCCCCCCGACCCCGTCCGGTCTCCGCGGAGCCGTCGACCTGTCGTCCCTCGTCGACCGCGCACAGCGGCCGGCACAGCCCGGTGGTGCTCCCGCCGGCGACCAGGGCGCTGCAGCCACAGCACCGGCTGCTGCGCACGGCGGCGTCCCGGCGGCCGGTCCCGGTCCCGAGGGTGACCTGACCGTCCCGTCGCTCGTCATCGACGTCACCGACCAGACCTTCCAGGACGTCCTGCAGCTGTCGTCGGTCGTCCCGGTGATCGTCGACATCTGGGCGGAGTGGTGCGGGCCGTGCAAGCAGCTGTCGCCGATCCTCGAGCGGCTCACGGCCGAGTACGACGGTCGCGTGGTGCTCGCCAAGGTCGACGCCGACACGAACCCGCAGCTCGTGCAGGCCTTCCAGGCGCAGTCGATCCCGACCGTCGCAGCCGTCATCGGCGGGCGCCCGCTCGGGCTCTTCGTCGGCGCGCTGCCCGAGGCGCAGGTGCGTGACGTGTTCGAGCAGATCGTCGCCGCCGCCGAGCAGAACGGTGTGACCGGCCGGGTCACGGTCGACGGTGCCGCCGCAGAGCCCCAGGGCGAGCCGGAGCCTGAGCCGTTGCTCCCGCACCACCAGGCCGCCTACGACGCGATCGAGCGCGGCGACTACGCCGCAGCCGTACAGGAGTACCGGACGGCGATCGCGCAGGACCCGAACGACCAGATGGCCGTCGCCGGGCTCGCGCAGGTGTCGTTGCTCGACCGCCTGAACGGGCGCACGGCCGACGAGCTCCGCAGCGCTGCGGCCGCCGCGCCGCAGGACGTCGAGGCGCAGATGGCCGTCGCCGACCTGGACGTCAGCGGCGGCCACGTCGAGGACGCCTTCGGTCGGCTGCTCGACCTGGTGCCGACGGTGTTCGGGGCGGAGCGTGAGGCGCTGCGTGTCCGGCTCGTCGAGTACTTCGAACTGATCGGGGTCGACGACCCGCGTGTGGTCGCGGCACGACGCCGGTTGGCGAGCGCGCTGTACTGACGCGGAGGGTGCTCCCGCGGGCGCGGCACGCCCGTGTGTGTGCGGGACGCCCGTGTCTGCGCGGCTCGCCGGTGTGTGCGCGACGCCGGCGTGCGTGCGAGACGCCCTGAGGACCGCGAGACGCCCCCGGGAACGGGGGCGTCTCGCGTGCTCCGGGGCGCCTCGCGTCGTCGGGGGCGGCCGCAGGCTCGGCCGGAGCCGATGACGGACGGGAGGCCCGGTGCCAGCTGGCACCGGGCCTCCCGTCCGTCTGGCGGTCACGACCGTCTCGGGGCGCGACCCGGGGCCGGGTCAGTCGGCCAGCCGCAGCCAGACCGCACCGAGCGGCGGGACCACCAGGTGCGCCGACGCCGGGCGCCCGGCCCACGGCGTCTCCTCGGCCGTGACCGCGCCCATGTTCCCCACACCGGAACCGCCGTACTCCGCGGCGTCGGTGTTCAGGACCTCGTGCCAGGTGCCGGCCGCGGGCAACCCGAAGCGCCGCTCGACGGGGACACCGGAGAAGTTCACGAAGACCGCGAGCTTGTCGTCGCCGTCCTTCCGGAGGAACCCGAGCGTGGAGTGCGGGGCGTCACCGCCCTCGATCCACTCGAAGCCCTCGGGGGAGGAGTCGTGCGTCCAGAGCGCCGGGGTCTCCTTGTACACGCGGTTCAGCGCCGCCACGAGGTCCTGCACACCGAGGTGTCCGGGATCGTCGAGCAGCCACCAGTCGAGCCCGCGGGCCTCGGACCACTCGGACGGCTGGGCGAACTCCTGGCCCATGAACAGCAGCTGCTTGCCGGGGTGCGCCCACATGAACGCGAGGTAGGCCCGCACGTTCGCGAGCTTCTGCCACTCGTCGCCGGGCATCTTGCCGTAGAGCGAGCCCTTGCCGTGCACGACCTCGTCGTGGCTGATCGGCAGGGTGAACTGCTCGCTGAAGGCGTAGACGAGCGAGAACGTGATCTCGTCGTGGTGGTACGCGCGGTAGGCAGGGTCACGCTCGACGTACTGCAGCGAGTCGTGCATCCACCCCATGTTCCACTTCTGGCCGAACCCGAGGCCGCCGGCGCTCGTCGGCTGGGTGACCCCCGGCCACGAGGTGCTCTCCTCGGCGATCATCACGATGCCGGGGTAGCGCTTGTACGCCGTGGCGTTCGTCTCCTGCAGGAACGAGATCGCCTCGAGGTTCTCGCGACCGCCGTGGATGTTCGGCAGCCACTCGGTCCGGGAGTAGTCGAGGTAGAGCATCGAGGCCACCGCGTCGACCCGGAGGCCGTCGATGTGGAACTCCTCGAGCCAGTACAGCGCGTTCGCCACCAGGAAGTTGCGGACCTGCGGGTGCCCGAAGTCGAACACGAAGGTGCCCCAGTCGAGCTGCTCGCCGCGGCGCGGGTCCGGGTGCTCGAAGAGTGCGTAGCCGTCGAACTTCGCGAGCGCCCACTCGTCCTTCGGGAAGTGGCCGGGCACCCAGTCCATGATCACGCCGATGCCGGCGGAGTGCAGGCGGTCGATGAGGTACCGCAGGTCGTCCGGCGTGCCGAATCGGGCGGTCGGGGAGTAGTACCCGGTGACCTGGTAGCCCCACGAACCGCCGAACGGGTGCTCGGCGAGCGGCAGGAACTCGACGTGGGTGAACCCGAGGTGCTGCACGTGCCCGATGAGCTGGTCGGCCGCCTCGCGGTAGGACAGCCCCGGGCGCCATGACCCGAGGTGCACCTCGTAGACGCTCATCGGTGCGTCGTGGGTCGTCGTCTGCGCCCGGCGCTCCATCCAAGCGGTGTCGCCGGCCGACCAGGTGTGGTCGGAAGCGGTGATGACGGACGCGGTCGCCGGCGGGACCTCGGTCCGACGGGCGAACGGGTCCGCCCGCTCGACCCAGCCCGAGTCGGTGAGGATCTGGAACTTGTACCGCTGGCCGACGAGGGCGCCGGGCCAGAAGAGCTCCCACACGCCGAGGTCGTTCAGGCGGCGCATCGCGGTGGTGCGGCCCTCCCAGCCCTCGAAGTCGCCGATCACGCGGACCGCGGTGGCCCGCGGCGCCCAGACGGTGAAGGCGACACCGTCCACACCGTCGACGGTGCGGACGTGGGCGCCGAGGTGCTGCCAGAGCTGCTCGTCGCGGCCCTCGCCGAACAGGTGGAGGTCGAGCTCGCCGATGGTCGGTGCGAAGCGGTAGGCGTCGTCCGTGGTCCACGTCGCGTCGTCGGCGTCGGAGGACTCGTCGAGGTCGTAGTCGGCCTCGACCCGGTAGCGTCCGAGCGTGCCGGTCGTGGCGCCCGCCCAGAGGCCGTCGCCCTCGTGGGTGAGTTCGACGTCGTCACCGTCGGGGCGGACGATGCGGACGGCGGAAGCGAGGTGGCGGACCACCCGCACGCTCGTGCCGCCGTCGACCGGGTGCGGCCCGAGCACGTCGTGCGGCTGGGACCAGCGGCCCTCGGCGACCTGCTGACGGAGCCAGTCCTCGACCGGTGCCGGACGGGGAGCGACCGTCGACGACGAGGCGGTGCTCGTCGTCCCGGCAGGAGCGCTGGCCGCCGGGACGCCCGGTGCGCTCGTGGCCGCTGGAGCATCCGGCGCGCTTGCGGCCGCAGGCGCCGTCGGTGCCGGGGCGTCGTCGCGAGCGGCACCGGCGAGCGTCGCCGACTCGGGGACACCGCGGTCCGGTGTCTCCTCCGCCACCGGCGCCGCGCCGGGCAGGTCCTCGTGCGGTGCCGAGACACGGGGCTCGTAGCGCGGAGTCGGCTCGTCGACGGGCGGCACGGCACCCGGCGCGCGCGTGCGGGTCACGGGCGGCGGGGGCGGCGGCACCGGTGGGACGCTCGGCCCCTGGCCTCGGTCCGGCGTGGCGGGGGTGGGACGGTCGGAGCCCATCGGCGGGGTCCCCTTCGGGTCGCGGTCGGTCATCGGACGGGTCCTTCCACCACGAGCAGGTGCACCGGCTCCTGGAAGGCGTCGAGGCGGACGTAGTTCGACGAGCCCCACTCCCAGCGCTGGCCGGTGACGACGTCGCGGACCACGAACGGCTGCTCGTTCGGCAGGCCGAGCGCGGCGAGGTCCAGGTGCACGGTGGTCTCGCGGACGGAGTGCGGGTCGACGTTGGCGACGACGATCACGGTGTCCGCTCGGCCGGAGCGGATGAACTCCCCGGACAGGTGCTTCGAGTAGACGACGATCGCCGGGTCCTCGGCGTCGTGCACGTGCAGGTTCCGGAGCTGCCGCAGCGCGGGGTGCGCCTGTCGGAAGCGGTTGAGCATCGTGACGTACGGGGCGAGGCTCGCGCCCTCGGCCTCGGCCAGGGCGAAGTCGCGCGGCTTGTACTCGTACTTCTCGTTGTCGATGTTCTCCTCGGAGCCTGGACGGGCGACGTCCTCGAAGAGCTCGTAGCCGGCGTACATGCCCCAGGTCGGCGCCCCGGTCGCGGCGAGCGCGGCGCGCACCTTGTAGCCGGCGCGGCCACCGAACTGCAGGTACTCGGTCAGGATGTCCGGCGTGTTGACGAAGAGGTTCGGACGCAGGTACGCGCTCGTCTCGTGGCTGAGCTCCGAGAAGTACTCCTCGATCTCCTCCTTTGTGTTCCGCCACGTGAAGTACGTGTAGGACTGCTGGAACCCGGCCTCGGCCAGTGCACGCATCATCGCCGGACGGGTGAACGCCTCGGCGAGGAACACGGTGTCCGGGTGCTGGTCGCGGACCTCTCGGATGACGCGCTCCCAGAACCAGAGCGGCTTGGTGTGCGGGTTGTCGACGCGGAAGATGCGGATGCCGAACGCGATCCAGTGCTCGAGGACCCGCAGGACCTCGGCGACGATGCCCTCCGGATCGCTGTCGAACTGGATCGGGTAGATGTCCTGGTACCGCTTCGGCGGGTTCTCGGCCGTGGCGATCGACCCGTCCGCGCGGACCGTGAACCACTCCGGGTGCTGCTCGACCCAGGGGTGGTCGGGGGAGCACTGGAGCGCGAAGTCGAGGGCGACCTCCATCCCGCTGTTCTTCGCCGTCTCGACGAAGTCGCGGAAGTCGTCCTCGGTGCCGAGGTCGGGGTGGATCGCGTCGTGCCCGCCCTCGGGAGCGCCGATCGCCCACGGGCTGCCCGGGTCGTGCGGGCCGGGGGTCAGGGTGTTGTTCGGTCCCTTGCGGGCGGTGGTGCCGATCGGGTGGATCGGGGGGAGGTAGACCACGTCGAAGCCCATGCGTGCCACGGCCGGCAGGCGTCGGGCGGCGGTGCGGAAGTCGCCGCTCTTCCACGAGCCGTCGGGGTTCTTCTTCGCCCCTTCGCTGCGGGGGAAGAACTCGTACCAGGCGCCGACACCCGCACGCTGCCGCTCGACGTCGAGGAGCTGCGTGGGGGAGTGCGTCCGGAGCGAGGTCAGGGGGGAGTCCTCGACCTCGCCCGTGATGCGGGGGTCGTCGACGGCTGCCAGGCGCTCCGTCGGCTCGAGGTCGGTGTCACGCAGCTGCTCGGCGGCGCGGACGGCGGCGCTCGAGTCCGTCTCGGCCGCGAGTCGGTCGAGCAGGGCGGCGCCGTCGAGGAGCGTCGCCTCGGTGTCGACGCCGGCGGCGATCTTCAGCCGGGCGGCGTGCAGCCACGTCGCCCAGTCGTCGGAGAAGGACTCGACGTGCCACGTCCACACGCCGACGTGGTCGACCTGCACGGTCGCCTCGTACCGGTCGGTCCCGGGGGCGCCGAGCAGCATCGGGACCGTGCGCGTGCCGCCGTCGGGGCGTTCGAGCACGAGGTCGGCGCCGATGATGCCGTGGCCCTCGCGGAAGACGGTCGCGCCGAACGTGATCACCTCGCCGTCGAACGCCTTGCCCGGGAACCCGTTCGGGGTCGTCGGCGCGAGCTGGGTGATCGGGATGCGTCCGATCTTCGGTCGGCGGGGTCGATCTGCGGTGGCCACGGAGGCGACGCTACCCGGCCGGAGCGTCCACGTTCCCCGGAACGCGTTCCCAGTGCAGTGTCGGGCGCGTCCGGCGGCCTGTGCAGGAGGAGTCCGACCAGCGGAGGCGCCAGCGGCAGGCCGCCAGCACCGAGCGAGCGGGAGGGCCGCGCCCTACGCCACCTCGAACACGTGGATGCCCGGGCCGTACGCCGTGAAGACCTGGCCACCCGGGCGGAGCCGCTCGTGGTCCCGGTGCTTCTCGCTCGACCACGCCAGCCGGTAGCCGAGCACGTCCTGGCGTGCGGGCAGCGTCAGGTCCCGCGTCCGCCCGCTGCCGTGCACGACGACGAGCACCCGGTCGAACGGTTCGTGCTCCGGCGTCGACTCGACGAAGTACTGCACGACCCGGTGGATCGGCTGGTCCCACCCCTCGGACGTCATCGCCTGCCCGTCCGGCCCGTACCAGGCCATCCGCGAGGCACCCGGTGTCTCACGTCCCTCCACCCCGAAGCGGGTCGGTCGGAGCGCCGGGTGCGCCGTACGGAGCCGTGCGAGCGCCGCGACGGCCTCGGTCATGGCCTCGGCGTCCTCGTCGTCGGTCCAGTCGACGGGGGTCAGGTCGTCGGACACGACGTAGGCGTTGTTGTTGCCGTGCTGCGTCCGACTGCGCTCGTCGCCCGCGGTGAGCATCGGCACGCCGGCGGAGAGCATCAGGGTGCCGACGAGGTTCCGCATGGACCGGCCCCGTGCTGCCCGGACGCCACGGTCCGCGGTGTCGCCCTCGATCCCGTGGTTGAAGGACCGGTTGTCGTTCGAGCCGTCGCGGTCGTCCTCGCCGTTCGCCAGGTTGTGCTTGCGGTCGTACGACACCAGGTCGAGCAACGTGAACCCGTCGTGGGCCGTGACGAAGTTCACGCCGGCGAGCGGCCCCCGCGACGCGTCGAACAGGTGCCGGGAGCCGGTCAACGCCCCGGCGAGTGCCCCGATCCCGGTCGTCGGGGTGCCGTTCCGGCGCTCCTCGGCGATGTCGGTGAGCCAGAACTGCCGGACGGTGTTCCGGAACCCGTCGTTCCACTCGCTCGTCCCGACGCCGAAGGCGCCCGTCCGCCACCCGTCCGGCCCGACGTCCCACGGCTCGGCGACGATCAGGACGTCCTGCAGGTCCGGGTGCCGTCGGATGCGCTCGAGCAGCGGGTGCTCCGGGTCGAACACGTGGTGCTCGTTGCGGGCGAGTGCCGCCATCAGGTCGAAGCGGAAGCCGTCGACCTGCACCTCGCGTGCCCAGTAGCGCAGGCTGTCGACGACCAGGTCGGCGGTCGCCTCCACCGACGTGTCGAGGGTGTTCCCGCAGCCCGTGGTGTCGTAGTAGGCGGTGTCGTCGGCGGTCCAGCGGTAGCGGTCCGCCCCGTCGATCCCGCGGAGCGAGCTGGTCGGCCCGCCGAGGCCCTCCTCGGCGGTGTGGTTGTAGACCACGTCGAGGAGCACCTGGATGCCGGCCTCGTGCAGCAGCCGGACCATGCCCTTGAACTCGCGGAGCACCGCGGACGCGCCGGCGGTCCGGGCCTCGGCCGAGGCGTACGCGGCGTGCGGGGCGAAGAACCCGAGGGTGTTGTAGCCCCACGCGTTCTCCCGTCCGGCGTCGCGGAGCCAGGCCTCGGTGTCGAAGGCGTGCACGGGGAGCAACTCGACCGTGGTCACCCCGATGCGCCGCAGGTGCGCGATCGTGCTGGGGTGCGCCACCCCGGCGTACGTCCCTCGGAGGTGCTCGGGGACGTCCGGGTTCGCCGCGGTCAGCGTGCGGACGTTCGCCTCGTACACGACGGCCCGGTCCAGGGCCACGTCCGGCTTCGGCACGCCGCCCCAGTCGAACGCGTCGTCCACCACCACGCCCGTCCACCGAGGGCCGCCCTCGACGACACCGCTGTCACCCGCCGCGCTCCACGGGACGATGCCGCGCGCGTACGGGTCGAGCAGCGGCCGCTCGGGGTCGAACTCGTGGCGCGGTCCCTGCGGGCCGTCGACGAGCAGGTGGTAGCGGTCGCCGGGACCCACGCCCGGTGTCTCCGTGGCCCACCGGTCCGTGCCGTCGACCCGGGCCAGGACGTGCCGGGTCTCCTCGCCGGCACCGTCGACGACCACGAGGGTCACCGCCGTCGCCGAGGCGGAGCGCACCGAGAACCGGGGTGCGCCGTCACCGAGGCGGAAGCCGGGGGTGTCGTCGATCGCGGTGCGGTGCATGACGACCAGGGTACGAGGGGCCGCGGGTATCCTGTGAACGCACACGGAAGGAGCGTGCTCCATGCCGGTCTACCTCGACCACGCGGCGACGACGCCCATCCTGCCCGCGGCGCTCGCCGCTTTCACCGAAGCGCTCGCCACGGTGGGCAACCCGTCGTCCATCCACAGCGCCGGGCAGCGCGCGAAGATGCTGCTCGAGGACGGCCGCGCAGCCGTCGCCCGGTCGCTCGACGCCGAACCGGTCGAGGTCGTGTTCACCTCCGGTGGCACCGAGAGCATCAACCTCGCGATCAAGGGCCTGTTCTGGGCCCGGCAGCAGGACCGTCCCCGGCCGCGGATCGTCCTGCCCGCCGGCGAGCACCACGCCACCGTCGACACGGTCGAGTGGCTCGAGCGCCACGAGGGCGCCGTCGTCGACGTGGTCCCGCTGGACGCACAGGGTCGCGTCGACCTCGACGGTCTGGAGGCGCGGCTCGCCGATGCCTCGGACGTCGCGCTGGTCACGTTCCTCTGGGCGAACAACGAGGTCGGCACCCTGCAGCCCGTCACGCGGATCGTCGCGGCCGCGCACGCCGCCGGCGTGCCCGTGCACAGCGACGCGGTCGCGGCCTACGGGCAGGTGCCGGTGTCGTTCGCGGCCTCCGGCCTCGACGCGCTCAGCGTCTCGGCGCACAAGATCGGCGGACCGGTCGGCATCGGCGCACTGGTGCTCGGACGCCGTGCGACCGTCGAGCCGCTCATCCACGGCGGGGGTCAGCAGCGGCAGGTCCGCAGCGGCACGCAGGACGCCCCGGCCGCAGCGGCCTTCGGCGTGGCCGCGGCGTCCGGTCTCCACGACGCCTCGGGGTTGCGCGACCGACTCGTCGCCGGCGTGCTCGAGGCGGTGCCGTCCGCCGTGCTCATGGGCGATCCGGTCGACCGGCTGCCCGGCAACGCCCACTTCACCTTCCCCGGGTGCGAGGGGGACTCGCTGCTGTTCCTGCTCGACGCGGCCGGGGTCGCGGTGTCGACCGGGTCGGCGTGCCAGGCCGGCGTCCCCGAGGCCTCGCACGTGCTCCTCGGCATGGGCCTGACCGAGGACGATGCCCGCGGTGCGCTCCGCATCACGCTCGGGCACACCTCGACCGACGCCGACGTCGACGCCTTCCTCGCGGCGCTGCCCGACGCGGTCGCTCGTGCGAGCCGAGCGGGCATGGCGTCCCGCGCGCCGTCGCTCGGGCGGTGACCCAGCGTCGGAGCGTCCGCGCTGCCGCGTGACCGACGGGGCGGACCCGCACCGGGCCTCCAGGCCGTCCGTCGGTCGGCTGCGCACGACGTGCGCCGCTAGGATCGGTGACCATGGTCGAACTTGACTTCACCGAGCAGCTGTCCGCCCTCCGCGAGACCTTCGGCAACATCCGCTCGGTCGTCGACGTCGACCGGCTGGAGCGCGAGATCGCCGAACTGAGCGAGCAGGCGGGCGCGCAGGACCTGTGGGACGACGTCGAGCACGCGCAGCAGGTGACGAGTGCCCTCTCCCACAAGCAGGCCGAGCTGCGGAAGATCACCGACACCGAGCGGCGGATCGACGACCTCGAGGTGCTCGTCGAGATGGCGAACGAGGCCGACGACGCCGATTCCGCGGCCGAGGCGCAGGACGAGCTCAAGGCGATCCAGAAGACCATGGGCGACCTCGAGGTGCAGACGCTCCTCGACGGCGAGTACGACGAGCGTCCCGCGGTGATCACGATCCGTGCGGGTGCGGGCGGTGTCGACGCCGCGGACTTCGCCGAGATGCTCCTCCGCATGTACCTGCGCTACTCCGAGCAGCACGGCTACAAGACCACGGTCATGGACACGTCCTACGCCGAAGAAGCCGGCATCAAGTCGGCGACCTTCGAGGTCGACGCGCCCTACGCCTTCGGCACGCTCTCGGTCGAGGCCGGCACACACCGGCTCGTGCGCATGTCGCCGTTCGGTGCCGCGGGCAAGCGGCAGACCTCCTTCGCCGCGGTCGAGGTCATCCCGCTGATGCCGGAGACCGAGGCCATCGACATCCCCGAGAACGACATCCGCGTCGACGTGTTCCGCTCGTCCGGCCCCGGTGGGCAGTCCGTCAACACGACCGACTCCGCCGTCCGCCTGACCCACCTGCCGACCGGCACCGTGGTGTCGATGCAGAACGAGAAGTCGCAGATCCAGAACCGCGCCGCCGCGATGCGCGTGCTGCAGTCGCGCCTGCTGCTCCTGAAGAAGGAGGAGGAGAACGCGAAGAAGAAGGAGCTCGCCGGCAACATCACGGCGAGCTGGGGTGACCAGATCCGCTCGTACGTCCTCGCGCCGTACCAGATGGTCAAGGACCTCCGCAGCGAGCACGAGGTGAACAACCCGTCCTCGGTGTTCGACGGGGACCTGGACGGCTTCATCAACGCGGGCATCCGCTGGCGCAAGCAGGGCGACGATTCCTGAGCGTCCTCGCGGCGGAGTCGAGCCGCGCGCCTCGGTTGACTTCCGGCCGGGCCGACCTACCCTGATCCGGTCATGATCAAATTCGACCAGGTCACCAAGGTCTACTCGGGCAACCCGAGTCCCGCGCTCGACGACCTCTCCCTCGAGATCCTCAAGGGTGAGTTCGTCTTCCTCGTCGGCGCGTCCGGCTCCGGCAAGTCGAGCTTCCTGCGCCTCGTGCTCAAGGAGGAGAAGCCGACCCGCGGGCAGATCCACGTGCTCGGGCAGCGGCTCGGCGCCCTGTCGTCGCGCAAGGTCCCGTACTTCCGCCGCAACCTCGGTGTGGTATTCCAGGACTTCCGGCTCCTGCCGAACAAGAACGTCTTCGACAACGTCGCCTTCTCGCTCCAGGTGATCGGCAAGAGCAAGGGCTTCATCAGCGAGGCCGTCACCGACGTGCTCAAGCTCGTCGGTCTCGCCGGCAAGGCGACCCGCATGCCGCACGAGCTCTCCGGTGGTGAGCAGCAGCGCGTGGCGATCGCCCGCGCCGTCGTCAACAAGCCGGCGATCCTGCTGGCCGACGAGCCCACCGGCAACCTCGACCCGACCACCTCGGCCGGCATCATGGCGCTCCTCGAACGCATCAACCAGGGAGGCACCACCGTGCTCATGGCGACGCACGACGCCAGCATCGTGAACCAGATGCAGCGCCGGGTCATCGAGCTCTCGAACGGCAGCGTCCTGCGCGACGAGCAGTCCGGCGGCTACCAGACCCAGGCGCTCCCGATCCAGCACGGCTCGGGCGTCTCGAACACGACCGGCATCCAGACGATCCCGGGACTCATCCGATGAGGCTCGGGCTCGTCATGTCCGAGGTCGGCTCGGGCCTGCGACGCAACGCGTCGATGGTGGTCTCGGTCGTCCTGGTGACCTTCATCTCGCTCACCTTCGTCGGCACCGCGATCCTGCTGCAGATGCAGATCAACCAGATGAAGGGGTACTGGTACGACCGGGCGCAGGTCGCGGTCTACCTGTGCACCGACACCGACACCACCGGGAACTGCACCGGCGCCAAGGCCACCGAGGACCAGCGCGAGCAGGTCCAGGCGCAGCTCGACTCGTCCACCCTCAAGCCGTACATCGAGAAGACGTACTACGAGGACCAGGACCAGGCGTTCACCCGGTTCAAGGAGCAGTTCAAGGACTCGCCGGCGACCGAGTTCGTCAAGCCGGAGTACCTCAACGAGACCTTCTGGGTGAACCTGAAGAACCCGTCGCAGGCGGACGTCCTCGTCGAGAGCCTGTCGAAGGTCGCCGGCGTGCAGAGCGTGGTGGACCAGCGCGGGTACCTGCAGCCGATCTTCAACCTGCTCAACGCCTCGTCGTACACGGCGATCGGCATCGCGTCGCTGATGCTCGTGGCCGCCGTGCTGCTCATCGCGACGACGATCCGATTGTCGGCGTTCAGCAGGCGGCGCGAGCTCGGCATCATGCGCCTCGTCGGGGCGTCGAACCGGTTCATCCAGACCCCGTTCGTGCTCGAGGGCGTCATCGCCGCGGCCATCGGCGCCGTGCTCGCCGGCGGCGCGATCACCGCCGTGGTGTGGTTCTTCGTGCGGAACTACCTGGCGCAGCGGTTCTCCGGCACGGCGTTCATCGGCATGGGCGACGCGGCCGTGGTCGTGCCCGCCGTGATCGTGATCGGTGTGCTGCTCGCCGGCGTCTCCGCGCTCATCGCGATCCGTCGCTACCTGCGCGTCTGACCCGCGGACTCCGGGACCGCGGCGCGCCGGGAAGGTGCGCCGCGGTCGTCGTGTTCACTAGGCTGTAGGGCTGCGCAGCAGCACCGGGGACCGTTCCCGGTCACCGAAGGGAGTCACCATGGCGAAGGAACGCGGCGAGAAGATCGTGGCGACCAACCGTCGCGCGCGCCACGACTACCTCATCGAGGACACGTACGAGGCAGGCATGGTGCTGTCCGGCACCGAGGTGAAGTCCCTGCGCGAGGGTCGCGCGTCCCTGGTCGACGGGTACGCCTTCATCGACGGCGGCGAAGCGTGGCTCGACTCCGTGCACATCCCCGAGTACACCGAGGGGACGTGGAACAACCACGCGCCCCGGCGGAAGCGCAAGCTGCTCCTGCACAAGCAGCAGATCGTGAAGATCTCGCACAAGACGGCGCAGGGCGGGTACACGCTCGTGCCGATGAAGATCTACTTCCACGACGGTCGGGCGAAGGTCGAGATCGCGGTCGCGAAGGGCAAGCGCGAGTTCGACAAGCGTCAGGCCCTGCGCGAGAAGACCGACAAGCGCGAGGCCGAGCGGGCCATGCGCTCGCGGAACCGCATGGGCGAGTGAGCCGCCGCGGCGAGTGAGCCGCTCGGGCGAGTGAGCCCACGGCGAACGCCGCTGGCATCGTCCAGCGGACCCCGCTAGGCTGGGGTACCGCTCCTCCCGGGGAGCGTTGGCAACTCAACAGCGTGACAGCGGCTCGCACGTCACGGCCCGTACGGGGATGATCGGTTTCGACATTGCCTGTGTGCCGACGGGAAGCGGGCCGAGGACCCACGGTCATCTCGTGAACGATCCGTGGAAAACAACAAGTGCCAATTCCAAGCGCACTGACTTCGCTCTCGCTGCGTAAGCAGCCCAGCACATGAAGTCCGTCGGCCAGGTGACCGTCTTCTAACCTGAGTTCCGGCGTCATCCAGAGGACTTGCTGCACGGTTGCGCCTCAGGGCCGTGCGGGACTTGCACTGAGACTGGGCCCGTCGTCCTAGAAGCCGGTAGCAAAGGACGGGGCCGAGCAGAACGCCTCATCCGGATACGCCCGTAGAAGACGTCGAATTGCAGCGATGGACGGGGGTTCGATTCCCCCCATCTCCACCAACGCCGTGACGTCGACCCGCTGTCACGCTGACCACCGAGGTCGCCACCTGAACGCCCCGCCGCCGTCCCCTGGACGTCGGCGGGGCGTTCGTCGTGCGCGGGGGAGCCGAGGACTACTGTCCGGGTCAGGCGCGGGGCTCGCTCGCGTCGATCCCCAACGAGAGGTCAGCACGTGGTGCAGGAGATCGCGATCCGAGTCCGTCTGCGGGAGCAGGACCGTCTGGGTCTGGCGGAGTACGAGCGGATCGTCGGGTCCGTCGCGACCGTCGCCGCCGTCGTCGCCTGGCTGCCGACGCCGGACGCCCGCCTCGTCGTGCGGGGTCGCGGTGCCGAACCCGTGCGGCTCGAGACGGTGTCCTACGGCGGTGTGTTCGAGATGCTCGTCGTGCTCGACCAGCGCTCGGCAGCGGTCGAGCGCGCTGCGTCGGCGGTGGCCGCGCTGGTGTCGTCGGTGCGGGACGAGCACGTCGACGACGACGTCGCGGGCATCGCCGGTGAGCTCGACCGTCTCGACCGCTCGGCGCCGCGAGGCCGGTCGGCGGTCGAGCGGGCACTGCGCGGGTTCCTCGAGGGTGCCCGGGCCGACGTCCTGGCGCGCCGGACCACGACGCGCGTGCGGGCAGCGCAGGCGTTGCTGCGACTCGCCGAGGACGGAGCGGAACTCGTGGTCGAGCGGGTGGAGGACGCGTCCGTCCCGGTGGTCGAGGAGCAGGACGTCGACGTGCTGGTGGACACCGGCACCGCGGTGGTCGTCGAGCCCGTCGACGGCCTCGGCCCCGCCGGCGTGCGTGCGCCCCGTGCGGAGGACGAGGACGAGTCCGCCGTCGAACAGCCCACGAGCAAGAAGAAGGACGAGAAGCAGTCCGACAAGAAGAAGGACAAGAATAAGGACAAGAAGAAGGACAAGAATAAGGACAAGAAGAAGTCCGACAAGAAGAAGGACAAGAAGAAGTCCGACAAGAAGAAGTCCGACAAGAAGAAGTAGGTCCACGAGGGAGGGCGTCAGAAGTCGAACAGGTTCGCCCGCAGTCCTCCGTCGCCGTACTCCCGGCGCAGCAGCCCCCGACGGCGCAGCACCGGCACGAGGTCGCCGGTCATCCGGTACACCTGCGCCGGGTGCAGGTCCCCGGACAGGATGAACCCGTCGTTGTCCGCGTCCGCGCCGAGCTCCTCGACGAAGTCCGCGAACTCCTCGGCCGTCCCGATGAACCCCTCACGGGCGCTGATCCGCCCGAGCCGTGCCTTCCGCGTCAACAGCTCGCGCAGGGGTGCGTCCGGCGTGTCCCCGACCAGCCCCCGGATCGTCCCGGCGGACACGTGGTCGCCGAACGTGCCCGCCGGGATCGGCGCGTCGAGGTCGAGCGCGAGCAGGTCCGTCTCCGAGTCGCTCGACCACGCGACCGCAGCCGCGCGCAGGTCGGCGTCGGACGGGTGCCGAGACGCCGTGACGACGCGGTCGGCCTCCTCGACGGACGGCACGAGCACCGGCTTCAGCACGAACAGCACCCGCAGGTCGTCCGCGCTCCGCCCGGCGTCGGCGGCGGCGGTGAGCACCCGCGATCGGTACGCGCGCACCGCCTCGGCCGTCAGCGGGGCGAGCGCGAGCTGCACGTCCGAGTGCGTCCCGGCGAAGCCGAGCCCGCGCCCGGACCCGCCGGGGGAGACCACGACCGGGTTGGAGTCGAGCGGCAGGGCGTTGAGCGGCCCGTCCGCGGTGAAGTACGCGCCCTCGTGGTGGAACGCGTCGAGGGCATCGCCGTCGGCGAAGTGCCAGTCCGACGGGTCGCCGACGTAGCCGTCGCCCCACGAGTGCCACAGCCGTCGGAGCAGCGTGATCCACTCCTCGGCGCGGTCGTACGCGGCGTCGTGCGGCAGCGGCGCCGCACCGACGTGCCGTGCACTCCCGGTGTCGGTCACGACGTTGAGCCCGAACCGGTCCGACGACAGGTGCGCGAGCGTCGCGGCCTGCCGTGCGGCCAGGTACGGCGGCGTGATGCCCGCGTTCACCGTCGGCGCGATGCCGATGTGCTCCGTCACGGCGAACAGGTAGGGCGCGAGCAGCAGCGGGTCGTGCTTCGGTCCGCCGTAGGCCTGCCGGATCCGCAGGTCCAGGGTCGCCGGACTGCCGAGCGAGATCGCGTCCTCGGCGATGACGAGGTCCATCCCCGCCTGCTCGAGCGCCCGGACGGACTGCTGGTACAGGTCGGGCTTCGTCCAGTCGAGGCCCCAGTCCCAGTCGGCGCGGCCCCACGCCTGCGGCCCGAACCCGCGCGAGAAGAAGTACCCGAAGTGCTGCAGGTCGCCCACCGTCACACCTCCTGCGCGACGACGTGGCCCTGCGGGACGGTGTGCGCGAGCACGGTGACCTCCGTGGGTGAGGTGGGCCGTGCCTCCCGGCCGACGCCGTCCGGTCCGACCACCGCACGGACCGCTGCCAGGCCGCGCTCCACGTCCGCGAGCAGGTCGGCGACGTCCTCGATGCCGACGGACAGGCGGACCAGGCCGTCGCCGATGCCGAGCTCGGCCCGCTCGGTCGCGGTGCGGCCGGCGTGCGTGGTGGTCGCGGGGTGCAGCACGAGCGAGCGGACGTCGCCCAGGTGGGTCATCCGGCTGATCAGCTGCACCGCGTCGATGAAGGCGCGGGCGGCCGGCTCGTCGCCGGCGAGCGTGAAGGCGAAGACGGAGCCGGCTCCTCGGGGCAGGTAGCGCTGGGCGAGGTCGTGGTACGGACTGGAGGCGAGACCCGCGTGGTCGACGCTCGTCACCTCCGGCTGGCGCTCCAGGAACGACGCCACGGCGAGCGCGTTCTCGACGTGGCGCTCCACGCGGAGCGACAGCGTCTCGATGCCCTGGCGCAGCAGGAAGGCGTTGAACGGCGACGGCGACGGACCGATGCGTGCGGCGACGACGTCACGTGCGAAGACGACGAACGCCCGGCTGCCGTACCGCTCGACGTAGCTCTGTCCGCCGAGGGCGCGGTCCGGGGTGGTCAGGTGCGGGAAGCGCTCCGGCGTGCGGCCCCAGTCGAAGCGGCCGCCGTCGACCACGAGCCCGCCGAGGCCGGCGCCGTGCCCGGACAGGAACTTCGACGCGGAGTGCACCACGACGTCCGCGCCGTGCTCGACCGGACGCACGAGGTACGGCGTCGCCAGGGTGTTGTCGACCACGAGCGGCACGCCCGCACGGTGCGCGGTGTCGGCGACGCCCCGGATGTCGAGCACGTCGTTCTTGGGGTTCGGGATCGTCTCGGCGAAGAAGGCCTTCGTGTTCGGGCGCACCGCGGCGGCCCACGCGTCGAGGTCGCGCTGGTCGGCGACGAAGTCCACCTCGATGCCGAGACGCGCCAGGTTCTGCAGGAGCAGCCCCTTCGTGCCCTCGTAGATGCTCCGCGCGCTGACGACGTGGTCGCCGGCCTGCAGGAGCCCGAGGAGCGCCACCGTGACCGCCGCCTGGCCGCTGCCGACGAGGATCGCCTCGGCGCTCCGTTCGAGCAGGGCGACCCGGCGCTCGACGTCGGCGTTCGTCGGGTTGCCGAGGCGTGTGTAGGTGTAGCCGTCGTCGGTGCCGGCGAAGCGCTCGCGGGCCTGGTCGAAGTCGTCGAAGAGGAAGCCCGACGTCATGTGGATCGCGGGTACCCGTGCGCCGTGCGCAGTGTCGGGCAGGAACCCGCCGTGCACCTGTTCCGTGGCGAAGCCGTGGCCGTCGTCCGACATGGGGTCCTCCTGCTGTGTCCGTCGTGCGGGTACTCTCGCAGGTCGCCCAGGCCCGTGGGGCATTGCGGCGTCGGGTTACGAGCCGCCTGTGCCCGTCGGCGCGGCTGGACCGGCGAGCAGTGCGGCCAGGCGTCGGGGGAGCCCCGGGGCCAGCGGCGCGGGCAGGGCGTCGACCGGGAACCAGCGGACGTCCTCGCTCTCGTGGCTCACGACCGTCCGGGTCGCGGGGTCCGCCGTCGCGACGAACCCGACGTCCCAGTGGACGGCACAGGAGAACCCGCCGTGCAGGTCGTGGCGGTCGAGGTCGGCCACGGCGTCGTCGTCGAGTTCGAGCGTGGCGATGCCGGACTCCTCACGGGCCTCACGCAGGGCCGCACTCGCCAGGCCGGGGTCCTGCGGCTCGAGGTGTCCGCCGAACTGCACCCAGAACCGACCCTTGCGGTGCAGGCAGAGCAGGACGAGGGAGCGGTCGCGCGAGAACACGAAGCACGACGCGGTGAGGTGCTCGGGGCCGAGATCCCGGTCGAGCGCCGCGTCCCCGGTGGCGCGCACGAACGCCGTGAACCGCTGGCGGTCGGGTGACGGCGCGGTGTCGAGCGCGACGAGGGCATCGGCGGGGCGCATCCGACGATGGTGGCACGTCAGACGGGGTGCCGGTCTGCGACGTGACGCGTGTCGATCGACGCGTGCAACGTCGGTCCGTGCGCTTGCATCGAGTGCGTGTGCATCGTTCGACATCGCTCCTGTCGATCGACGCGTGCGATGTCGCGGAAGCGCGACCCGCCCGGCGAGACGAGCGCTACGAGCCACGCCCGGCCCGGCTCGCCCGACCTCAGACCAGCGCGCGCACCCCGGCGGCGACGGTGTCCCACGTGGCGAGCAGCGGCTCCCGGGCGAGCCACACGACGACCCCGTTGACGACCACGAACAGCACGAACCACAGCACCGCCGGCACGCGCAACTCGGCGGCGGCGATGTGGAAGTCGGTCTGCACCCGTGCGCCGGTGAGCAGCCAGCGCGCGACGTGCACGAGGGACCGGAGCCCGTCGACGACGAACGCCGCACCCACCGCGGCGACGACCAGCACGGTGGCCTCCGACGGCCGGACGGCCACCCAGAGCGCGAGCGCGTCGAAGCCGACGACGACGAGCAGCCCGAACCAGTTCCGCACGAAGGCGAGCGCCACGAGCCCGACCACGGCGAGCACCGCCGCGGGAAGCCACCGCGATCCGTGCAGCACCCCGGTGACGAGCAACACGCCGGCCCACACGGGCGCGCTGTACCCGGCGAACAGGTTGAGCACGCGCACGAGCCAGCGGATCGCCCCGGGCGCGCGGCCGAGCCGGACCCAGGCCTCGCCGGAGCCGTCGGGGTGCAGGTCGATCCGCTCGATCCGTCCACCGAAGGGCACGACGACGACGCAGTGGCCGACCTCGTGCACGATCGTGGCCGCGATCCGGGCGATCCGACCGACCAGGGGCACGAACGGCAGGACGACGCCCACCAGGACGGCGACGAAGACGAGGGGCGGGGCTGCTGTGGTCAAGCCGTCAGCATGACAGCGCCGGCCATGAGGAGCCTGACCACCGCAGGGGCCGGCCGCGACCCGCTCAGCGGACGGCGTCCACGGCGACGAGCACCACCACGACGACCGTCGCGACGACGGCGAGCCCGGTCATGACGACGAGGAACACCGTCACCCGGTTGCGCTGCGTGTGCCTGGCCATCCGACCGCCATCGACCCCACCGGGACGCGGGGCTTGTCGACCGCGCAACCGAGCTGCACGGCGAGCTCCCGGGCCAGCATCTGCAGGGGCACGACCGCCTCGATCGGTCCCCAGGGCGCGACGGACCGTCCCCACGCCAGGCCGGTGGCCTCAGCCCTCCCGGCGATCACCGGGAGGTCGGAGCCGACCCCGCCGATCGTGACGACGAACCCGCCGCGGGCACGCGCCTCGGCCGCCGCCGACGTGATCCTGGGGTCCCCGTGGTCGACCACCACGACCGGGGTGCCCTCGTCCACGAGTGCGAGCGGCCCGTGCCCGAGCTCACCGACCGCGCAGGACCGTGCCCACCGGTACGCGAGCTCCTCCAGCTTCAGTGCGCCCTCGGCCGCGTAGGGCAACCCGGGCCCGCGGCCGACGAACAGGGACCCGGGAGCGTCGCGCACCGTCGCGGCGAGCAGCGGGACACGCTCGGCTGCGACCACGGCGGCCGCCGCCATCCGCTCGGGCAGCTCCGAGAGCTCGTCGACCAGGGCGGCGGCGCGGGTCGGCTCGAGCCTGCCCGAGGCGACCAGGGCGGACACGACCGCGGTCACGCCGACGACCACCTGCGCGGTGAAGCTCTTCGTCGCTGCGAGCCCGCCCTCGGGCCCGGCGTGGCAGTCGAGCACGGCGTCGGCCCGGCGGGCGAGCGACGAGTGGACGTCGTTCGTCAGGGCCAGCACCGGGAAGCGGTCGTCGAGCCGGTCCAGAGCACGCAGGACGTCCGCGGTCTCCCCGGACTGGCTGATCGCGACGACGAGGGTCCCCGGACCGAGGACGACCTGGTCCACCTCGCTGGCGGGGACGACGTCGGTGGGCACCCCGCCGAGGGTGCGCGCGGTGCCCGCGACGACCTGCCCGGCGTGGAGCGAGCTGCCGCAGGCGACGACGGCGAGCCGCTCGAACGCGGGGAGCCCGAGTCCGGTCCAGGTGCTGCCGTCCGCGGTGCGGCGCCGGACCCGGTCGAGGACGTCGGCGACGACGCCGGGCTGCTCGGCGATCTCCTTCGCCGTGTGGTCCGGGTGGTCACCGAGGTCGACGTCGAGCGCACTCGCGGCGAACGGCGTCGCGGTGGGGAACGGGACGGGCACGGCGATGCCCTCCGACGACCAGCTCCACGCCTCGCCGAGCTCCACCACGTCACCGTCCCGGAGCGGCACGAATGTCTCGCACCAGGCCGCGATCGTCCCGACGTCGCTCGCGACGAAGTCGCCGCGGGCCGAGCGCGCCACGACGAGCGGCGAGCGGTGGGCGGCAGCCACCATGCGGCCGTCCCGGGCGTCCAGCACGACGATCGCCCACGAACCGCGGAGCTGCGCGGTCGCGATCTGCACCGCGAGCACCAGGTCCGGGTCCACCCGCAGTGCGCGCTCGACGAGGTGCCCGATCACCTCGGAGTCCACCTCGGAGCGGAACACGTGCCCCTGTCGTTCGAGTGTGGTCCGCAGGGTCGCCGCGTTGTCGATCGTCCCGTTGTGCACGACGCTGACCCGCCCGGAACAGTCGGTGTGCGGGTGCGCGTTCTCCTCGCGCACCGTCCCGCAGGTCGCCCAGCGGGTGTGCCCGATCCCGACCCCCGTCACGGCGTCTGCGGGTGCCCCCGCCGCCGCCAGCGCCGCGAGGTCCGCCCGCAGGTCCGCGACGCGGGACACCGACCGGACCGTCGCGATGCGGCCCGCGGCGGTCCGGACCGCGACGCCCACCGAGTCGTACCCCCGGTACTCGAGCCGCTCGAGGCCGTCGAGCAGGAAGGGGGTCACGTCGTCGCTCACGCGGGCCGCGATGATGCCGCACATACGGTGTCCGTTCGGGTGGGGGACCGGCCGTCAGCCGGGGGTGCGGCACCGACCGCCGCCGGGTCTGCCGCGGGTCCGGGGCCGTCGACCGGTCGTCTCCACCCGCGGATCAGGCGGGGGCGGACACGGTGGGTCGGCGGGTCGGGTACCGGACGGTCGGGTGGTCGCGGACGGGCCCTCCCGGGGAGGGCACGGCGGTCGGTGCACCACGAGCCTCGTCCCGTGGCACCGCCGCGACAACACCGGGGAACGCCTCTTGCGGTTCACCGCGCGAGCGGTGCGACCCGACCGTCGGCGGGTGCGGACTCGCGCAAGCCAGCCCGGTGTCCGAACGCGGGGGCGACGGACGGGAGGCCCGGTACCAGCCGGTACCGGGCCTCCCGTCCGTCGGGTGGCCGCCGAGCGACCGCGGACCGCGATCAGGTGAGCAGCGCCACCAGGTGCGAGCGCGAGCGCGCACCCACCTTGCGGTAGATCTGCGTGAGCCGCAGCTCGACCGTGCGCTGCGACATGAACAGCGACGAGGCGATCTCGCGGTTGCGGTAGCCCTCGGTCACCTTCTGCACGACGGCCCGCTCCTCGGCGGTCAGCTGGGTGAGCACCACCGACGCGTCCGGCGCGCTCCGCGGGGAGCTCGGGACCGGGGCGGACAGCACCGGACCGGACCGCAGCGACGTCGGCACGCCGAAGGCGGGCATGACGGCGGTCGGGACGGGCGTCGCGAGCGGACGCCGGAGACCCGCGGCCTCGTAGGCGGCAGCCGCTGCGGCACCCAGGCGGGGCCGCTCGGCGTCCGTGGCCACCGTCGCCAGCGCCGCGAACGTGCGAGCGCGCTCGTACTGCGAGTCGTGCGGCTGGAACAGCTCGAGCGCGCGACGACGGGCCGTCTCGCGGGTCGCGTCGTCCGCGACGAGCGCCAGGCTCCGCGCGAGCACCAGCGCACCCCAGCGGGACGGCCGGGCGTGGTGGTCCGCCGCGAGTCGGGCGGTGACGTTCCGTGCGTCGTCGATCCGACCGAGGCGGACGTAGGCCTCGACCAGGTCGCCGAGGTGCCGGAGCACCGTCGGGTTGCGGAGCGACCGTCCCACGGCGTCCGCCGCCTCGAGCGCGGTCACCGCCTCGTCCACCCGGCCGTCGAGCAGCAGGACGCGTCCGCGCAGCGCGTGCAGCCGGGCGGTGGTGCCCCAGAGCAGCACCGTCGAGCGGAGCGCCAGGCAACGGTCGACCACCTCGAGCGCCTCGTGGGTGCGGCCCTCGGCGAAGTGCCGCCACGCGACCGCCACCGCTCGGGACGGCTCGCGCAGCCGCTGCGCCGAGAGGGCACTCCCGGCCTCCCAGGCGTCGATCGCGCGCAGGGCCTGCCGGAAGTTGCCGGAGCGGAGCTCGTTCTCGGCGGACAGGTAGCGGGCACCCTCGACCCAGACGGCCTCGGTGTCCTGCCCGCGGGCGACGACGAGGGCGAAGACGCGACGCGCGCTCCGGTACCGCTCGGCGACGCTCAGGGCGTGTGCCACGAGCAGGAGCGCCGGGTCGGACATCGCCATCAGCCGCGCCGTCGCGAGCCCGTCGTAGAGCTCGGTGTCGGCGGGCAGCGACCCGTCGAGCGCGGCGACCAGGCACTGCACGGCGCCGGCGATCTCCGCGGTGCGCGGAGTGATCACCGGACCGAGCTGCTCGACGCGGGCGAGCAGGTCACGGGCCTGCTCCAGGTCCCAGGTCTCCGCGCGGAAGCTCGCGACCATCGCCAGGAGCCCGGCTGTGGCGGGGGCTTCGGGTGCCTCCGCCTCCACGGGCACGAGGAGCTCGTCGGCGTGGACGGTCTCGCCGCGCAGGTACTGCACCGAGTACAGGACCCGCAGGCGCCGGACCTCGTCCGCGGCGCGCCGGAAGGGACGCATCGCGGTGAGGTACCGCGCGGCGAGCCCCAGCAGGCGCTGGGCGAGGAGGGCCTCCGTGACCGCCAGCAGTGCCGCTCGTTCGTCCTCGCCGCCCGAGCCGACGTGCAGGGCACGCTCGGCCAGGGCCACCGCGGCGTGCGGCGCCCCGTCGGCGACGTAGCCCGCGGCCGCGTCGAGCAGCGCGACCACGTCGGGGACGTCGTCGACGAAGCTGCGGTGCCACGCTGCGGCACGGGGGTCCGCATCGGCGCTCGCCGCGGCGAGCTCCCGGTGCAGGGCGCGACGCGTCCGGGCCGGTGTCCGCCAGTACAGGGCCGAGCGGAGCAGGGGGTCGCGGACCGCGACGGTCTGCCCGCGCACGGCGACGAGTCCGGCGTCGGCGAGGTCGTCGACGGCGTCGCGGTCCCAGCCGGCGATCCGCGCCACGGGGACGAGGGCGAGGCGCGCGAGGACGTCCGGTCCACGCCCCGCGTCGGTGTCCGCGCCGGCGTCGTCGGTGGCCGCCACGGTGTCGAGCGACAGGGCCGCGAGGGCCTCCGTCGTGGCGGTCGGGCGCAACGGCAGCACGAGCGGCTCGGCGCCGGTCAGCTGGGCGTGCGAGAGCGCGTCGAACTGCTCGCGGAGCGCGCCGGGGTTGCCGCCCGTCGCGTCGGCGAGGATCGCGAGCACGCCGTCGTTCGCGCCCTCCGGCGCCATCGAGCGGGCGAGTGCCAGGGACTCGTCGACCGTGAGCGGCTCGAGCCGCAGCACCGGGAGCGCCGCGAGCGGCCCGTCCGACGGCACGGTCCGGACCGTCGCGACCAGGCGCAGAGCCGTCCCCGCGAGACGACCCGCGAGGAACGCGATGAGCTCCTGGCTCTCGGCGTCCATGCGGTCGAGGTCGTCGATCAGGACGACGGTCGGCGGCAGGGTCAGGGTCTGCACGGCCTCGAGGAAGTCGTGCGCCGCTGCCAGACCGCTCGTCGCACCGCCGGCCTGCAGCAGGTGCGCGATGTGGGCGGTGGCCCGGGGGTCGTCGAGTGCGGTGAACAGGGAGGTCACGCCGGCCAGCGGCCAACGGGACTCGCTCCCGTTGACCCCGACCCGCACGACGGGGAGGGGGACGCGGTCCGCGACCGCGCCGAGGACGCTGCTGCGTCCGGAACCAGGGTCGCCGACGACGACCATCGCGGACTCACGAGGGAGTGCTGCGAGGGTCGCGATCCGGTCGACCTCGAGACGGCGACCGGTGAGTGCCATGACTCACCGGCCTCCGGGTCCGGAGGCGAGGACTGCGGAGGACGTCCGGTCGGCAGCGCGGCGGGTGACCACGGCGACGGACGGGATCCGGACGGCGTCACGGGCAGGAGCCGTGGCGACGGACGGATGCGAGGCGGCGACGGAGCGCACGCCAGGGCTGTCGGTGAGATAGCGCGGACGACGAGTGAGGGTGCACTCGGTTCCGCCTGGGAACGATGAAGTCATCGTCTGGACCACCCCTCGGGTCAGGGTTTTCGGACGAGTAAACGGACGACTGGCCCGACACGGTCCGGGTCTAGGGAACCCGGTGCGCCTGATCAGCCGTCAGCACGATAACCCGGCCATCGGACGCGTCGGGAGGACCGTCAGCAGAGTGTCCGACTCGCCTGGCCCCAGTCCGGGGGGTCACCGCCCCCGTCCGGGGGTCCGGCGCCGGGGTGTCGGCCGCGTCCAGGGGACAAGCGGGGTACAGCGCGGTCCGGCAGCGGGCGGACCGCGTGCGCGCCTACGAGCGGCGGATGACGTCGACCACGGCGTCGTGCACGAGGCCGTTCGTGGCGAGCGCGCTGCCGTGCCACGGGCCCGGGTCGCCGTCGAGCGAGGTGAAGCGACCACCGGCCTCCTCGACGATCGGCACGAGGGCCGCGATGTCCCACGGCTTCAGGTCGGGTTCGCCGGCGATGTCGAGGACCCCCTCGGCCACGAGCATGTACGACCACATGTCGCCGTACGCGCGGGTGCGCCAGACCTTCCGCGACAGCGCGACGAGGGCGTCGAGCCGGTCGTCCTCGTCCCACTGCTGGATGCTGTTGTAGCTCAGGCTGGCGTCGGACAGTGCCGCGACACCGGAGACGCGCAGGGGACCGTCCGTGGAGTGTGCGCCGAGGCCCTCGGCGGCCCACCAGCGCTTGCCGAGCGCCGGGGCGCTGACCACGCCGAGCACGGGGCGGCCGTCGACGGCCAGGGCGATGAGCGTCGCCCAGACCGGCACGCCGCGGAGGTAGTTCGCGGTGCCGTCGATCGGGTCCACGACCCACTGGCGGTGTCCCTCGCTCAGGGCGTCCGCGCCGGTGTCCGCCGTCGTCTCCTCGCCGAGGAACGCGTCGTCCGGGCGCTCGGTCGCCAGGCGCTGGCGCAACGCCCGTTCCACCGCCTGGTCGGCGTCGGTGACGTGCGTGCTGTCGGCCTTCGTCGTGACGTGCAGGTCGGCGGCGCGGAACCGCTCGAGGCTGATCGCGTCCGCGGTGTCGGCGAGGGAGCGGGCGAAGTCCAGGTCGGCGCTGAGGTCCACGGAGGTCAGGGTAGCGCCCTACGCCGCGACGACCTGCTCCTCCTCGTAGCGCGAGACCGCGCGTTCCCGGGCGATGCGCGTGCGGCGCGCGGCGAGCCCGTGCACGAGGACGCCGAGCAGCACCGCGACGACGAGCCACAGCACGAGCACGACCACCGAGCGGGTCAGTGACGCCCCGGGGAAGTACACGAGGTCCTGCGCGGCGGTGAGCCACGCGGCGCCGCTCCAGAACGTGTTGAGCGCGGCGAAGAAGCCGGGCTGGAACGACGGCTGGAAGATCCCGCCGGAGCTCGTGAAGTTGAGCATGACGAAGAGCATCGTGAGGATCGGCGTGGTCCACCGGCCGAGCAGCGGGTGCAGACCGACGCCGAGGGCCACGATGACCGCGTCGTACAGCCACGCGAACAGGAAGACCTGCCACCGGTGGTCCGGGATGACACCGTAGAGCGGTCCGGCGACCAGGATCCCGATGCCGGCGACGACCCCGGCCGTGACGGCGCCGACGACGACCGTCCAGAGCGCGCGGAGCTTCGCGGCCGCCGCGGCGACGGCGATCGCCGAGGCGTACCCGCCGACGCTCAGACCGACGAGCAGGAAGAAGAGCCCCTGGCCGGTGGGGTCCTCGTCGCCGGTGGGGACGACGTCGTGCACGCTGAACGGCAGGTGCTGCTCGAAGGCGATCGGCAGGAAGACCTTCTGCGCCGCGGTGGCGGTGGTCTCGCTCGCGGCCGTCGAGACGTAGAGCACCGCGCCGTCCGTCCCGGGGGCGTACACGGCGGCGAGGTCGCGGTCCCGCACCTGCTGCTCGGCCTCGTCCGTCGACCCGACCACGTGCGCCACCAGCTTGCCGTCCGAGCCGTCGGTGACCGTCTGGGCGAACACCTGCGCGCTCGGACCCTGGCCGACGATGCCGACGGGCAGCTCGTGCGGGGTCGGGGCGTGGAAGGCGCCGAGGTAGGCCAGGCTCATCCCGACCGCGAGGAACAGCGGGACGAGGATGTGCGACCCGAAGGAGCGCAGCGTCCGCCCGAGGTGCTCGGGGCGCAGGACCGTCGCCGCGAGTGCCGCCGGCCGGCTGCTCCGCTGCGGGTGCGGCGCTGCGTGGTCCCCGTGGTGGACCGGTTCCGGACGGGCTGTGTTGTGTTCTGCAACTTCGGGCACGAGGAGCAACGGTACACCCGCGCGCGCCGGGCCGGCACCCCCGGGCACCGCAGCGCGACCGCGCCCGCGCGCGCCGGGCCGGCACCGCGGGGCACGGCAGCGCGTCGGGGCCGAGCGGTCGGTCCGGTCGGGTCGGTCAGTCCGCGCCGGTCAGTCCGCGCCGGGGTCGTCCGCTCCCATGCCGGTGAGCAGCGCACGGAAGGAGTCGAGCCGCTCGACGCCCGTCGGCCCGAGCTCCCCGTCGTGCACCCGGTCGACGATCTCCCAGTCGTGCGCCTGGGACAGCGGGATGCCGTCCGTGGGCTCGTGCACCGCGACGGCGTGCGCGGCGAAGGCCCGGAAGACGTTCTCGGGCTGCACGTGGCCGAGCCCGAACGACCGCACGCCCGGGGTGTCGATGATCCAGCCGCCGTCGCGGACGCGCAGCGCGATCGACGACGACGAGGTGTGCCGCCCGCGACCCGTCACCGCGTTCACGACGCCGGTGGCCCGGGTGGACCCGGTGATGGCGTTCACGAGCGTCGACTTCCCGACGCCCGAGTGTCCGACGGTCACCGTGACCTGGTCGTCGAGCACCTCGTGCAGCGCGTCGAAGGGCACGTCGTCCGACCGGCTCGTGACGATCCGCAGGTCCAGGCAGGCGAAGTGCGCGAGGAACGGTGCCGGGTCGGCGAGGTCGGTCTTCGTGATGCAGAGCACCGGGTCGAGTCCGGCGTCGAACGCCGCGACGAGGTACCGGTCGATGAGCCGCGGGCGTGGTTCCGGGTCGGCGGCGGCGACGACGATCAGCATCTGGTCGGCGTTCGCCACGATGACGCGCTCGACCTCGTCGCTGTCGTCGGCGCTCCGCCGCAGCAGGGTGGACCGCTCGGCGACCTTGACGATGCGCGCGAGCGAACCGGTGTCGCCCGACACGTCGCCGGCGAGGGACACGTGGTCGCCGGTGACGACCGACTTCTTGCCGAGCTCGCGGGCCTTCGTCGCGGTGACGACCCGCTCATCGTCCTGTCCGGCGGACACCAGCACGCCGAAGCGCCCGCGGTCGACGTTCGTCACCCAGCCGACGGGCGCGTCGTCGTAGCTCGGACGGGTCTTCGTGCGGGGCCGGTTGCCCTTCGGGTTCGGTCGGATCCGCACCTTCGACTCGTACTGCCCGTACGGCTCGTCCTCGTCGCCGGCGTCCCCGTCGACGTCGTCCCACCAGCTCACGGCGTCACGCTCCCGTCGGACGGACGACCGTCCGTGACGGTGACGGTGACGGTGCCGGTGTCCGGGGCCGGGCCGGTCGCCACGAGGTCCGCCCAGAGCTCGGGGAACTGCGGCAGCGTCTTCGCGGTGCAGCCGACGTCGTCGACGGCGACGCCGTCGACGACGAGGCCCACGAGGGCGCCCGCGGTGGCCATCCGGTGGTCGTCGTACGCGGCCCAGCCACCGCCGTGGAGCGGCGCCGGCGTGATCCGCAGGCCGTCGTCGAGTTCCTGCACCGAGCCTCCCGACCGGTTCACGTCCGCCGCCAACGCGGCCAGGCGGTCCGTCTCGTGGCCCCGCAGGTGGCCGATCCCGGTGATCTCGCTCGGACCGTCGGCCAGGGCCGACAGCGCGACGAGCGCCGGTGCGAGCTCGCCACCGCGCGTCAGGTCGAGGGTGACACCCGGCAGGGAGGCTCCACCCGCCACCCCGACGCCGCCGTCGAACACGAGGTCGTCGCCGTCCCGCGTGACGGTCGCGCCCCACAGGGGCAGGAGCGTCTCGAGGTCGGCACCCACCTGCGTCGTGTCGGTCGGCCAGGTGCGGATCCGCACGGTTCCGCCCGCGACGAGCGCGGCCGCCGCGAACGGGGCGGCGTTCGACAGGTCGGGCTCGATCACGACGTCACGGGCGGCGATCGGGCCCGGGTGCACGACCCACTCGCCGATCGACGGCTGGTCCACCCGGACCCCGCGCGCGCGGAGCGCCGCGACGGTCATGTCGATGTGCGGCAGGCTCGGCAGGCGGTCGCCGACGTGGGTGAGGTGCAGGCCCTCGTCGAAGCGCGCGGCGGAGAGCAGCAGCCCGGAGACGAACTGCGACGACGCCGACGCGTCGATCTCGAGCCGACCGCCGCGGACCGCGCCGGTGCCGGTGAACGAGAAGGGCATGGCACCGTCGCCGTCGTCCGTCACGTCGACACCGAGGTCGGCGAGCGCGCGGATGATCGCACCCATCGGGCGCTTACGGGCGTAGGGGTCGCCGTCGACGGTCACCGGACCGGTGGCGAGCGCCGCGAGCGGCGGCAGGAAGCGCATCACGGTGCCGGCCAGGCCGCAGTCGACGGCGACGTCGCCGTGCATCGGTGCCGGTGTGATGCGGAGGTCCGGGCCGTACGGGTTCGGTGCCACGCCGTCCGCGGGGACGACCTCGTCGATCCCGACCCCGAGCTGGCGGAGCGCCGCGACCATGAGCGCGGAGTCGCGGGAGTGCAGGGGGAGCCGGATGGTCGAGGGGCCGTCCGCCAGCGCCGCGAGCACGAGCTCCCGGTTCGTCAACGACTTGGAGCCGGGCAGGGCGACGTCGCCGCGCAGGGGCCCGCGGGCGAGGGGGGCGATCCACGGACCGGGCTGCTGGGAATGCGTCGACTCTGCCATCGGTTCACCAGGGTACTGAACGCACCGGGAGGACCATTGGCGACAGGCACACTCGAACGCGACCGGACGGCGCTGCCGGCCGTGCGGACGACGATCGGCCTCGGCCTAGACTCGTCCGTGATGACGACCGACGAACCGCAGGCAGCACCGCACGACCTGGTCGAGGAGACCGAGGCGCAGCTCGACGCGGTGTCCGGGGAGGCGGATGCCCTCGAGCCCGAGCCCGCCGACGAGAAGACCGTCTCCGAGGCCGAGCTGCGGTCGCTGTTCGAGGCCCAGGCGCTCCCGTTCATGGACCAGCTGTACGGCGCTGCGATGCGGATGACCCGGAACCCGGCCGACGCGTCGGACCTCGTGCAGGAGACCTTCGTCAAGGCGTACGCGGCCTTCCGGCAGTTCCGGCAGGGCACGAACCTCAAGGCGTGGCTCTACCGCATCCTGACGAACACGTTCATCAACACGTACCGCAAGAACCAGCGGAACCCGTACCAGGGCACGATCGACGAGCTCGAGGACTGGCAGCTCGGCGGCGCCGAGAGCGTCACGCAGTCCGTGTCCGCGCGCTCCGCCGAGGCCGACGCGATCGACCACCTGCCGTCCTCCGCCGTGAAGGACGCGCTCCAGTCGATCCCCGAGGACTTCCGGATGGCCGTGTACTTCGCGGACGTCGAGGGCTTCTCCTACCAGGAGATCGCCGACATCATGAAGACCCCCGTGGGGACGGTCATGAGCCGCCTCCACCGTGGTCGCCGGCTCCTCAGGGGGCTCCTGGCGGACCACGCACGCGAGACCGGCATCGTCCCGGACGCAGCGTCGACGGCGACGATGCGCGGGCGGGGCCGGGGGACGACTGCGGCCGCTGGTCGCACCGACGGGAAGGACGCACGATGAGCGGCTGCGACTGCTCGAAGGCCAAGGCCGAGCTCGAGGAGTTCCTGCACGACGAGCTCTGCCGCGAGGACGCCGCGGACATCCGGGAGCACATGGAGTCCTGCGAGGACTGCACGAGCGAGCACCGGGTGGGCGTCGTCCTCATGGAGACGGTGAAGCGCGCCTGTGCCGAGACCGCGCCGGAGCAGCTCCGGACGGAGATCCTGGCACGCATCCGCGTGGAGCAGTCGACGCACCAGGCCTGACCGACCGGGCCCGGCGGTCGTCGGCGCGTCGTCACACGACGCCCGTCCTGGGTAGGGTCGCCCCATGACCCTCACCGCCGAGTCGATCACCACCTGGTCCGACACGGACGTCGCCGACGTCACCGCCCTCGTCCGTCTGCTCGGGCACGTCGTCGACGAGCCCGCGATGCGCGCTCGGCTGGAGCGGCTGGTCCCCGAGGCCGGCCACCGCACGTGGCTGGTCCGCGGCGAGGACGGCCGCGCAGTGGCGGTGGCGGGCGCGCAGGTGACCTGGTCGTACGCGAGCGACGAGCCGACCGCGCAGCTCCTGCTGCTGGTCGTGGACCCGTCGGCCAGGAGGCACGGCACCGGTTCCGCGCTCATCGATGTGTTCGAGACGTGGGCCACCGAGCAAGGGGCCCACCGTCTCAGCGCCGTGTCGGCCGCGGCGACCGACAGTGCGCACCGCTTCTACCAGAAGCGCGGCTACCACGAGGCCGGCGTCCGCTACACGAAGCTGCGGTAGCCGCACCTCGCGCCCGTGCCGGACGTGCGGTCGCGCCGCCGGACGACCGATGCGCCCCGGAGGACCGGGGCGCATCGTCCGTCACGGGGTGCTCCGGGTCAGCCGAGCGCCTTCCGCACCACGTCGGCGGCCTCGCCCGCGGAGCGCTTCGACGAGCCCGTCGCCGGTGCGGCACTCGCCGGGCGCGAGGCCACGGAGAGCGGACGGCCGTCGAGGTGCGGGGACAGGTTCATGCAGACGAACGGCCAGGCACCCTGGTTCTCCGGTTCCTCCTGCGCCCAGACGACCTCGGCCTGCGGGTAGCCGGCGAGCACCTGCAGCAGCTCCTCGAGGGGGAGCGGGGCGAGCTGCTCGAGCCGCACGAGGGCGACGTCGGTCGCGCCGGACTTGTCGAGCTCTGCGCGGAGGTCGTGGTGCACCTTGCCCGAGTGCAGCACGACGCGGCGCACGGCGCCCTTGTCGGCCACGCGGTCGTCGTCGAGCACCTCGCGGAAGGACCCGCTGGTGAACGCCTCGACCGGGCTCGTCGCCTGGCGCAGGCGCAGCATCGCCTTCGGGGTGAACACGACGAGCGGCTTCTGCGGACGGGCCCACGCCTGTCGACGGAGCAGGTGGAACCACGACGCCGGGGTCGACGGCCGCGCGACGGTCATGTTGTCCTCGGCGCAGAGCTGCAGGTAGCGCTCGATGCGCGCCGACGAGTGGTCCGGCCCCTGGCCCTCGTAGCCGTGGGGGAGCAGGAGCACCAGTCCGGAGCGCTGGCCCCACTTCTGCTCGGCTGACGAGATGAACTCGTCGATCACGGTCTGCGCGCCGTTCGCGAAGTCGCCGAACTGCGCCTCCCAGAGCACGAGTGCCTCGGGACGCTCGACCGAGTAGCCGTACTCGAACGCCATGGCCGCGTACTCGCTGAGCAGCGAGTCGTAGATGTACAGGCGGGCCTGGTCCTCGGTGACGTTCGCGAGCGGCAGCCACTCCTGCCCGTTCACGCGGTCGTGGAAGACCGCCTGGCGCTGCACGAAGGTGCCGCGTCGGGCGTCCTGGCCTGCGAGTCGGACGGGCTTGCCCTCGACCAGCACCGAGCCGATCGCCATGAGCTCCGCCATCGCCCAGTCGATGCCGCCGGAGCGGGTCATCTCGGTGCGCTTGGTGAGGAGCTGCTGCAGCTTCGGGTGGATCGAGAAGCCGGCGGGCGGGTTGCTGTGCGCGTCGCCGATCGCCCGGACGAGCTCCTCGGAGATCGCGGTCTCGTGCACCTCGACCTCGGCGTCGTCACGCTGGGCGGTCGGACGCTCGAGGCCGTCCACCGCGCCGTCGTCGTCCGTCGTGATGACGGGCATCGTGCCGGTCTGCGCCTCGTGGGTCTCGGCGAAGGCACGCTCGAGGCGGTCCTGGAAGTCGCGGTGCGCCTCGTCGTACTCCTCTTGCGTGATGTCGCCGCGACCGACGAGGGCTTCGGTGTACAGCGTGCGGACGGAGCGCTTCGCCTCGATGAGGTTGTACATGAGGGGCTGCGTCATCGAGGGGTCGTCGCCCTCGTTGTGGCCGCGGCGGCGGTAGCAGACGAGGTCGATCACGACGTCGCGGTGGAACTCCTCGCGGTAGGCGAAGGCGAGTTCCGCGACGCGCGCCACGGCCTCGGGGTCGTCCCCGTTGACGTGGAAGATCGGCGCCTGGATCGTCTTCGCGACGTCGGTGGAGTAGACCGAGCTGCGCGCTGACTCGGGGGGCGTGGTGAAGCCGACCTGGTTGTTGATGACGAGGTGCACCGTGCCGCCCGTGCGGTAGCCGCGGAGCTGCGACATCTGCAGGGTCTCGACGACGACGCCCTGGCCGGCCATGGCCGCGTCACCGTGCACGAGCACCGGCAGCACGCCGAACGTGCCGGGCGGGGTGCGGTCCTGCTTCGCGCGGACGATGCCCTCGAGCACGCCGTCGACCGCCTCGAGGTGCGAGGGGTTCGCGGCGATCGTGACCGGGATGCTCGAGCCGTCGGACGCGCGGAACACGCCCTCGGTGCCGACGTGGTACTTCACGTCGCCGGAGCCCTGGCCGGACACGGCGCCGGGGAGCGAGGAGCCCTCGAACTCACGGAAGATCTGCCCGTAGGTCTTGCCGGCGATGTTCGTCAGCACGTTGAGGCGGCCGCGGTGGGCCATGCCGATCGCGACCTCGTCGAGGCCGGCGCCGGCGGCGTGCTGGATGAGGGTGTCGAGGAACGCGATGGTCGACTCGCCGCCCTCGAGCGAGAAGCGCTTCTGTCCGACGTACTTCGTCTGCAGGAAGGTCTCGAAGGCCTCGGCCTCGTTGAGCTTGCCGAGGACGCGGAGCTGCTCGTCCTTCGACGGCTTCGAGTAGGGCACCTCGATGTGGCCCTGCACCCAGCGGCGCTGCTCGGGGTCCTGGATGTGCATGTACTCGACGCCGACGGTGCGGCAGTACGCGTCGCGCAGGATGCCCAGCACGTCGCGGAGCGGTGCCGTGGTGGTGCCGGCCAGGCCGCCGGTGACGAACTCGCGGTCGAGGTCCCAGAACGTCAGCCCGTGGTTCTCGAGCTCGAGGTCCGGGTGCGTGCGCTGCCGGTACTCGAGCGGGTCGATGTCCGCCATCAGGTGCCCGCGCACCCGGAAGCTGTTGATGAGCTCCTGCACGCGGGACGTCTTGTTGACGCGGTGCGCCAGGTCGACGTTGATGTCGTTCGCCCACTGGATCGGCTTGTACGGGATGCGCAGCGCCGAGAAGATGCCCTCGTAGAAGCCGTGCTCGCCGATGAGCCGCTCGTGCACCTTCTTCAGGTACTCGCCCGAGCCGGCGCCCTGGATGACGCGGTGGTCGTAGGTGCTCGTCAGCGTGATGGTCTTGCCGACGCCGAGCTCCACCAGGGTCTTCGTCGCCGAGCCCTGGAACTGCGCCGGGTACTCGAGCGCGCCGGCGCCGATGATCGACCCCTGGCCCTTCGTCAGGCGCGGGACCGAGTGCACCGTGCCGATGCCGCCCGGGTTGGTCAGCGAGATCGTCGTGCCCTGGAAGTCCGCCGGCGTGAGCTTGTTGTCACGTGCGCGCTTGACGAGGTCCTCGTAGGCGGCGAGGAACTGGCCGAACGTCAGGGTCTCGGCGCGCTTGATGCTCGGGACGAGGAGCGAGCGGGTGCCGTCCTTCTTCGGGACGTCGATCGCGATGCCGAGGTTCACGTGCGCGGGCTCGACCACGAAGGGCTTGCCGTCGCGCTCCTCGTAGAAGACGTTCTGGCTCGGGAAGTCCTGCAGCGCCTGCACCATCGCCCAGCCGATCAGGTGCGTGAAGGAGATCTTGCCGCCGCGGGCACGACGCAGGTGGTTGTTGATGACGATGCGGTTGTCGATCATCAGCTTCGCCGGGATCGTCCGGACGCTGGTCGCCGTGGGGACCGTGAGCGAGGCGTCCATGTTCGAGGCGAGGGTCTTCGCCATGCCCCGGAGCGGGGTCGCCACGTCCTCGTGGGTCTCCTCGTGGTCGTCGGCCTGGTCGTTGGCCTCCGCCGGGATCGGCTGCGGGGTGGGCTGACGCGAGGTCGTCTTGGCCTGGATCGGACCGCCCGACCTCGCCTCGGCCGGGGCGTCACCCGTGGCGGGCTGCTGCGTGGTCGACTGCGTCGGAGCGGGGACCGACGACTGCGTGGAGGCGGAGGCCGACGAACCGGAGGGGGCGGAGCCACCGGCGGCCGTGCCGGTCTGGGAGCGGTGGTAGCTCTCGAGCACGGGCCACCACGACTTGTCCACGGACTCCTTGTCGGCGACGAACTGCTCGTAGAGCTCGTCGACCAGCCACTCGTTCGCCCCGAATTCGCCCGCGGTCTCGTCCGTACCCGTCAGATGGCTCGACACAGCCGATCGCCCACTCTCCGTCGATAGATGCTCGTGTGTGTCGTGCGGGGCAACCCTGCTCCGCACTGGCCGCAAGCCTAGCCGTTCCGCGCCGACCGTTCGGTGACCGTCGGACGCGCGCCGCGCCTCCCGGCCGCACTCGCGCGTGTCGGACCGGAGCGGTCTGCCGGACCCGAGCGGCGGCCGACGGGTGTCGCGCAGCGGCGCAGCGCAGGAGCGCCCCGGCGGCGACCGCGGGGCTTCGCCGGGGCGGTCCGACGGCGACCGCGGAGCCGTACAGTGGCACCCATGAGGTTCTACGAGACGCGGCCGACGCACGACCTGACCTACTCCGACGTCTTCCTCGTCCCGAGCCGGTCCGGGGTGACGAGCCGCTTCGACGTCGACCTCGCCACGAACGACGGCACGGGCGCCACGATCCCGATCGTCAGCGCCAACATGAACTCCGTCACGGGTCCGCGCCTCGCGGCGACCCTGGCCCGCCGTGGCGGTCTCGGTGTGCTGCCGCAGGACATGCACCTGCAGGACCTCGACGCGGCGATCCGCTGGGTCAAGGAGCAGCCGGTCGACTTCGACACCGCCTACGACATGCGCGCCGACACCACCGTCGCCGAGGCGCTCGAGCAGCTCCTGCCCGTCGCCGGTCGCGGGGTGGTCGTGCGCGACGACGCGGGGGAGTACCTCGGCTGCGTGCCGGCCGCCCGGCTCGGGACCGCCGGTGCGGACGCCACGATCGGTGACCTGCTGCACGGGCCGTCGACGGCGATCGACGCCGAGGACGCCGGCACCCCGCGGCACGTGTACGACGTGCTCTCGGCGGCCGAGGTCGACTTCGCCCCCGTCGTCCGACACGGCCGGGTCGTGGGCACCACCAGCCAGACGAGCGCCATCCGCCAGGACATCTACACGCCCGCGGTCGACGGTGCGGGTCGGCTCCGGGTCGCCGCGGCGGTCGGCATCAACGGCGACGTCGCCGCGAAGGCGAGGGCCCTCGCCGCCGCCGGGGTCGACGTGCTCGTGCTCGACACCGCGCACGGGCACCAGGAGGGCATGCTCCGCGCGCTCCGCACCGTGTCGGCGCTCGGGCTCGGCCTGCCGATCGTCGCCGGCAACGTCGTCACCGCCGACGCCGTGGCGCACCTGGTCGACGCCGGCGCGACCATCATCAAGGTCGGCGTCGGGCCGGGCGCCATGTGCACCACACGCATGATGACGGCCGTCGGTCGTCCACAGTTCTCCGCCGTGCTCGAGACCGCCGCTGCGGCCCGGTCGCTCGGCGCGCACGTCTGGGCCGACGGTGGGGTCCGCTACCCGCGCGACGTCGCGCTCGCCCTGGCCGCCGGTGCGTCGAGCGTGATGATCGGCTCGTGGTTCGCCGGGACGCTCGAGGCGCCCGGGGTGCTCCGTCGCGACGCCGCCGGCAAGGCCTACAAGGAGAGCTGGGGCATGGCATCGGCGAAGGCGGTGCGCGAGCGCTTCGAGCGCCTCGACCCGTACGAGCGCGCACGCAAGGCCCTCTTCGCCGAGGGCATCTCGTCGTCGACGATCTACCTCGACCCGGAGCGGCCGAGCGTCGAGGACCTCCTCGACATGATCACCACGGGCATCCGCAGCTCGGCGACGTACGCGGGGGCGTCCTCGCTCGCCGAGTTCGCCGACCGGGCGCTCGTCGGCATCCAATCGGCTGCCGGCTACGAGGAGGGCAAGCCGCTCCCCGTCAGCTGGTAGCCGGCCGGCCCGGCCGGCCCGGCCGCGCGCCGGTGGCCCGAGTCTCGGCCTGAGCGACGTCGCTCGGGCCGAGGAGCGCGAGGAACGTCACTGAGCACGAGTCTCGGGTTCGCGACCGACGGACGGACGGGAGGCGCGGGGGCCCCGGGGCCCCCCCCCCCCCCGC
>NZ_JAUCMM010000012.1:0-81333 GCF_030362975.1 Curtobacterium subtropicum
ATCAATTCAATCCAAAAGGAATTGTCTCCGACCCGGTCAGCAAACCGACCAGGCACGGGGTCAAAATAATTGGCATTGACAATGTGCACGCTGTTGAGTTCTCAAGGACCAGACGCACCCCCCACTCGACTCCCAGAAGGAGCTCCGCCAGAGGGGCATTGTGTTCTTGGTGTCACCGGCAACTCGTCGGACCGGAGTCCTGTGGCTCATCCCGTAGGAGAGGGCCGGTGGAGTAGTCATCCTAAGCGTCGAAGCGATCGAGCACAAGGCCTGATCTGAACTTCGGTGGAGGATGGTCCCGCTTGAGGCCGGCAGGCTCTGGGCTCTCGCTCCAGCCGCTCCGCCGCACCTTTGGGGTGACGAGTAAGAACTCTACGCAGCGACGGCGGGGAGCGCCAACCGGGCCGTCGTCCGGGCGTGTCGCACTCTGCAACTGCACGCCGGCACCCAGCGGACGCAGCGGTGCCCGGCCTCCGTCGGGAGACCGGGCACCGGGTGCAGCGGGGGTGGGCGGGTCAGCCGAGCGTCACGCCGGCGAGGGTCTTCTTGCCGCGGCGGAGCACGACGACTCCCCCGGGCAACGCGAGGCCTGCGAGCTGTGCGGTCGTGTCGTCGGCGCGGACGTTGTTCACGTACACACCGCCCTGGTCGACCGCACGGCGCGCTTCACCGAGCGACTTCACGAGGCCGGTGTCGACGAGGGCGCGAGCGACGTCGGCGTCGCCGGGGAGCGACACCGTCCCGGGCAGCTCGGCGACCGCGGCACGCAGGGTCGCCGCGTCGAGCGCGGCCAGGTCGCCGTTCCCGAACAGCGCCGCCGAGGCGTCGATCGCCGCCTGGGTCGCCGCCGCTCCGTGCACCAGCGAGGTGACCTCGGACGCCAGGGTGCGCTGGGCCTCGCGACGGAACGGCTCGTCGGCCACCGCCTGCTCGAGCCGCCCGATCTCCGCGCGGTCGAGGAAGGTGAACTCCCGGAGCCGGGCGATCACGTCGGCATCCGCCGTGTTGAGCCAGAACTGGTAGAAGGCGTACGGCGACGTCATCTCGGCGTCGAGCCAGATCGCGTTGCCCTCGCTCTTGCCGAACTTCGTACCGTCCGAGTTCGTGATGAGCGGGGTGCCGAGCGCGTGCACGGCGACACCCTCGGTGCGCCGGATCAGCTCCGTGCCCGAGGTCAGGTTGCCCCACTGGTCGGAACCACCGGTCTGCAGCGTGCAGCCGTACTGCCGGTACAGCTCGCGGTAGTCCAGACCCTGCAGGATCTGGTAGCTGAACTCCGTGTAGCTGATCCCCGCGTCGGAGTTCAACCGCGCGGCGACGGCGTCCTTCTTCAGCATCGTGTTCACGCGGAAGTACTTGCCGATGTCACGCAGGAAGTCGATGGCGGACAGCGGCGCCGTCCAGTCGAGGTTGTTGACGAGCCGGACGCCGTTCTCGCCGTCGGGGCTGAGGAACCGGGACACCTGCGCCTGCAGCCGGTTCACCCACTCGGCGACGGTCTCCGGGGTGTTCAGGGTTCGTTCCGCGGTCGGTCGCGGGTCGCCGATGAGCCCGGTGGAGCCGCCGACGAGCGCGAGCGGCCTGTGCCCGGCGAGCTGCAGCCGCCGCATCGTGAGCAGCTGCAGCAGGTTGCCGCAGTGCAGCGACGGTGCGGTCGGGTCGAACCCGCAGTAGTACGTGACCGTCCCGCCGTCGAGGGCCTCCTGGAGTGCCGTCTCGTCGGTGGAGACGTGCACCAGACCGCGCCAGCGCAGTTCGTCCCACACCGAGGCGAAGGTGGGGTCGTTCTGCTGGCGTGTCAGGACATCGGGATCGGTTGCGCTGGACACCGGACCATCGTAGCGACCGGCGGGCCGGTGACGACGGCCGGGAGGCGCGGCCCGTCCCCGTCAGTCGACCGCCCGCTGGTGCCGTCGGTACGCCGAGACCGTCGGGTCACCGGTCCACCAGGAGCGCCAGGGGAACGTCGCCCCACCGGCGACACCGGCGACGCCGGTGCGCGGGCCGACGGAGATCCGCCGGACCCGAGCCGCGCCCACGGGACCGGCCACCGTCTCTCGGAGCAGCTCCGCGACCACGTCGGCCGGGTCGGCGGCGGTGAGCCGCGCCTCCAGACCGGGGGCGAGCGTGAGCCGGAACGGCCCGGACCCGTCGAGGAGCGAGGTCCCGTCGTCCTCGCCGAGCACGGCGCCGAGCGCCTGTCCGAGGTTGCCGGGTCCCCGGGCCAGGGCGACGTCCGTGACGGACGGGCCGCGGCGTGCCCGGGCCACCTCGATGCCGTCGACCACCTCGGCAGCGCGCAGGAGCGAGCCGGACGAGGTGCCCTCCGGCCCGCTCACCACGTTGACGCAGGTGTGGATGCCGTACGAGCGGTACGCGTAGAGCGTTCCCGGCGGCCCGAAGAGGTGCCGGTTGCGTGGTGTCGGGCCGCGGTGGCCGTGCGAGCCCGGGTCGGTCGGGCCCCAGTAGGCCTCGACCTCGGTGATGCGCAGCGTCACGCCGCGCCCCGCGATCGTCGCGCCGAGCAGAGCCGGTGCGCAGACCGGGGCGGGCTCGGCCAGGAGCGCGCGCAGCCCGTCGGTCATCGGGTGAAGGGTGCGCCCTCGGCCAGGTCGTGGACGCGGCGGGTCAGGGCGGCGAGCTGCTCCGCGACGCGGTCCGGCGCCGTGCCGCCGACACCGGCGCGGGACGCGACGCTGCCCTCGATCGTGAGGACCCCGCGGACCTCGGGTGTGAGGTGCTCGGAGACGGCGCGGTACTCGTCGTCGCCGGGCTCGTCGAGCTCGAGGCCGCGCTCCTCGCAGTACCGGACCAGCGCGCCCGAGACCTCGTGGGCGTCGCGGAAGGGCACACCCTGCCGGACCAGCCACTCGGCGACGTCGGTCGCGAGCGAGAAGCCCTGCGGTGCGAGCTCGGCCATCCGCTCGGTGTCGAAGGTCAGCGTCGCGACCATGCCGGTGAAGGCCGGGAGCAGCACCTCGAGCTGGGCGACCGAGTCGAAGACCGGCTCCTTGTCCTCCTGCAGGTCGCGGTTGTACGCGAGCGGCAGGCCCTTGAGCGTCGTGAGGAGGCCCGTGAGGTTGCCGACGAGTCGACCCGACTTGCCGCGCGCGAGCTCCGCGATGTCCGGGTTCTTCTTCTGCGGCATGATGCTCGACCCGGTCGAGAAGGCGTCGTGGAGCCGGACGAACCCGAACTCCTTCGTGTTCCACAGGATGATCTCCTCGGCCAGACGGGAGACGTCGATGCCGATCTGCGCGAGGACGAACGCGAACTCCGCGACGACGTCGCGGGCGGCCGTGGCGTCGATGGAGTTGTCCGCGGGGCGGGCGAAGCCGAGCTCGCGGGCGATCGCCGCCGGGTCGAGTCCGAGCGAGCTGCCCGCCAGGGCTCCGGCGCCGTAGGGGCTGACGCTCGCACGGTCGGCCCAGTCGCGGAGCCGCTCGAGGTCGCGGACGAGCGGCCAGGCGTGGGCGAGGAGGTGGTGGGCGAGGAGGACCGGCTGGGCGTGCTGCAGGTGGGTGCGACCGGGCATGATCGCCGCGGGGTGCTCGCTGGCCTGCTGGGAGATCGCGTCGACGAGGTCGATGACGAGACGCCCGATCCGCCGACCGTGGTCGAGCATGTGCATGCGGCCGAGGGTGGCGATCTGGTCGTTGCGGCTCCGGCCGGCCCGGAGCTTCCCGCCGAGTTCCGGTCCGAGGTCGGCGATGAGCAGGCGCTCGAGGGCACCGTGGACGTCCTCGTCGGAGTCGTCCGGCTGCAACTCGCCCGTCGCGTGCGCATCGGCCAGGCGGTCGAGGCCGGCGATCATGCGCTCCAGCTCGTCCTCGGTCAGGTACCCCGCGGCCTGCAGGGCCCGGGCGTGGGCCCGCGAACCGGCGATGTCGTACGGCGCGAGCTGCCAGTCGAACTGGGTCGACCGGGACAGCGCGGCGAGTTCGGCGCTGGGGCCGTCGGCGAAGCGGCCACCCCACAGGGCGCCCGTGTTCGTGGCGTCGGTCTTGCTGGGCTGCGTCGCGTCGGTCATGTCGTCCTGCCTGGGAGGGGTGCTGGTCGGTGGTGCGGGGTTCGTGGGGCGGGGTTCGCGGGGCGGTCGGCTGTCAGGTCGCGCGGTCGCGGCGTGTGGCGGTCGGTCGTCAGTTCGCGCGGTCGCGGCGGGTGGCGGTCCGGGTCGGCCGGGCCCGGACGTCGGCGAACGCGGGACCGGCGGTGGTCGCGACCCCGGCGAGCTCGAAGTCGAGCAGGCTCTGCTCCGACCGGCGCCCGGTGACCGCGGCGACCCCGCCGTGCAGCCGGAGCCGCACGTCGCCGGAGACGTGCCGCTGCGTGTCCTCGATGAAGGCGTCGAGTGCACGGCGGAGCCCGCTCGCCCAGCGACCGCCCTCGACCAGGTCGGCCCACTCGCGGTCCACGCCGTCCTTGACGCGCAGCACCTCGCGTTCGAGGGTGATGCGTTCGAGGTCCCGGTGCGCCGCGACGAGTGCCGTCGCGGCCGGGGTCTCCGCGAGGCGGCGGGCCTTGCGACCGTCGAGCAGGTCGACGACGAGGTCGTGCCGCCCGATGCCGTGGCGGCCGGCGAGGGCGTCGAGCTCGCGCAGGAGGCGCAGGACCGGGAAGCGCTGCCCGTCGAGGGCGACCGGGACTCCGTGCTCGAAGGTCACGGTGACCTCGTCGGGTTCGGGGTCCGGCTGCGCGGCCGGGTCAGCGGTCCGCGCCCAGCCCGCCGCGTCGACCGCGACCCACGGGTCCTCGGGATCGGGTTCGGCGACCAGGCGGCCCCAGACGTCGTGCTCGGTACCGCCGACCGGCACGACCCTGTTCGGCACGGGGAGGACCCGGAGGTCGGGGTCGTACCCGGCGGCCGTCGTCGTGAGGGCGACCTGGTCCGGCGCGGACGTGAGGTGCGCGACCGCGACGGCACCGAGCTGCCGCGCCGTCCGGGTCAGGTGGTCGGCGATGATCGGCAGACGCAGCGCCGGCACCAGCGGCCGACCGGGACCGCCGGCGTTCGCCTGCACGGCGCCGACGACGTACCGCTCGGCGTACTCCGTCTTCGCGTCGACCACCAGGGCGTCCACCGCGCCGGCGACCCGAGCGCGCTCGCGCACCGCGTCGACCTCGCGCGAGCGACCGCCGAGGTCCACCACGAGGGCCAGGACCTCGTGGTGGACGGCGAAGTGCTCGACGGCCGCCGCCGGGTCCACCCCGGCGGAGCAGGCGACGACGATGCGGTCGGTCACGGGACTCCTGTCGAGTGAGGTCAGGCGGTCGGGCTGGTCGCCGCGGTCGCGATGCTCGCGGAGACCGAGGCGGTCGCGGTGGCCGGGCCGCCCGTCGCGTTCGTGGCGAGGAGCCAGGCGAGCAGGGCCTTCTGCGCGTGCAGGCGGTTCTCCGCCTCGTCCCAGATGATGCTCCGCGGCCCGTCGATGACCTCGGCGGTCACCTCGAACCCGCGGTCCGCCGGCAGGCAGTGCATGAACACGGCGTCGTCGGCGGCGTGCCCCATCAGCTCGTCGTCGACGCGGTACCCCGCGAAGGTGTCGAGTCGCGCCTGCTTCTCGTCCTCCTTGCCCATCGACACCCACGTGTCCGTGACCACGACGTCGGCGCCGGCGACGGCGGCGACCGGGTCGGTGACGACCAGGACGGACCCTCCGGTCTCGGCGGCACGACGCTCGGCGTCGGCGACGACCCGGGGGTCGGGGCTGAACGCGGCCGGCGCGGCGACCCGGACGTGCATGCCCGCGGTGGCGCCGGCGAGCAGGTACGAGTGTGCCATGTTGCACGCGCCGTCCCCGACGAAGGCGACGGTCTGCCCGGCGAGCGTGCCGCGGTGCTCACGGATGGTGAGCAGGTCTGCCAGGAGCTGGCAGGGGTGGAAGTCGTCCGACAGGGCGTTGACGACCGGCACACGGGTGCCCGCCGCCATCTCCTCGAGCCCGGCCTGGGCGTAGGTGCGCCAGACGATCGCGGACACCATGCGCTCGAGCACCCGGGCGGTGTCCGAGGGGGTCTCCTTGCCGCCGAGCTGGCTGTTCGCCGTCGTGATCACGAGCGGGCTCCCGCCGAGGTCGGAGATGCCGACGTGGAAGGACACCCGCGTGCGGGTCGACGACTTGTCGAAGATCACCGCGACGGTCTGCGGGCCGGCCAGCGGCTTCTCGCCCCAGCGGTCGCCCTTCATCCGGGCGGCGAGGTCGAGGATCGCGGACTGTTCGGCCTGGGTCAGGTCGTCGTCGCGGAGGAAGTGGCGGGTCATGCGGAGGTCTCCTGCTCAGCGGCGACGGCCGCGAGGCTCTGGCCGAGGATCGACACGAACTCGTCGATCTCGGCGTCGGTCACGACGAGCGGCGGTGCGATGCGCAGGCTCGACTCGTTCGGGGCGTTGATGATGAGGCCGCGCTCGAGGGCGGCTGCGTTGACGGCCGGGCCGACGGGGGCGGTCAGGCCGACGCCGACGAGCAGGCCCGTGCCGCGGACCTCGTGCACCAGCGGAGAACCGAGGGCGGCGATGCCGGCACGGATGCGCTCGCCCTTGGTGACCGCGCCGGCGACCAGGTCGGCGCGTTCGATCTCCTCGAGCACCGCGTTCGCGACGCGGGTGCCGAGCGGGTTGCCGCCGAAGGTCGAGCCGTGCTGACCGGCCGAGAACAGTTCGGACGCCCAGCCGAACGTCACGAGGGCGCCGATCGGGAACCCGCCGGCGATGCCCTTCGCGATCGTCACGGCGTCCGGGGTGAAGCCGTGGCCCTGGAAGGTGAACCAGTTGCCGGTCCGACCGACACCGGTCTGGATCTCGTCGAGGATGAACAGCGCACCGTGCTCCTCGGTCAGGCGCCGCGCGGCGAGCAGGAAGCCCTCGGGCAGGTCGACCACGCCGGCCTCGCCCTTGATCGGCTCGAGGATCAGCGCGGCGACGGTGTCGTCGATCGCCGACTCGAGTGCCTCGACGGTCGAGTCGATGTGCTCGACACCGGGGACCATCGGCAGGAAGTCCTCCTGCAGCGCGGGCTTGCCGGTGAGTGCGAGCGCGCCCATCGTGCGGCCGTGGAAGCCCTGCTTGAGCGCGAGGATGCGGGTCTTCCGACCGTCGGCACCCTTGTTCAGCCGCGCGAGCTTGAACGCGGCCTCGTTCGCCTCGGCGCCGGAGTTGCCGAAGTACACGCGACCCGCGTCACCGGCCCCGGTGATGCGCTTCAGGCGCTCGGCGAGCTCGAGCTGCGGCGGCGTCGCGAAGTAGTTCGACACGTGCACGAGCTTCGCGGCCTGGTCGGCCACGGCCTCGACGAGCGCCGGGTGGGCGTGGCCGAGGGAGTTCACGGCGATGCCCGCCAGGAAGTCGAGGTACTCGTTGCCGTCGACGTCCCACACGCGGCAGCCCTGGCCGTGGTCGAGCATGATCTTCGGCGGGGTCAGGGATCGCATGAGCGACGCCCCGAACCGGTCGTTCCAGGTCTGGGTCTGCGTCTCGGTGCTCACTGCTCGGTCCCCTTCTGCGTCGTGCTCGTCTGGTGGGTCGTGCTCGTCTGCGGCGTCGTGCTCGTCTGCGGCGTCGTGCTCGTCTGCGGCGTCGTGCTCGCGTGGTCGGTCGCTGCGTGGCGTCCCGGGTCCGCTGCGGACTCGGGCACCCGTCGGCCGACCTCGGCGTGGGTGTTCTGGTTCTCGGTTCGACGGCTCGGGTCCGGGATCACCTCGGTGCCGGCGCCGCGCAGGGTGAACACCTCGAGCAGGATCGAGTGCGGGATGCGCCCGTCGATGATGGTCGCGCCGCCCACCCCGCCGACCACGGCGTCGAGGCACGCGGTCATCTTCGGGATCATCCCCGACTCGAGGCTCGGCAGCAGCTCGCGCAGCTCGTCGACGGCGATGAGGTCGATGATCGAGTCGCGGTCGGGCCAGTTGCGGTACAGGCCGGGCACGTCGGTCAGCATCATGAGCTTCGCGGCGCCGAGTGCGATGGCCAGGGCGCCGGCCGCGGCATCGGCGTTGACGTTCAGCGCCTGGTCCGGGTGGGCGTCGTCGATCGCGATGCTCGAGACGATCGGGATGCGTCCGGCCTCGATCGCGGCGAGGACACCGGACGGGTCGACGTGCGTGATGTCGCCGACGTGCCCGAGGTCGAAGTGCTCGCCGTCGACGACGACGCCCTTCTTCTCGCCGGTGAACAGCGAGCCGCCGTCGCCGAACACCCCGACCGCCAGGCCGTCACCGTGCTCGTTGACGAGGTCGACGATCTCGCGGTTGACCTCGCCGGCCAGCACGTCGCGCACGACCGTGATCGCCTCGGTCGTCGTCACCCGGTAGCCGCCGCGGAACTCGGACGCGATGCCCTGTTCCTTCAGGGCTGCCGAGATCTGCGGGCCGCCGCCGTGCACGACGACCGGGTGGAGCCCCGCGTAGCGCAGGTAGACCATGTCCTCGGCGAACGCGCGCTTCAGGTCGTCGTTCACCATCGCGTTGCCGCCGAACTTCACGACGACGGTCTTGCCCGAGAACCGCTTCAGCCACGGCAGGGACTCGATGAGCGTCGCGGCCTTGACGGCGGCGAGCTCGTGCTCTTCTTCCTTGGTCAGGTCGTCGCTCATCAGCTGGAGTACGCGCTGTTCTCGTGGACGTAGTCGTGCGTCAGGTCGTTCGTCAGGATCGTCGCCGCGTGCACGCCGACCCCGAGCTCGATCAGGACGTGGGTGTCGCGCGGGGTCAGGTCGACCTCGTCGATCGGGCGGTCCGGGGCACCGGCGTGGCAGACGCGGACGCCGTTCATGCTGACGTCGACCGCGTACGGGTCGAACTCGGCGTCGGTGGTCCCGATCGCCGCGAGCACCCGGCCCCAGTTCGGGTCGTTGCCGAACACGGCGGCCTTGAACAGGTTGTTCCGGGCGACGCTGCGCCCCACCGTGACGGCCTCGTCCTCGGACACCGCGCCGGTGACCTCGATCGTGATGTCGTGACTCGCACCCTCGGCGTCCTGCTGGAGCTGGCGGGCGAGGTCGGCGCAGACCGCGGTCAGCGCTTCTTGGAAGTCACCGACCTCGGGCGTGACCCCGCTTGCACCGGACGACAGCAGCACGACCGTGTCGTTCGTCGACATGCAGCCGTCCGAGTCGACGCGGTCGAACGTCACCCGGGTCGCGGCGCGGAGTGCCTGGTCGAGCTGGTCCGGCGTCTGCACGGCGTCGGTCGTGATCACCACGAGCATCGTCGCGAGCCCCGGCGCCAGCATGCCGGCGCCCTTCGCCATGCCGCCGACCGTCCAGCCGTCCTCGGTCACGACGGACTGCTTCGGTCTGGTGTCCGTCGTCATGATCGCGGACGCTGCGTCCGGCCCGCCGTCCGCCGTCAGCGCAGCGCTCGCGAGGTCCACGCCGCGCAGGACGCCGTCGCGGAACGTCTGGTCCCCGCGGCCGATCAGCCCGGTCGAGCACACGACGACGTCACCGGCGCCGATGCCGAGGGCGTCGCCGACGGCCTCGGCCGTCATGTGCGTGGTCTGGAAGCCGAACGGGCCGGTGAAGCAGTTCGCGCCACCGGAGTTGAGCACCACGGCCCGGGCGACGCCGTCACCGACGACCTGGCGCGACCAGATCACCGGGTGCGCCTGCGCTCGGTTGCTCGTGAAGACCGCCGCCACGGCGGCGTCGGGGCCGTCGTTCACGACGAGGGCGACGTCGGGCTTCCCGCTCGCCTTGAGTCCGGCGGTCACCCCGGCGGCGCGGAACCCCGCCGCCGCGGTCACGCCCTGGAGGCCCGCTCCGGCCTGGTCCGTCGCGGTCACGTCGGTCACGGTGCGACTCCGTCCACGCTCAGGCCGAGGGTCTCCGGGAAGCCCAGGGCGATGTTGGCCGACTGCACGGCCGCGCCGGCGGTGCCCTTGGCCAGGTTGTCGAGGGCGCTCACGGCCACCACGCGGCCGGCGGCCTCGTCGACGGCGATGCCGACGAGCGCCGTGTTCGCGCCGACGGTGTCCGCGGTGCGCGGGAACTCGCCCTCCGGGAGCAGGTGCACGAAGGGCTCGTCGGCGTAGGCCTGTTCCCAGGCGAGCCGGACGTCGCGGGCGCTGACCCCGGGCGACAGTCGTGCCGTGGTGGTCGCGAGGATGCCGCGTGCCATCGGGACGAGGACGGGCGTGAACGAGATCCGGACGTCACCGGCCCCCGCAGCGATCAGGTTCTGCTGGATCTCCGGGATGTGCCGGTGGGTGCCCCCGACCGCGTAGGCGCTGGCGGACCCCATGATCTCCGACGCCAGGTAGGTGGTCGCGAGCTTCTTGCCGGCACCGCTCGGTCCGACGCTCAGCACCGCGACGAGGTCGTCCGTCTCGACGAGTCCGGCCTGGACCCCGGGCTGGATGCCGAGCGTCACGGCCGTCACGTTGCAACCCGGCACCGCGATCCGCTTCGTCGTGGCGAGGTCCGTGCGCTGCCGACCGAGCCCGGTGATGTCGTCGACGTCACGCCACTCGTCGGCGGTGCCCGGAACCGGGGCCGCGTGGAGCAGTTCGGGCAGCCCGTAGGTCCACGCGCCGTGGTACTCGCCGCCGTAGAACGCGTCCCACGCCGCCGGGTCGGTCAGGCGGTGGTCAGCGCCGCAGTCGACGACGAGGGTGTCGTCGTCGAGCTCGGCCGTGATCGCGCCCGACTGTCCGTGCGGCAGCGCGAGGAACACCACGTCGTGTCCGCGCAGGTTCTCCGCCGTCGTCTCCACCAGCGTCAGGTGCGCCAGCGACCGCAGGTGCGGCTGCGTGGCGATGAGCGGCTGCCCCGCGTTCGAGAAGGCCGTCACCGTCCTGACGTCGAACTCTGGGTGAGCGGTGAGCACGCGCAGGAGCTCACCGCCCGCGTAGCCGGAGGCTCCCGCCACGGCGACGGATACGGACATGGGTTCCACCTTTGGTCGGACTGGTCGTCGAGAGAGTCGGAGGCGGCGGCCCCGGGCGGTGATCCGGTGGATCAGTCGCGCAGGGTCGCCCCGAATCGCTCGCCGGCACGTCGGACGGCGCCGTCACGGGCCTCGGAGGCCTCGGCAGCGGTCAGCGTGCGGTCCGTGGCACGGAAGCGCAGGGCGAACGTCAGGGACTTCTGTCCCTCGTCCACGCCCGTGCCCCGGTAGTCGTCCACGAGCCGAGCATACTCCAGCAGCTCCCCGGCGCCAGAGCGGACGGCCTCGAGCACGTCGCCCGCCGGGACGTCGACCGCGACCACGAGGGAGAGGTCCTGCGTCGCCGCCGGGTAGGACACGATCGGTGCGACCGCGACGAGCTCCGGTGCCGCTGCCACCAGCGCGTCGAGGTCGAGCTCGACGACGGCGACCACGCGCGGGAGCACCGCGGCCTCGGTCAGGACGGGCAGCAGCTCCCCGGCGACGCCGACCACGGTGTCACCCACGAGCAGCGAGGCCGCACGCCCCGGGTGCAGGGACGGGTGGCTCGTCTGGGCGACCCGGAGCTCGACACCGACCGCCCAGGCGACCTCGCGGGCGACGTCGAGCGCGTCCGCGATGCCGTACTGCTCCGGCTGCACCCCGGGCTGCTTCACGACGCGGTTGCCGGTCAGCAGCGCCGACACGTGGAACGGCTGGGGCGGGAGCGATGCGTCGAGCGCGGCGAGGGTGTCCTGATCGGGTCGAGCCGCACCGGCGGGCACGGAGTCGGTCCCGAGCTGCGCGTCCGTCGTCGGCAGGAACACGCGCGACGTCTCGTACAGGGCGACGTCGACGAGCCCGCGCGACACGTTCCGACGTGCGGCGTCGACGAGGGCGGGGACCCCGCTGCGACGGAGCAGCGACTGCTCGCTGTCCAGTGCGTTCGCGAGCACCACGCTCGGCCCACCGTCGCCGTCGATGCCCGGGTACGCGTCCTGCGTCGACTGCGAGACGAACGGCGCGGCCACGACCTCGACGAGGCCCTGCGCCGCGAGGGCGGCGGACACGCGACGGCGGACCTGCTGGTGCCGGGCCAGACCGCGCCCGGGCGGCGCGATCGGCAGGACACTGGGGATGCGGTCGTAGCCGACGATGCGGGCCACTTCCTCGACCAGGGTCGTGTCGTCGGTGAGGTCCGGTCGCCAGGACGGCGGCGTGACGACGAGCAGCTCGCCGTCGACGTCGACCGTGGCGCCGATCGCACGGAGGGTGTCGACGACCTCGGCGTCGGTGTAGTCGACACCGACGAGCTCGGCGGGTCGGGACGCACGCATCGTGATCGTCGGGCGGGGCGCGGTGTCGACGAGCGTCGACCCGAGGGCGTCGGCCGCGCCGCCCGCGAGCTCGACGAGGAGCTCGACCGCGCGGTTCGCCGCGGCCTCGGCCACGAGCGGGTCGACCCCGCGTTCGAAGCGCTTCGACGCCTCGCTCGGCAGCTTGTGCCGACGGGCCGTCCGGGCGATCGAGACCTGGTCGAAGCCCGCGGCCTCGATCAGCACGTCGGTCGTCGTGTCCGAGATCTCGGTGCGGGCACCGCCCATCACGCCGGCGAGACCGACCGGGCCCTCGTCGTCGGTGATGACGAGGTCCTCGGGGTCGAGCGTGCGGGTGGCGTCGTCGAGCGTGACCAGGGTCTCCCCCGCCGCCGCGCGACGCACGCCGAGGCCGCCGCGGACCTTCGCGAGGTCGTAGCCGTGCAGGGGCTGGCCGAGCTCGAACATGACGTAGTTCGTGATGTCGACGGGCAGCGAGATCGAGCGGACGCCCGCCAGTGCCAGTCGCGACACCATCCATGCCGGTGTCTTCACGGTCGGGTCGATCCCACGGACGGTCCGCGTGACGAAGGTGTGCGCGCCGACGCGACCGCGGACCGGTGCCCGGTCGTCGATCGTCACGCGGAAGCCCTCGCCCGCGCGGGGCGTCACCCGATCGGCGGGGTCGTGGAAGCTCGCCCCGGTGGCGTGCGCGTACTCGCGGGCGACGCCGCGCATGCTCATCACGTAGCCGCGGTCCGGGGTCACGTTGATCTCGACCGCGGCGTCGTCGAGGCCGAGCAGCGCGATGGCGTCGGCCCCGACCTCGGGCTCCATGCCGAGGTCGGCGAAGCGGAGGATGCCGTCGTGCTCGTCGCCGAGGCCGAGTTCACGCGCCGAGGCGATCATGCCGTCGGACACGTGGCCGTAGGTCTTGCGCGCGGCGATCGGGAACGGGCCGGGCAGCACCGCACCGGGCAGCGTCACGACGACGAGGTCGCCCACGTCGAAGTTGTGCGCGCCGCAGACGATGCCGCGGGGCTCGCCGTCGCCGACGTCCACCTGGCACCAGTTGATCGTCTTGCCGTTCTTCTGCGGCTCGGGCTCGCGCTCGAGCACGCGACCGACGACGATCGGTCCGGTGAGGTCGTAGGTGTGGACGTCCTCTTCCTCGAAGCCCACCGACACGAGTGCCGCGTGGACGTGCTCGAGGGAGACGTCGTCGGGCAGGTCGACGGACTCGCCGAGCCAGCGGAGTGGGACGCGCATCAGACCACCGTTCCGAACTGCTGCGAGAAGCGGATGTCGCCCTCGAGGAAGTCACGCATGTCGTTCAGGCCGTTGCGGAACTGCAGGGTCCGCTCGATGCCCATCCCGAACGCGAAGCCCTGGTACTCGTCCGGGTCGATGCCGGCCGCACGCAGGACGTTGGGGTTCACCATGCCGCAGCCGCCCCACTCGACCCACCGCGGGCCGCCCTTGGCGTTCGGCTGCCAGACGTCCATCTCGGCGCTGGGCTCGGTGAACGGGAAGTAGTTGGGGCGCAGGCGGATCTGTGCCTCGGCGCCGAAGACCTGGCGCGCGAAGTGCTCGAGCGTGCCGCGCAGGTGTGCCATCGTCAGGCCCTTGTCGATCGCGATGCCCTCGACCTGGGTGAAGACCGGCAGGTGGGTGGCGTCGAGCTCGTCCGCGCGGTACACGCGCCCCGGGGCGATCACGTAGAGCGGCAGGTCGCGGGACAACAGGGAGCGCACCTGCACCGGGGAGGTGTGCGTGCGCATGACCAGGTGCCGGTCGACCGGCTCGACGAAGATCGTGTCGGCCATCGCCCGCGCGGGGTGGTCCGGGTCGAAGTTCAGCGCGTCGAAGTTGAACCACTCGTGCTCGAGCTCGGGGCCCTCTGCCACCTCCCACCCCATGCCGACGAAGATGTCGGCGACGGTCTCGTTGAGGACCGAGAGCGGGTGACGGGAGCCCGGCGCACGGCGGACCGGCAGCGCGGTGACGTCGACCCGCTCGGCCTCGAGCCGGGCGCGTTCCTCGGACTCGGCCAGGACGGACTCGTGCTCGGCGATCGCGGCGTTCACCTGACCGCGCGCCTGGCCGACGAGCTTGCCGGCCGCTGCCTTCTGCTCCTTCGGCACGCTGCGCATCGACGCGTTCATCCGCGCGAGCGCCGACTGCTCGCCGGTGTGGTCGGCCCGGGCCTGCTTCAGCTCGGCCACGGTCGTCGTCGCGCGGACCGCGGCGAGGGCCCGGTCGACCGCGTCGGCGACGGCCGCTTCGCTGATCTCGAGGTGTTCTGACACGAGGCCCAAGCCTACCGGCCCCCGGGATACCGCCGTCCTGCACTGGGCGGACGGTGGAGGAGCAGGACGGGTCAGCGCGCTGTGGAGGAAGAAGCCACCCGCTGCGCGAACGCCGACTCGTAGAGGCAGACCGAGGCGGCCGTCGCCAGGTTCATCGACTCTGCCCGACCGTAGATCGGGACCTTCACGGCGCGGTCGACCAGCTCGAGGTCCTCCGTCGTCAGTCCGCGGGCCTCGTTGCCGAACACCCAGGCGGTCGGGCCGTCGAGCATGCCGTCGGCCCGCACGTCCGGCAGGTCGTCGCCGGACACGTCGGCGGCGAGGACCGTGTAGCCGAGGGCCTTCGCGCGGGCGACCGTGTCGGCGAGCGTCACCCCGACCGAGACCGGCACGTGGAACAACGACCCCGTGGTGGAGCGCACCACCTTCGGGTTGTAGGGGTCGACCGAGCGACCGGTGAGCACCACGGCGTCGGCGCCAGCGGCGTCCGCGGCGCGGATGATCGTGCCCGCGTTCCCCGGGTCCCGCACCTGCTCGAGGATCGCGACCAGACCGGGCAGGGCGCCGTCCGTGGCGGACGCACCCCGTGCCTCCAGGCCGTCGCCGGCGTCCGGGAAGACCTCACGCACCGACGTCGGGAACTGCTGGCACACCGCGACGACGCCCTGCGGGGTGACGGTGTCCGCCATCGTGTCGAGCACCTGCTCGGTCACGAACCACGTGTCGACCGGTGCGTCGTCGAGCCCGTAGCGGGCGGCTGCCGTCGGGGTGACGTACAGCTCCCGCAGGAGCTCGGGGCGGTACTCGATCGCCTCGCGCACGGCCTGCGGCCCCTCGAGCAGGAAGAGCCCGGTGTCGGCACGGACGTCCTTCTTCGCCAGGGCCGCGACGGCCTTCACGCGTCCGGCACGGGGGTTCTCGAGGAGATCGCTCACGGGTCCAGTGTCGCAGCATGCAGGAAGCCCCCGCTCCGTGGACGGAGCGGGGGCTTCGAGAGCTGGCGTGACTACGCGGCCTTCGGGGCCGAGGTGTCGGCCGGCAGGGCCTTCTTGGCGGTCTCGACGAGCGCCGCGAACGTGTCGGGGTTGTTCACCGCGAGGTCCGCGAGGATGCGACGGTCGACCTCGACGCCGGCCAGGTTCAGACCCTGGATGAGGCGGTTGTAGGTGAGGCCGTTCGCACGCGACGCAGCGTTGATGCGCTGGATCCAGAGGCGACGGAACTCGCCCTTCTTGGCGTGACGGTCCCGGTACGCGTAGACGAGGGAGTGGGTGACCTGCTCCTTGGCCTTGCGGTAGAGCCGCGAACGCTGGCCGCGGTAGCCCTCGGCGCGCTCGAGGATGACGCGGCGCTTCTTGGCGGCGTTGACCGCTCTCTTTACTCGTGCCATTGATCTGTTCCTTTACGTTTCCGCCGGCTCAGTGGCCGAGAAGCTTCTTGACGTTCTTCGCGTCGGCCTTGGCGAGGACCTGGTCCTCGTTCAGGCGGGCCTTGCGCTTGGCGCTCTTGACCTCGAGGTTGTGACGCATACCGGCCTGCTGCTTCATGATCTTGCCGCTGCCGGTGACCTTGAAGCGCTTCTTCGACCCGGAGTGGGTCTTCTGCTTGGGCATCGTGGTGCCTTTCCGTGGGGTGGGTGGGTGGGCCGCGCCGTTGCGGTGGGAGCGTTGCGCGCGGTGGTCCGGAGGGACCTACTCGGCGGAGGTCTCCGCCGGCGCGGACTCGGTGGCCTCGTCGGCCTCCTTGCCCTTCGCCGCGTGCTCCGACGCACGTCGCTCGGCCTTCTGCGCAGCACGCTTCGCGTTCTGCTCGCCCTTGACGTCGGACTTGTTCTTGAGGGGGGCGATGATCATCGTCATGTTGCGGCCGTCCTGGGTCGGACGCGACTCGACGACGCCGAACTCGGCGATCTCCTCCGCGAACTTCTGGAGGAGACGGACGCCCTGCTCCGGACGCGACTGCTCGCGACCACGGAAGAGGATCATCGCCTTCACCTTGTCGCCACCGAGGAGGAAGCCCTCGGCGCGCTTGCGCTTGGTCTCGTAGTCGTGCGTGTCGATCTTCAGGCGGAACCGGACCTCCTTGAGGTCGGTGTTCACCTGGTTGCGACGCGCTTCCTTGGCCTTCTGCGCTGCCTCGTACTTGAACTTGCCGTAGTCCATGATCTTGGCCACGGGCGGCTTCGAGTTCGGGGCGACCTCGACCAGATCCAGTTCGGCTTCCTGCGCGAGACGCAGGGCCATGGCGATCGGGACGACGCCGACCTGCTCACCCTGGGGGCCGACGAGTCGGACCTCGGGAACGCGGATTCGGTCGTTGGTGCGGGGATCGGGAATGCGGAGCTCCTTCAATCAAGTGGTGGCCGTCCGGCGCTGCTGCGCTGGACGACGGCACGAGAGAGGAGATCTGACGCACGGATCGGAACCCGTTCGGCAGCCGCCCGACGCCGCCCCGTACGGAACGACCGACCGGCGCGGACGCCGGCGGAGCGGTTGGGACCCGGTAGCCTGTGGTGCACGGCCGCGGGTGGGAGAGACTCCTCTTCTACGACGCCGTTCGAACACCTCGGAACAGGTTCCGGGGCACGCGGACAGCATCTGCCGCCGACGAGTCTAGCAGAGGAGCACCGTGCCCGACACCCCCGAGAACGACACCGCGCAGGACGACATCGTGCAGGCCGACACCGTGCAGGCCGACGAGCGGTACGACGCCGGCGACGAGGCCCGCGACATCGCCGAGGTCCCCGCGGTCGAGCTGATCAACACCGTGGCCGTCCACCTGCTCAGCGCGGCCGCCGTCAAGGTCGGTCTTGCGGACGACCCGCAGGAACAGACCGACCTGGACGAGGCACGGAAGCTCATCACGGCCCTCGCCGGACTCGTCACCGCGGCGGCGACCGAGATCGGCGACCACCACGCCCGTCCGCTCCGCGACGGCCTGCGGTCGGTGCAGCTCGCGTTCCGCGAGGCGTCGAGCATCCCGGACGCACCGGGCAAGGGTCCGGGCGAGAAGTACACCGGACCCGTCAACTGACGACGACGGTCGACGTCACCACGTGACGGACGGGAGGCGCGGTGTCGGCCGACACCGCGCCTCCCGCCCGTCAGCGGGTCACGCCGGGTCGGACCGGGCTGCGTCCGCGGCCAGTCGGGCGACCGCGGCCAGGGGGATGCCGGCCCAGTCGGGCCGGTTCCGCGTCTCGTAGACCACTTCGTAGACGGCCTTGTCGAGCTCGAAGGCGTCGAGCAGTGCGCGGTGCTCGACCAGGTCGCCGCCGGTGCCTCGGCGGTAGCCGTCGAGGAACGCCTGCCGTGCCGCCTGCGCCCAGACGCCCGCGTCGACGAACTCGGCGTCGTGCGCGAGGGCGCCCGCGACGTAGTCGAAGGACCGGAGCATCCCGGCGACGTCCCGGAGCGTCGAGTCGGGCAGTGACCGTTCGGCGAGCGGGCGGAGCGGCTCCCCCTCGAAGTCCAGGAACACCCACCCGCGCGGCTCCGGTGCGGCGAGCACCTGACCGAGGTGCAGGTCGCCGTGGATGCGCTGCAGGTCCGGCCAGTGCGAGGCGGCGGCACGGTCGTACACCGCACGGATCGCATCGACGTGCGGCTCGACGGTCGGGGCCTCGCGGACGGCGGCGTCGAGGCGGGCCCGCATCGTCGCGACCGCGGCCTCGCGGCGGGCCTCGTCGGCGGGCTCGGTCGGCAGGGCGGTGGCGAGCGTGCGGTGCACCTCGGCGAGCGCCGCACCGAGCGCGGCCGCCCGGTCGTCCCACGGGGTGCCGGTCCGGGCGTCGCGGAGGGCGACGCGCCAGGCGTCCTCGAGCCCGGGCAGGAACTCCTGCGCGAAGGCGAGGTGTCCGGACGCCGTGCCGTCGGGACGGCCGGGGTCGGGCCAGGTCACCCGCTGCGCGCCGTGGACGGTCGGTACGCGCGCGCTGCCCGCGGCGGAGAGCGCGAGCTGCGTGGTGACGTCGGGGTTGTCGCCGTGGTGCAGGACGCGGAAGACCTTGATGATGACCTGGTCGCCGGACGCCGTGTCGCAGATGACCGAGGTGTTGGACTGCTCGCCGGAGAGGACCCGGGACGCGGTGACCTCGCCGATCGGTCGGAGGCTCTCGGGGTCGGCGTCGATGCGCGCGGCGAGCTGCTGCACCCAGTCGGTGTCGGTGGTGGCGTCGACGGGATCGGCGCCGGGCGGACCCCCGGCCGTGACGGGCACCTGGTAGAGCACGGCGCCGGTCGGGGCGTCGTCGAGCACGAGCCGGGTGCCGTCGGTCTCGGCGACCGTGCGCAGGGCCGGGGTCCCGCCCTTCGCGGCGTACCAGCGCTGGCGTGCGATCCAGCCCTCCAGCGTGCGGTCGTCGACGTGCTCGGGTGCCTCGGCGCTCATGCAGCGAACGGTACGCGCCGGTGCCGGGACGCGTCCCGGACGATGGGTCCCCGCCGCGCCCGACGGTCTTTACAACGATGTACGGACCCGCCAACATGGTCGCATGAGCTCGCTCGACGGCACCGTCGCCGCCCCACTGTCCCCGCCCCGTCCGTCCTCGCGGCTCCCTCGCGCGTCCGACCAGGACGGCTCGTACCCGCGACCGCAGATGCTCCGCGGGGCGTGGGCCGACCTCGACGGGACGTGGTCGTTCCGGAACACCGGCGACGACCCCGCCTGGCGCACCGGGTTCCCCGACGCGCGGGACATCGTGGTGCCGTTCCCGCCCGAGTCACCGGCGTCGGGCATCGACGAGCCCGGGTTCCACCCCGTGGTCTGGTACGCCCGGACGATCACCCGCGCCGAGCTCGACGCCGCCGGGTACGGCGGTGCGGCACCCCGGCTCCTGCTGCACTTCGGCGCCGTCGACCACCGCGCGCGGGTCTGGGTGGACGGACAGTTCATCGGCGAGCACGAGGGCGGGCACACCCCCTTCACGCTCGACGTGACCGAGGCGCTCGGCACCGACCCGGACACGGCGCACACCCTGGTCGTCCGTGCCGAGGACGACCCGCACGACGTCACCCAGCCGCGCGGCAAGCAGGACTGGCACGAGCACCCGCACGCGATCTGGTACCGCCGCACCACCGGGATCTGGCAGACGGTGTGGCTCGAGGCCGTGCCGACGGCGTCGATCGCGGGCCTGCGCTGGACCAACGTCGACCACGCGACGATGCGCCTGACCGTGCGGCTCTCCGGCGAGCGCCCCGCCGGTGCCCGCGTCCGGATCACGGCACGGTGGCACGAAGGCGACGAGGACCTCGCCACCGTCGAGGCCGTCGTCCCGGTGCACGCGCACGAGGTCGAGGTCGTCGTGCCGGTCGCCCGGCAGCAGAACGGCCAGGCCGAGGACGAACTCGTCTGGTCGCCCGAGACCCCGCGCCTGGTGGACGCCGTCGTCAGCCTGCTCCCCGCCGAGGGACCCGAGCCCCTCGACGCCGTCTCGAGCTACTTCGGCGTCCGCACGGTGGGCGTCGACGGCGGGGCCTTCCTGCTGAACGGCCGCGCGTACGACGTCCGGAGCGTGCTCAACCAGGGCTACTGGCCGGAGTCGCACCTGGCGGCGCCGTCACGGCAGGCACTCCGCCGCGAGGTCGAGCTCATCAAGGAGCTCGGCTTCACCGCCGCACGGAACCACCAGAAGATCGAGGACCCGCGGTTCCTGTACTGGGCGGACCGGCTCGGGCTGCTCGTCTGGGGTGAGGCACCCGGCGCCTACGCCTTCTCCCCGCTCGCCGTGCAGCGACTGGTGCGGGAGTGGATGGACGCCGTCGAGCGCGACGCCTCCCACCCCTCGATCGTCACCTGGGTACCGGCGAACGAGAGCTGGGGCGTGCAGCACGTCGCGACCGACCCCGCGCAGCAGGCCTACGCCCGGTCGCTCGCCGACGTCACCCGGGCGCTCGACCCGACCCGGCCCGTGATCTCGAACGACGGGTGGGAGCACACGAACTCGGACATCGTCACCGTGCACGACTACGAGGGCGACGGTGCCCGGCTCGCGACCACCTACGCCGACGACGCCGCACGCACGGCGCTGCTCGGCGGACGCGGCCCGGCCGACCGTCGGATCCTGGTCGGCGGCGCGGTGGACGAGGGCCAGCCGGTCATGCTCACGGAGTTCGGCGGCGTGGACTTCCAGCCCGGCGCGAAGCGTGAGGACGGGTGGGGCTACACCTCGGCGGTCGACGACGACGACTGGGTGGCGCGGATCACGGCGCTCTACGACGGGGTCCGGGCGAGCGCGTTCCTGGCCGGCTCGTGCTGGACGCAGCTGACGGACACGGTGCAGGAGACGAACGGGCTGCTCAACGCCGACCGCACCCCGAAGGTCCCGATCGAGCGCATCCGCGCCGCGGTCACCGGGCGCTGAGACGCGCGCGGGCACGGAGGCTCGGGCGAGCTGCCCGCAGGACGCAACGTGGGCGACCCTGCGCAGCGCCGTACCGCTGCGAGGAGCCGCCCACGTTGCGTCGTGCGAGAGACGCAACGGGAAGGAGTCAGGACGCCAGGAAGCGCAGGACCGCCTCGTTCCACTCGTCCGTGTGCGAGGCCAGCACGCCGTGCGGACCCCCCTCGATGACGTGGATCTGCGCGTTCGGGATCGCCTCGGCGGTGCGCTTGCCCGACGCCTCGAAGGGCACGATGCCGTCCGAGTCGCCGTGGATGACGAGCGTCGGGACGTCGACCTTCGTCAGGTCGTCGCGGAAGTCGGTCGTCGCGAACGCCACCGTGCAGTCGAGCGTGCCCTTCGGCGACGCGAGCTCTGCGATCGCCAGGTCGTAGGCGCGCTGGTCGTCGCTGACGAGCGGCTTCTTCAGCAGACCCGGCTCACCACCCGGGGTGTAGAACATGTCGACGAACTGGTGCAGGAACGCGGGACGGTCGCCCGTGATGCCGTTCGAGAACCAGTCGGCGAGGTCCTGGTCGACTGCGCCGTCGGGGTTGTCGTCCGACTTCCAGAGGTACGGCGGCACGGCGCTGGCGAACACCAGCTTCCCGATCTTCGAGGTGCCGTAGGTCGAGACGTAGCGCGCGAGCTCGCCGCCGCCCATCGAGAACCCGATCAGGGTCACGTTCGTCAGGTCGAGCTCGGTGATGAGCTTGTCGAGGTCCGCGGCGAAGGTGTCGTAGTCGTAACCGCCCCACGGCTGCGACGACTGCCCGAACCCGCGACGGTCGTAGGCGATGACGCGGTGGCCGGCCTCGACCAGTGCAGGCACCTGGCCCTCCCACGAGCGGCCGGAGAGCGGCCAGCCGTGGACCAGGACGACCGGGTCGCCGGAGCCGAGGTCGTCGTAGTGCAGGTCGATGTCGTGGCCGTTCTCGGCGCCGACGGTGATGAAGGGCATGATTCCTCCTGTCGATGGTTTCCAGGGAACGTGCCCGATGCAACGCCTCGCGGCCTGGCGGTTCCTGACCGCCGCGGCCCCCGTGCGGCGACCGGACAGGAGCGCACGGGCCGGCGCCGCGGGGTGGAGGTGGGAGGATCGGTCGGTGACCGACACGGCGGAGACGACCCGAGCCTCCCGGCCGAGGCTGCCGGCTCGCGCCCGTCGCCTGCTCGCGGTCGGCCTGGAGGGACGGCACCGCGGGTGGACGGCTCCCCTGACCGTGTGGCTGGCTTCCCGTGTGGTCAGCACCGTCCTGCTGCTCACGGTCTGGCTGCTCGCCCGGGCGAACGGCTGGCCGTTCGCGTCGTACCGACGCGAGGGGACCTTCCTGTCGTTCCTCGGGTCGTGGGACGGCTCGTTCTACCGGACCATCGCGGAGCACGGCTACCCGGCGACGCTGCCGACCGACGCCGACGGGCACGTGCTGCCGAACCCGTGGGCGTTCCTGCCGGTGTTCCCGGCGCTGGCGCGGGTGGTGCAGCCGCTCGTGGGCGGGTCCTTCTGGGCGGCCGGCGTGCTCGTCGCCACCGTCGCCGGGGCGGGAGCGTGCGTCGTGCTCTGGCGGCTGGTGCGTGCGGTGTCCGACGACCACCGGGCGACCCGGGCAACGGCGCTGTTCGCGTTCGCACCGACCGCGTTCCTGCTGCAGGTGGCCTACGCCGAGAGCACCTTCCTGCTCCTGCTGTTCGGCGCCCTGCTGGCCCTGGTGCGGCGGCGGTACCGGTTCGTGCTGCCGCTCGGGCTCGTCGCGGCGTTCACGAAACCGGGGGTGCTCGCGCTCGCCGTGGCCCTCGCCGTGCACCTGGGCGTGCGGCTCGTGCAGGAGCGTCGGGCGCTCCCGGTCCGGGACGCCGTGGCGATCGTCGTCGCGGGGCTCGGGATCGCGGCGGCGGGGCTGGCGTGGCCGGTCGTGGCCTCGGCGGTGACGGGGCGGCCGGACGCGTACCTCGAGACCGAGCTGTCGTGGTGGGTCGGGTTCGTCGGGCGGCAGCACTTCGCGCCGCTGACACCGTGGTTCACGATGGCCTCGACGTGGCTCGGGGCGCTCGGGGTCGTGCTCGTGGTGGTCGTGCTCGCCGGCGGGCTGTGGTTCTGGACGCGCCGGGGTGTGCGGGCGCTCGGCGTCGACGTCGTCTCGTTCACCGCCGCGTACGCGCTCTACCTGGTGGCGGTGTTCCTGCCGCAGCAGAGCCTGCCGCGGTTGCTCATGCCGACGGCGCCGCTGCTCGGGGCGGACCTGTTCACGGGGACCCGGCGACGGACCGTCGCGTGGCTGGTCGTCGGCGTGTGCCTGCAGGCGGTCGCGGTCGTGCTGACCTGGTTCCTCGGCTACCCCTGAGCGGCGACGGCGCCGCTACGCGTCGAACGTGTGGAACCAGGCCGTGCCGCCGGGGTGCTGCACGGTGATCATCTCGTCGAGGTCGCGGTACGGGCCGTCCTGGTTGTGGCTCGCCGACTTGATGCGGACCGTGCCGTCCGGTTCGGTGAAGACCTCGGAGACGATGGTCACGTGGTCGGGCGACTGGTTGTCGTTCCAGTCGTAGAACACGATGTCGCCGACCTTGACCTTGCTGCGCTCGTCGAGGGACCGGCGGGTCAACCCGAACGTCGCGGCGTTCTTCGTCATCCACGGGTCCATCGCCGGGCAGTACGTCCACGTCGCACTGTGCTGCGCGCCGGCGGCGCGGCTGTACCAGTCGTCGCGCTGCTGCCACCCGCGGGCGATCAGCGTCTGGCTGACGTAGTTGGCGCAGTCCCCGCCGATCGGGTTCATCGTGCCGTACTCGGCGAGGTTGTAGTCCTTCCAGTACCGCATCGCGTACTCGAGCTGCCGGTCGACCGCCGTGAGCGCCGTGTACGCCACCGACGTCGTCGCCACCGCGGCGGAGGCGTCCGGCGTCGACGCGGCGGTCGGCGTCGGACTCGCGGTCGCCTGGTCCTGGGTGGCGCCGGCCTGCCCGTCGTTCGCGGCGCTGCCGTTGCCGTCCGAGGACTGGTTCGCCGACGGGCTCGGCTCGATCGCGGTGGTGAACAGCGCGACGTCGGCGGACCCGGCCGTGTACATCGCCTGGTGCGGCGCCGTGAAGGTGACCGTCGTGGCGGAGGCCTGCACGTCACGCGCGGCGATCCCGCCGACCGTGACGCCCCGCACCGCCGCGAGGCCCGTCCCCGTCACCGTCACCGGCACGCCGCCGGCGAGCGGGACCTGCGCGGGCTCGATCGAGGAGGCCACGGGGCGGGCGTCCGACGACGACCCGCTCGCGGGCGTCCCGTCGGACCCGGCTCCGGCGCGACCGGTCGCGCTCGGCGAGGCATCGTCACCGCGTGAACAGGCCGCGACGGCGACCCCGATGCCGGCGACGCCGACGAGCGACAGCAGGGAACGGCGGGTGAACGAAGCAGTCATGTCCCGACCAGGGTAGGCGACGGTACGGCAGGATCGCTGGCAGCACACCATCTGCCGGAAGGATCAGACCGCACATGCCCGAGAGCCACGACTTCTTCGTCGCCGCCGATCCCGAGTCCACCCGAGCGATCGTCCGCGACGCCCTCGTCCGCGAGGGCTACACCGTCGCCGACGGCGACCAGGGGACCCTGCTGGCCACCCGCGGCAGCCTGGCACTGACCCTGATCGTCGGCGGCCTGCTGAACGACCGGACCTTCCACACCCGCCTCGACGTACAGCTCATGGTCGCGCCCGACGGACGAGCGGTCGCGCGACTGCTCCGCGGGTCCGGCCGGTCGGCGGTCAAGGGCGGTGCACTCGGCGTCGCGCGGGGCAACCGGGCGTTCGAACAGGCCGCGAACGCGATCCACGCCTCACTCGCGCAGGCGGGCGTCCTGACGGACAGCATCCCGAGCTGACGCCGTCGCCACCGGGAACGACGAAGGGCCACCCGATCGGGTGGCCCTTCGCTGCTGCTTGGTGGAGCTAAGGGGATTCGAACCCCTGACCTTCTCATTGCGAACGAGACGCGCTACCAACTGCGCCATAGCCCCAAGTGCTCGACCACACTAGCACCACCGGGAGCGCGATCCGAAATCGGCTCGCCACGTCCGGGCGCGCCGCGTCCCGGGAGCCCCGAGCGTCGCGTCAGACCGCGCGGCGACGACGCATGATCGCGTCGAGGTCGGTCTGCTGGTAGGCCTCGTCGTCGATGACGCCCATCCCGGCCCAGCGGCTCGGAGCCGCGGGCTGCTCGGGCTCCGACGCCGACGGCGTCTCGGCCGCAGCGGGAGCCGGAGCCGCCGCAGGAGCGTGGACGCCGGGGCGCGCCGCAGCGGCGGGGGCGCGCAGGCCCAGGCGCTCCGCCAGCCGGCCCTGGTCGTGTGCGGACAGCGACGCGGCCGCCTCCTCGACGTCGGAGCGCATCCGCGACACCCGCGCGAGCGTCGGGTCGGTCTCCCCCGCCCGGATCGCAGCCGCCTCGGCCTCGGCCTCGGCCTTCGCCTCGGCCACGCGCTCACGCAGCCGCGCAGCCAGCTCGGCCGACGACTCCGGCGACGCCGGCGGTGCGGCCGGTCGCTCCACGTACAGCGGCTTCGGCACGCGGGCCGGGGTCCAGCTCCGGTCGCGCGCGGGCTCCGCGGACTGCTCGGTGGACAGCGGCGGTGCCGGGTCCGTCCAGGTGGTCGCCGGCCGGGAGGCGCGGGTCGCCTCCGCAGCACCGGCCGCGGCACGCGCCTTCCGCGCCTGCGCCACCTGGTGCAGCTGCGCGAGGACGGCTGCGGACCCACCGGCCGCCACGAGCCCGGCGACGCCGACGAGCCAGGCCCCGGGCGCCGCGACGAACACGACGACCGCGACGACGACGCCGAGCGTGCCGAACAGGGTCGCCCCGAGCCGGGAACGACGCATCCGCATCGCGGTCAGCGCGGGCACCGAGGACGCCCGCTCGAGCTTCGGCTGCTGCTCCGCGAGCCGTCGGGTGATCTCACGCTGCCGGGCGGCCTCGTGCGCGCGGACGATCGCGGCGCGCTTCGCTTCCTCGGACCGGGCGACCCGCTGCGCCTCGGCCAGGGACTTCGCGTTCATCTCGACCCGGACCTCGTCGGGGAGCTCGGCGGTCTGCGCGAGGATGCGCAGGGTCTGCTGCAGCCGGATCGCGTTGCGTTCGGTGGCGAGGTACTGCCGTCGAGCCGCCCACGACGGCATGAGGTAGACGACCCAGAGCACGGCCGCGATGAGCAGGACGATGCCGCCGCCCCAGGAGCCGATACCTGCCATGGGGACACGGTAGGGGTGCACGTTCCCCGGACGGCCCATTGCCGGACGCGTGTTGCGCGAGTCGCGACGGAATCCGCGGGCGGTGGGTCGTGCCTCCCGGACGGTGCGCGGGTGTGACGGGGCGGACCGTCAGGTGCGCGGCCGGGTGTCGAGCGGTGTCGCCGCCTCGTCGCGGGCGGAGTCGGGGACGCTCCCGACACCCGGCGGCACCCGGCCGGCGACCCAGCGGTCGAGGACGCCCTCGCGCACCTCCTCCGCCACGAGGGCGAAGCAGAAGTGGTCGCGCCAGTCCCCGTTGATGTGGATGTACCGGCGGCGCAGGCCCTCGTAGCGGAAGCCGAGCTTCTCGACGACGCGCAGGCTCGGCGCGTTCTCCGGCCGGATGCAGATCTCGATGCGGTGGATGCCGACCACGCGGAAGCAGTGGTCGACGGCCATGGCGACCGCGATCGGAGTGACGTTGTGTCCGGCGGCGCCCTCGACCACCCAGTAGCCGATGGACGCACTCGCCAGCGATCCGTAGCTGATGCCGGACACGTTGAGCTGGCCGACGAAGCGGCCGTCGAGCTCCATCGCGAACGGCAGACCGAGCCCGGCGCGGGCGTTCGCCTGCAGCGCGCGGATGCTGCCCCGGACGTCGGTGGAGACGTGTCCGGAGGGGTTGGTGGCCTCCCACGTGCGCAGCCACGAGCGGTTCGTCGCGAGGGCGACGTCGAGGTCACGGGTGTCGCGGAGCCGGAGGGGCCGGATGGTGACCCGCCCGTGGGACAGGGTCGGGATCGTCGTCATCGCTGTGGTTCCTCCGGTGCCCGGCGGTCGGCCGGGTGGACGCACGAACGGGCCCGGGGCGGACCCCGGACCCGTTCGTGACGGGGTGGCTACTCTCCCGCGTTGAAGTCCTTCAGCCAGGCCTTGAGGTCCGGGCCGAGGTCGTCGCGGTCCGAGGCGAGCTGCACGATCGCCTTGATGTAGTCCAGCTTGTCACCGGTGTCGTACCGGCGTCCACGGAACACGACGCCGTACACGCCGCCGGTCCACTCCTCGGCGCCCGCCATCTTCATGAGCGCGTCGGTGAGCTGGATCTCGCCGCCCTTGCCCGGCTCCTGCTTCTCGAGGACGTCGAAGACCTCGGGACGGATGACGTACCGGCCGATGATGGCGAGGTTCGAGGGGGCTTCGCCCTGCGGGGGCTTCTCGACCAGGCCGGTGATCTTCACGACGTCGTCGGTGTCGGTCTCCTCGACGGTCGCGATGCCGTACATGTGGGTCTGCGAGGCGGGGACCTCGAGCAGCGCGACGACCGTGGCGTTCTTCTCGCCCTGGACCTCGATCATGCGCTGGAGCAGCGGGTCACGGGCGTCGATGATGTCGTCGCCGAGCAGCACGGCGAACGGCTCGCGGCCGACGTGCATCTTCGCGCGGAGGACGGCGTGGCCGAGACCGAGCGGGTCGCCCTGGCGGACGTAGTGCATGTCGGCGAGGTCGGTCGACTGGTTGACCTTCTGGAGCTTCTCGTGGTCGCCCTTCTTCTTGAGGGTCTCCTCGAGCTCGGCCACGTGGTCGAAGTGGTTCTCGAGCGCGTTCTTGTTGCGCCCGGTGATCATCAGGACGTCGGTGAGGCCGGCGTTCACGGCCTCCTCGACCACGTACTGGATCGCCGGCTTGTCGACGACGGGGAGCATCTCCTTCGGCATCGCCTTGGTCGCGGGGAGGAAGCGCGTGCCCAGCCCTGCCGCCGGGATCACCGCCTTCGAGATCTGGAAACCCATGTGAGCGAACGTACCGGACGGCCGCTGGGCCGGGACATGGGCCTTTCGGGGGACACGGCATCGCGCGAGCCACGGCGGGAAGCCGCAAACCCGCGCTCGGTAGACTCCCGGCCATGACCGCCGACCTCGGGAACGAGAAGCGCGCCCTGCGAGCCGAGCTCCGGCAGCGGCGGCGCACCCGGACCACGACGGAGCGCGACACCGACACGACCGCCCTGACCGCGACACTGCAGCGGTTCGTGGAGGAACGGCAGGTCCGCTCGCTCGCGCTCTACCTGTCGGCGCCCGACGAGCCCGACGTCCGCCCCTTCCTGCGGTGGGCACACGAGCAGGGTGTCCGGGTGCTCCTGCCGATCACCCGCGAGGACGGCCTGCTCGACTGGGCCGTCGGCGACGGGGTGTCGGAGCAGCAGGGCCTGCACGGCATGCCGGAGGTCGTCGGCGAGGTGCTCTCCCCGCTCGCCCTCGGGGACGTCGACGCGATCCTGACCCCGGCGGCGGCGGTCGGCCACGACGGGTGCCGGATGGGCTGGGGCCGCGGCTACTACGACAAGACGCTCGGGTCGATGGCGAACCGGCCGCCCGTCTATGCTGTGATCTTCGACGCGGAGTACCTCGACGAGGTCCCGCGCGAGGCCCACGACGAACCCGTCGACGGCATCATCACGCCGTCGCGCATCATCACCTTCCGGAGCTAGGGTGCCCACCTACTCGTACCGCTGCACCGAGTGCGACAACGCCTTCGACGTCAAGCAGTCGTTCTCCGACGCCACCCTCACCGAGTGCCCCGTGTGCGGCGGCGCCCTGCGCAAGGTGTTCTCGCCGGTGGGCGTGACCTTCAACGGCGGCGGCTTCTACCGCACCGACTCGCGGTCGGCACCCAAGGCCGAGGGGTCGGCGGCCTCGTCCTCCTCGACGTCGTCGTCCTCGTCGTCGTCGAGCACACCGGCGAAGTCCGAGTCGAAGCCGGCCGCGCCCAGCGCCTCCTGACGAGGGCTCGTCCCCGTCGGTACGGTGGGGTCTCCTCGACACGGAAGGAGGCTCACGTGAAGGGCTTCAAGGAGTTCCTGCTGCGCGGGAACGTCATCGACCTGGCGGTCGCGGTCGTCATCGGTGCGGCGTTCACCGCGATCGTCACGACCATCGTGAACGCGCTCATCAACCCGCTCATCGGCGCCGTCTTCAACGCGTCGAGCCTGGACAAGGCGCTGATCGTCTCGATCCCGACGGTCTCCGGTGGGTCGGCCGACATCCTGTTCGGCGCGATCATCGGTGCCGTCCTGAACTTCGTGATCGTCGCAGCGGTCGTGTACTTCGCGCTCGTCGTCCCCGTCAACCGCCTGAAGAAGCTCGCGTTCGAGCGGGTGCAGCAGAACGAGGAGCAGACGCCGCAGGACGTCCCGCCGACGGACGTCGAGGTGCTGCTCGAGATCCGCGACCTGCTCCGCACCCAGGACGGCGCCGCGACGACGTCGGGCGGCGGAGCGCACGTCGCCCCGTCCACGGCGCCCGAGGGACCGGGGATCAGCGGCTCGACGAAGCTCTAGCCTCGGTCGTACCGAACCACGGAACCGACATCGAACCAGCCCCCGGGGTTGGTTCGATGTCGGTTTCCTGGTTCGACGGGGCAGGAGGGCGCCGGCCGAACTCCCGCGGCCGGCCGGGCGTCAGGCGGTGCGGGCGACCGTGCGGTGCTTCGCGGCGAGGGCCGTGGCGTACTGCACGCCCGCGACCACGTGGCCGATCGTGCCCGCCCAGACGAACACGAGCGCGAGCACGCGGATCCAGTCGTGCTCCGACGCCCAGGACGTCGACGAGAACAGCAGCAGCGGCAGCCCGACGAAGAGGAGTGCCGATCGGACCTTGCCGGTCCAGGTGACGTCGAGGTCCGGGTTGCCGCGGAACCACAGGCCGGACAGCAGCGCCAGCACCGCGTCGACGACGACGATGATCGCGACGCTCGGCCACGGCAGCAGCCCGACGAGGACGAGCGAGAGCACGATCGCGATGATCGCCAGCCGGTCGGCGATCGGGTCGAGGGCCTTGCCGAGCTCCGAGCCCTGGTCGAACCGACGTGCGATGAAGCCGTCCGCCCAGTCGCTGACGCCGAGGACGACGAGCGTGACGAGCGCCCACCCAGGGTGCCCGGACACGACGAAGCCGATGAACACCGGGATGAGCAGGAAGCGCACCAGCGTGATCAGGTTCGGCCACGTCTGCCAGTCGGGTCGCTGCCGCGTGGTGTCAGTCATCGCCCCCAGGCTACCCGTCACCAGTGTGGGGGCACGTCGCGCAGGAGCTGGGCGTCGTTCTCGCCGTCGCGGTGGCGGGCCGGTCCCGGGGCCGGTGAGGGGTCGCTGCCCGGCGCCGGCTGGGTGGTGACGCGCCGGTTCCGGCGAGTCGGGCCTCCCGGCCGGGCCGCCGGTCCGTCCACCCCGTCGTCCGGATCGCCGTCCGGATCCGTGCTCGCGTCTGCCGCTGCGTCTGCCGCTGCGACTGCTCCTGCGGACGACGCGGAGCGGACGGGAGGCGCGACCGGCGCCGCGTCGTCGGCCCGCGTCCACGTGCCCACCAGCTGGTCCGTCTCCGGCGTCACCGGTCCGGCCGCGCGGGATGCGCGCCGGGACCCGCTCACCGGCGGGCGGGGCCCGACGCGGGCACGCTGGGACCGAGATCCGACGTGCTCACCGGCGGGCGGGGATCGGAGGGATCGAGATCTCCTGGGTCGCGCCGCGGTCGACACCGAGCACCGACGCCACCGTGTCCGCGACCCGGTCCGGGTCGGAGAACAGCTGGAAGGCGTGCACGCGCACGTAGTGCCACCCGAGGCGACGCAGCACCTCGGGGCGGAGCCGCAGCGACTCACGCAGCGAGCCACGGACGAGCGACGCATCGGTCTCGATCGTCACGCAGACGCCGCCGTGCGCCGCGACCAGGCCGAGCTTGCCGCGGTGCCCGAGCGCGACCGGGATGCCGCGCATCTCGAGGCGTCGGGCGAGGTCGACGAGCAGCGGGTCGGAGTCGTCCGGCACGTACTCGGCGGTGGTGCGGGCACGGACCTCGGCGAGGATCTCGGCCAGCGCGACGGTGCCGTGGCCCATCCGCTCGGCCTCGATGTCCGACGGCTGGAAGCACGTGACGATGACCATCGAGCGTCGGGCCCGGGTCATCGCGACCGCGAGCAGGCGCTCCCCGCCCGGCTTGCCGAGCGGACCGAAGTCGCGCAGCACACGGCCGTGCGGGGTCCGGCCGTAGCCGATGGAGAACACGACGCGGTCGCGGCTCTGCGCCACGGACTGCTCGAGCGTCGCGACGATGAACGGCTCGGCGCGGTCGCCGATGACGAACTCGGTCAGGTCCTTGTGGCCCTGCGCCGCGGTGAGGACGGCCTGCTCGACGCGGACCGCGTGCTTCGCCGAGGCCGTGATCACCATGAGCGACTCGGTCGGGCGGGTGCGGGCGTGCTCGGTGACGAGCCGGACGACGCGGTCCACCTCGGCGTCGACGCTCTCGACCGCTCCCGAGTCGGGGTCCGGCACGGCCTTGCCGTCGCTGACGTAGTCGATCGCGATCGAGCCGTGCCCGAGGAACGAACCGGCCCACGGCAGCGACTCGATGCGGCCGCCGTAGAAGCGCCGGTTCACGAGCTCGGCGAGGTCCTCGCCGCCGGCGCGGTACGACCGCGTGAGCGACAGGGTCGGCAGGAGCGTCGAGAGCTTCGCGAGCGCGGAGTCGGCGTGCAGGGCGTCGAGGGTGCCCTCGTCCACCTGCAGCGCCCGGCGGTCGGGGTCGACCGCGGTCCGGAACGGCGACGGCGTCTGCGTCACCGGGTCCCCGAACACGACGGTCTGACGGGCACGACGGACGGCGCCGACGGTCTCGGCGATCGTGACGGCCCCGGCGTCGACGAGGATCACCGTGTCGAACGGCATCGTGTCGGCGATCTCGGGGACCTCGTACGGCGAGGCGAGCCACACCGGGGCGATCGACCGGGACAGGTGCGGCGCGGAGTCCTGCAGCAGGCGCGAGGTGATCGCGCCCTCCTTGAGCTGCGTCTTCAGCGCCGTGGCCTCGTCCGGCCAGTCGACGAGCCCGACCTTCCAGTTCTCGGCGAGCTGCCACGCCAGGCCCTGGGAGACCCCGGCGGCGTGGGCGTCGTCGACGAGCCGGAAGTCGGCCTCGACCCGGTCGAGCATGTCGGTGTTGCCGCCGAGCAGCGCCCGGTCGGACTCGAGCATCGTCTCGAGCGCGGACTGCCACCAGGCGAGCTCGAGCTCGGCCGGCACCTGGGTGTCCGGCACGTGCCGGTTCGCCAGGTCGGTGATGAGCGGCTCGAGCTGGAGGTCGCGCAGGGTCTGCATGAGCTCGGTGCGCTCCTGCAGGTTGTGCAGGACGTCGGACTCCTCGGCCAGGCGCGCGATCGTCGGCACGAGCTCGTCGATCGGCAGGTTCGCCAGCTGCTCCTCGCGTGCGGTCCGGCCGAGCGGTTCGTCCAGGCGTGCGAGGTCCTGCACGACGTTCGAGAAGAGCACCTGCACGTCGCCGATGCCCGTGGGCACCTCGGGGTTCACGCCGGCGGCGACGTACCGCTGCCAGAGCACGCGCTGCTGCTGCACGCGGGTGAGTGCCTCGTGCAGGTCGGAGACGTGCACGCCCGGGCGGACGTACTCGCGGGCGAGCTTCTTCAGCCGACGACGGTTCGTCGACGACATCGGGGCGCCCTCGCCGCGCGGGGCGGTCGCGGCGACGAGCTCGGACACCGAGCGGTCGAAGACGACGGGCAGGAAGCGGTCGAGGGTGTCCCGGATCTCGGTGAGGAGGCGGAGGTAGATGCCGAGCTCGTTGATCGTCGTGAACTGCCGCATGTGCGTCGACGCCACGAGGTCGTGCGCCCGGCGCAGCAGCGTCGGCAGCCCGTCGGCGTCGAGGTCCTTCGCGGTCTTGTGCGCCCGCTGCGCGCCGTCGCTCGAGCCGAACTTCGCGCCGTACCAGGGCGAGTCGTCGGGGCCGTAGCGGAACTCGCCGAGGTTCGCGGCGCTGACCATCGTCTCGGCGACGCGCGAACGCCCCTCGACCATGCTTGTCACGGACCGCTTCGACAGCCGCGCGGTCGTCGACGGCGGCACGGGCAGCAGCGACAGGCGCGAGAGCTCGACCAGGCAGTCGAGCACCGAGACGCCGAAGTCCGGGTCGACGCGGGTCAGCGAGCCGCGGTAGTCGGTCAGGACCTTGCGGAGCCGGACCAGGGCGTCGTCGACCTCACGGAGGTTCGGACGCGCGGCCTTCTCGTTCCGCGCGATGGCCCGGACGACGTCGCGGCGCAGGGTGCCCGGCGTCACGGCGACGCCCGGCAGCTGGACCTCGGCGAACCGTGCGGCGATGCCCCGCAGGGTCGCCCGGCGCGGACTCACCACGAGCACGCGCTTGTTCGCGGCGACCAGGCCGCCGAGCGCGTTGACGATCGTCTGCGTGCCACCGGTGCCCGGCAGGGTCTTCACCACGATCGAGTTCCCGGCCGTGATCTGCGCGATCACGTTCTCCTGCTCGTCGTCGGCGTCGAGCAGCAGCGTGTCGGTCTCCGGGCTGCGCTCGTCCGACGGCGTCTGCTCGACCGGGTGGTACGACTGCTCGACCTGCCACTTCGCGCTGGGGTTGCCGGCGAGGGCGTCGAGCACCGGGTGGGACAGGTCGCCGGTGTCCTCGACCATGCCGCTGGCGACCTCGGCGAAGGTCGAGACGACCAGGCGCGCGTGCACCGAGAAGCCGGGGATGTGCGCGGTCAGGCCACGCAGGCGGTCGATGACCGGGTTCGGCGTGAACGAGCCGTCCTGCTGGGCGAGCGCGACGAACGACTGCGCGTCGAGGATGACGCCGTACTGCTCGTGCAGGGCGTCCGCGAGACCCGGGTTGAGCACGGGCTCGCCGAGCAGCCGGACCTCGAAGTCGCGGCCGTGCCGACGGATCGCGAGCGGGCGGAGCAGCACCGGCCCGCGGAAGTGCTCGTCGCCGTGCTGCCAGTCGGCCATGCCGATGCCGAGCTTCACCGCGTCGATGCCCCGGACCGTCGCGAGCTCGGTGCCCTTCGCCTCGACCTGGGCGGCGGCGACACGCGCGGCGCGCAGCGCGACCTCGTCGCGGATCAGGCTCGACAGCAGGGTCGTCTTGCCGGTGATGAACTGCGCGAGCCCACCCGGGTGCGTGGTCGACAGCTCGATCCGGGCGCGCGGGTGGTCGCTGAAGTGGGTCAGCGGGCTGGCGCCGCCGACGCCGGTCAGCTGTGTCCGCCAGGCGTCCCACGTGGGCTCGGCAGCGTTGCCGGCCTGGAGGCGCGGGTCACCCAGGCTGATCGCCTGCGGGCTCGTGAGCTGCAGTTCCGGGCGCAGGGTGCGGTCCGGCTCGTCGGTCCGGTCGCCCTCCCGCTGCTCGCGCCCGCCCGCGGGCGCGTCGGCGCCCTGGACGGGGACGTCGTCATCCGCGTCGTCCGCGCCGTCGGTCACCCTGTCTCGCCACACATCCGACACTGTAGGCGGAAGCGGGCGGCCTCCCTGGCAATGACCCGACGTTTCCGGCTTTCCGTGCGGGCCCGGCACCTCGTCCGACCAGCCGGTGTGGTACCAACGTGGACATGGCCATCGACGACCGCACCGCCCCGTCCGCCCCCGCACCCTCGTCGGCCCGGCCGGACCGGCGCCGGTCGGTCCCCGCCGAGATCTCCCGGTCGTGGCTCCTGGTCCCCGGCACCGCGGCCGACCGCTTCGAACGGGCCCAGCGGTCGCGCGCCGACCAGATCATCCTCGACGTCGAGGACGCCGTCGACCCCGCTGCGAAGCCGGGTGCCCGCACGACCGTCGCGTCGTGGCTGGCCGGCGGCGGCGAGGCCTGGGTCCGGATCAACGACGTGACGACGGAGTTCTGGGCGGACGACGTCGAGGAGCTCCGCGGGCTCCCCGGCCTGCAGGGCGTGATGCTCGCGAAGACCGAGTCACCGGCGCAGGTCACCGACACGTGGCACCGGCTCGGCGGCCACACCCCGGTGATCGCCCTGGTCGAATCGGCGCTCGGCATCGAGGAGGCGACGTCGATCGCGAGGGCCCAGGGCGCGTTCCGCCTGGCGTTCGGCTCGGGTGACTACCGCCGCGACACCGGTACCTCGGCCGACACGCTCGCCATGGCCTACCCGCGCTCACGGCTCGTCGTGGCCTCGCGCGTGGGCGACCTGCCCGGCCCGATCGACGGCCCCACGGTCGGCTCGGCGCACGCCATCCTGCGCGAGCAGTCCCAGGTGGCGGTGTCCCTCGGCCTGACCGGCAAGCTCTGCCTCGACACCGAGCAGCTGCCCGTCATCAACGAGGTCATCTCCCCCACGCCGACCGACGTCGCGTGGGCGCAGGACTTCCTCGACGACTTCGAGGCACGCGGGCAGGTCATCCGCGACGGCTCCGACCTGCCGCGACTCGGCCGCGCGCAGAAGATCCAGCGGCTCGCCCAGGCGTTCGGCGTCGAGGCGCGGTAGACCGGTCGCATGACCTGGTCGCACCCGTCTCCGCCGTCCGACCCGTCGCAGCCCGGACCGTCGCAGTCCGGCCCGGGCAGCACCGAGCGCGCCGAGTGGGCCCGCGGCGGCACGACGCTGTTCCCCGCCGGCCGCGTCGCCGACCGGGTGTCGACCGTGCTGCTGCTCGTGGCGGGTGCCCTGCTGACGCTCCTCACCCTGGTGGTCGGGATCATCGCGGTCGTCTCGGCCACCTCGGGCTGCGACGCGGCCACCGGGTGCTCACCCGGCCGGTTCCTCGGCGGAGCGGCGATCGCGGTCGGTGGTTCGTTCGTGATCGGGGTCGCCACGGTCGTGCTCGCGGTCGGTGCGTGGGTGCGCCGTCGCACGTCGTGGTGGATCGCCGCCCTCGGTTTCGTCCTGGCGATCGTGGTCGTCACCTGGGGCGGTGTCGTCTTCGCGCAGGCGACCGACCCGGTGACGGGAACCGACCAGGTCACCGCACTGCCGCTGCACTAGCCGCACACCCGCCGGACGGGAGGCGCGGGGCGGGCCCGGCCACGGGCCTCCCGTCCGCCCCGTCCCACCGAACGGTGGTGCGCACGCTGTCCCATCGGCGCACGCTGTCCCATCGGCGCACGCTGGGCGCTGTGCCGACCCGTCAGCGCATGCTGGGCGCATGAAGCAACGAGTCATCGGAGACGTGTCGGTCAGCGCGATCGGGCTGGGCGGCATGCCCATGTCCATCGAGGGGCGGCCCGACGAGCGGCAGTCGATCGCGACCATCCACGCGGCACTCGAGGCCGGCGTGACGCTCATCGACACCGCGGACGCCTACCACCAGGCCGCGAAGGACGAGGTCGGGCACAACGAGGAACTCATCGCGAAGGCGATCCGTGCGTTCCACGGCGACACCGACGCGGTGCTCGTCGCCACGAAGGGCGGGCACCTGCGGCCGGAGCCGGGCGCGTGGGCGCAGGACGGCCGACCGGAGTACCTGAAGGAGGCCGCGAAGGCCTCGGCGAAGCGGCTCGGTGTCGACGCCGTCGGGCTGTACCAGTTCCACCGGCCGGACCCGTCCGTGCCGTACGCGGACTCGGTCGGTGCGCTCGCGGAGCTCCTCGACGAGGGCGTGATCCGGATGGCCGGCATCTCGAACGCCGACCCCGACCAGATCCGCGAGGCGAACGAGGTCCTCGGCGGGCGTCTGGCGTCGGTGCAGAACCAGTTCTCGCCGGCGTTCCGGTCGAGTGAGCCGGAGCTCGAGCTCTGCGACGAGCTCGGCATCGCCTTCCTGCCGTGGAGTCCCCTCGGCGGCATCGCGAAGGCGGCCGACCTCGGGACCGCCTACGAGGACTTCGCCGTGATCGCCCGGGAGCGCGACGTGTCCCCGCAGGTCGTGGCGCTGGCGTGGGAGCTGCAGAAGAGCGACGTGGTCATCCCGATCCCGGGGGCGTCGCGGCCGCAGTCGATCCTGGACTCGGTCGTCGCGGCGACGGTGAAGCTCCGCGACGAGGACGTCGCCCGGCTGGACGCGGCCCGTCCGGCGGCCTGAGGCGCTCCTCCGCCTGCACGACGACGCCCCGCCCACCGATCGGTGGGCGGGGCGTCGTCGTGCCGGTGCGGTGCGACGGTCGACCGCGGCGGCGTGGCGCTGCGGTCGTCAGGAGGTGCAGGCCTGCTGGAACTCGGTCCCCGCGTCCTGGACCTTCTGCGTCGTCGCCGAGAACGCGGAGAGGTCCGCCGAGCCCGGGTCCGCCGTGATCGCCTTGATCTGCGTCAGCATGTCGGTGTACGCCGACCGGAAGGCCTCTGCCTTCGGCTTGACGTCCGCGTTCTGCACGGCGTCGACGCCGTCGGACAGCGACTGGTCGAACTCCTCGAGCTTCGCCACGGCGGCCTGCGGGTCCGACTGCAGTTCAGTGACCTGCGACTGCAGGCCCTCCGCGGCGTCCTCGACCTTCGACTGGAACGCGGTGCATGCCTCGGACTTGCTCTGGGACGCGGCCTGCGGTGCTGCGGAGCTCGGCGCAGCGGACACGGCCGAACCGGCTCCGTCGGAGCCCTCGGAGCCCGCGCTCCCGGAGCCGCTGTTCGAGCAGCCGGCGAGCAGTGCGACGGCGAGTGCCGCGGTCGCGACGGCGATGGTCTTCCTGGACATGGATGTCCCCCCTGGTCGTGTCCGCGCCACGGAACGTCGCGGATCGGCACCGACGGTACACGGCGCGCGTCGCCCCCGACGTCCGCGGGCCGCTCCGAGGCGTCCCGTGCCGGGGCGTACGGTCGATGGAATGCAGGCGATCACGGCACACGACGGCGGACTCCGACTCGACGAGCACCCGGACCCGGTGGCGGGCCCCGGCGAGGTCCTGGTCGAGGTGGCCGCTGCCGGGGTGAACAACGCCGACCTGCAGCAGGTCGCGGGCAACTACCCGCCGCCGCCCGGGGCGTCCGAGGTCCTGGGACTCGAGGTCTCCGGCACCGTCCGCGCGCTCGGCGACGGCGTGGACGGGTTCGCCGTGGGCGGCCGGGTGTGCGCCCTGCTCTCCGGTGGAGGCTACGCGACGATGGTGGCGGTCCCGGCGGCCCAGGTGCTGCCCGTGCCCGACGGGGTGGACCTGGTCGAGGCCGCCGGGCTCCCCGAGGCAGCGTGCACGGTGTACTCGAACGTGGGGATGATCGCGGGGCTCCGGCCCGGGCAGACCCTGCTCGTGCACGGTGGCACCGGTGGCATGGGCTCGCACGCGGTCGTGTGGGCGAAGGCGCTCGGGGCCCGGGTGATCGCGACGAGCGGCGGGGAGCGGAAGGTGCGGGCGTCCGAGGCGCTCGGCGCGGACCTCGTGGTGGACCACCGCACCGAGGACTTCGTCGAGCGGGCGCTCGACTTCACCGACGGCCGCGGCGTCGACGTCGTGCTGGACGTCGTCGGCGCCGACTACCTGGCGAAGCACCTCGAGGTCCTGGCCCCGAACGGGCACATCGCCGTGATCGCCGCCGGCAGCGGTGCGAAGGGCGAGCTCGACTTCGGCGCGATGATGCGGAAGCGCGCGACCATCAGCGCCACCACGCTCCGAGCCCGTCCGCTCGACGAGAAGGCCGCGATCGTCGCCGCCGTCCGCGAGCACGTCTGGCCGCTCGTCGCCGAGGGCAGCGTGCGGCCGGTCGTCGACTCGGTCGTCCCGCTCGCTGAGGCGGCCGAGGCACACCGCCGGGTCCGCGACGGCGAGGTGATCGGCAAGGTGCTCCTCGCCGTGTGACCCGGGTCAGGCGTGGACGCGGGAGAGGAACTCGACGAGCGCCGGGTGCTGCGGCCGGTCGAGCACGTCGGCCGGAGCGCCCTGCTCGACCACCTCGCCGCGGTGCAGGAACACGATGCGGTCGGCGACGTTCCGGGCGAAGGACATCTCGTGCGTCGTCATCAGGATCGTGGCGCCCTGCTCCTTGAGCTCACGGACGAGGTCGAGCACCTCGCCGACGAGCTGCGGGTCCAGGGCACTCGTCACCTCGTCGAGCAGCAGGAGCTCCGGCGACGTCGCGATCGCCCGGACGACGGCCACGCGCTGCTGCTGCCCGCCGGAGAGCCGGTCCGGGTAGGCGTCGGCGAACTCGGCCAGGCCGATGCGCTCGAGCAGTCGGCGGGCAGTCGCCTCGGCCTCGGCCCGCGCGATGCCGTGCACCCGACGGGACGCGAGCGTGACGTTGTCGAGCACGCGCATGTGCGGGAACAGGTTGAACTGCTGGAAGACGACCCCGATCCGGGCTCGGGTGGCGTCGACGTCGGTCCGCGGATCGGCGATGTCCGTCCCCTGGAGCAGGATCTCGCCGTCGTCGATGCCCTCGAGCAGGTTCACCGTCTTGAGCAGCGTCGACTTGCCGGAGCCGGACGCCCCGATGACGCAGATGACCTCGTGGCGGTGCACGGTCAGGTCGATCCCCCGCAGGACCTCGTGCTCGCCGAACGTCTTGCGCAGCCCGCGCAGTTCCAGGACCACCGACTCGCTCACACCGTCCCCCCGATCTGCTCGCGGCGCTGCTGTCGGCGCGCGATCGCGTCCGTCACCCGGATGAGCGGGAGGCTGATCACGACGAACAGCAGTCCGGCGACCAGGTACGGCGTGAAGTTGTAGGTCTCGGCCTGCGCGATCTGCGCGCTGCGCACCGCGTCGACGGCACCGAGGATGGACACCAGCCCCACGTCCTTCTGCATCGACACGAAGTCGTTCATGAGCGCCGGGGTGACCTTGCGGATCGCCTGCGGCAGCACGACGAGCCGCAGCGTCCCGGCGTGCGACAGGCCGAGCGACCGGGCGGCCAGACGCTGGGACGGGTGCACGGCCTCCATGCCGGCCCGCAGCACCTCGGCGACGTAGGACGAGTAGGTCAGCACGATCGCGATCGTGCCCCAGACCTCCGGGGGCTGCCGCGGGACGATGCCGAGCCCGGGGATGCCGAACCCGACCAGGTACAGCACGATGATGAGCGGCAGCCCGCGGAACAGGTCGGTGTACGCGGTGGCGAGCACCCGCAGCGGGAAGAACACCGGGTTCCGCAGGCCGCGCACGACCGCCAGCAGGGTCCCGAGCACCGCGACGCCGATCGCGCTGAAGAACAGGATCCGGATGTTCAGCCAGAGCCCGAGCAGGACGGCCGGGAGCGTGTCGACCGCGGTCTGCGGGTCGAAGAACGACTGCTGCACCGCAGCCCAGCCGGGTGTGTTCACGACGCCGAGCCAGACGACGGCGATCACGACGAGCGTCGAGACGACCGACACGACGACCGAGCGACGGCCGCGCTGCCGACGGTAGAGCCGTCGCTCCAGCTCGACCTGGCTCGGTGCGGGAGCGGTCACCGGTGCACCGGCGCCTGCTGGGACGGTCACCGGGCTACTCCAGGACGGGGGTGTTCGTCGCCGAGGAGAGCCACTTCGTCTGCAGGGCGGCGAGCGTGCCGTCCTGCTCGAGCTTCGCGAGCGCCTCGTCGACCTTGCTCGTCAGCGCGGAGCCCTTCGGCAGCACGAAGCCGAACTGGTCGCCGGAGCCGTCCTCGGGGAACTGCGCGGACACCCTGCCGTCGTCGAGCTGCGCGGCGGCCATGTAGAAAGCCGTCGGCAGGTCGGTGACGATGGCGTCGATCTGACCCGACTTCAGCGCCAGCACCGCGTCGTCGTTCGAGTTGAAGACCTGCGGGGTGACGCCGAGCACGTCCTTCACCGAGGTGATGCTCGTCGAGCCGGCGGCGACGCCGATGGTGTCGCCCTTCAGCGCGGCGACCGTGGTGTCCTTCGCGGCCTTCGACCCCGACGTCGTCACGACGGCCTGGGTCGTCGTGTAGTACGGCGTGGACATGTCGACGGCCTTCTTGCGCTTCGCGTCGATCGAGAACTGCTGGACGTTGAGGTCCCAGTCCTTCGCGCCGGGGGCGATGGCGCTGTCGAAGGTGCTGCGCTTCCAGACGACGTCGCCCTTCGCGTAGCCCATCTCCTTCGCGACGGCGTACGCCACGGCGGACTCGAAGCCCTTGCCGGACTGCGGGTCGTCGTCCTCGACCCAGGGCGAGTACGCCGGCTGGCCGGTCGCGATCGTGAGCTTGCCGTCGGTGACGGTGCCGTCGCTCCCGGTGCTGCTGCCGCCGGCGGAGCAGGCGGCGAGCGCGAGGGCGGCGACCGCGGCGGTGGCGACGGCGAGGGAGAGACGGCGGGTACGGGTCACGGGAGGGCCTTCGTCAGCGGGACAGGACGGGTGGAGCGGGGGCAGGACGCAGTGTACCGGTCACTGGGATACCAGCGCGATGCGGATGACCGCCCGCGACGCCGGTCGCTACGCCATCGTGAAGTCGTCGAACGAGAAGCCCGGCGAGACCATGCAGCTGAGGAGCACCTCGCCGTCTGCGGGCAGGGTGCGCTGCCAGACGCCGCCGCGGACGAAGGCCTGGGCGTCGTGCAGCCGGTGCCGTCCGGCGTCCGGGCCGAGGGTGATCCGGTCTCCGGGCTCCGGGCGGTCACCCGACCCACCGAGCTCGAGCACGACGGTGTCCGGCCCGTGCCACATCCAGATCTCGTCGCTCGTCACGCGGTGCCAGGCCGAGGCCTCGCCGGGGGGCAGCAGGAAGTGGATCAGGGTCGCGGCGGGGCGCTCGCCGGCCGGGATCTCGACGGTCGACGGCGAGGTCCACGTGCGGACGTACCAACCCCCCTCCGGGTGGGGGTCCATGCTGAGGGCGGCGGCACGCTGCGGGACGTCGAGCCACTCGATCAGCTCGCCGCCGACCGTGCGGCGGGCGACCATGCCGGGGCGGGGTGCGGTGTCGGTCATCGTTCCTCCTGGGGACGGGCGGGGTCGGGGACGGGCGCGGGCGCGACGACCCGGCCGGCAGCGGGCTCGCGCTCCGGCGCGGATGCGGAGCGGGCATCGGGGACGGTCGGGTGCACGACGCCGTCGGTGGCTCGCACGACGCCCCGGACCACGGTCGCGACGGCACGGCCGGCCCCGTCCTCCACGAGTTCGGCGAGCGCGTCGGGCACGGTCCGGGCGTCGACGTCGAACACGGCGAGGTCGGCGCGCGCCCCGACGGCGAGGTGCCCGGTCCGGTCGGGTCCGACCGCCAGCCCCATGGCGTGGGCGCCGCCGAGGGTCGCCGCTGCGAGCAGCCGTTCGTGCAGGTCGCGGTGCGCGTACCCCTGCGCCCGGGCGATGCGGTGGAGCGCCGTCACATCCGCCATCGGGTCGAGGGACGGCGACGACGACAGCGAGTCCGTGCCGATCGCGATCGGGCTGCCCTCGCGCAGGTAGTCCGCGACGGGCGGCGGGTCGAGGCCGATCACGGCGTTGGACCGCGGGCAGAGCGCGACCGCGGTGCCACGTGCCCGCAGCAGCGCCCGGTCGGACGCGGTCACGTACACGCCGTGGGCGATGTGGCAGTCGGGCCCGAGCACGCCCAGGCGGTCGACGAACGCCGTGGCGCTGGCACCGAACCCGAGCGCGCGCATGGCCCGGAAGGACGGCACGTTCGCCAGGTGCCAGTCCGCGGTGTGCCCGACACCGTCGACGCCCTCGAGCCCCGGGACCGGTCCGAGCGCGACCCGCTCCCCCTCGAACGCCGCCTCACCCAGGTGCAGGTGCAGTCGGAGGCCCCGCTGGCGGACGATGTCGGGGAGCTCGAGCAGCGGCGCGACGTCGAGGGAGTACGGCGCGTGCGGCGACAGCCCGGCTCCCGGCGTGGTCGGGATGCGTGCGAGCTCGTCGAGGACCTGGGTGCGCCCGTGGGACTCCCACGCCGCGTTCTCCCAGTCCATGACCTCCCAGTACGCGATGCCGCCGAGACCGTGCCGCTCCAGGACGTCCGCCGCCTCGATGTCGGTCACCACGTCGGCGATGCTCGTGACACCCGCCGCGATCGACGCGACCGCGCCTGCGGACGCCTCGGCCCGCCAGTCGTGCGGGAGCGCGTAGTCCACGTTGAAGGCGGCCGCCCAGTCCTCGAAACCGCTGTACTGCCGCTGGCCGACACCGGACATGCCGGTGTACTGCAGGTGCGTGTGCGCGTTGACGAGGCCCGGCAGGAGCGCACCCCGCCACCGGCGTTCGGTCCACGTGCGCCCGGCTGCGCCGAGCTGGTCGACGACCCAGGACCGGTCACCGACGTGCAGGATCCGTCCGTCCTGCACCGCGACCGCCCCGTCGGCGATCGGCGGCGCCGTCATCGGGACGACGACGCGCGCCGAGTGCACGACGACGGACGGGGCCGTCACCGGGGCGTCCCGAAGCGGTGCGTCCGGACGTCCGGCTCGCGGTCGGCGGGCTGCTCCGCGATCCGGACGGGGCCCACGCCGCCGGTTCCGGGCTGACGCGCCAGCGGCAGACCGGCCGTGCCGGTGGGGAGAGGCGCGACCCGGCTCCCCCAGGCGGCGAGCGCCACCCGGGCGGTCGCCTCGTCCACCGCCGGGTCGACCGGCACGACGGTGCGCGGGAGCTCGTCCCCGTGTTCGAGCAGCATCCGCAGGGCGCCGAGCTGCACCGCGAAGGACAGGTCCATGATCTCGACCGGGTTGCCCTCGGCGGCGCTCGTGTTCACCCCGCTGCCCCCGGCGAGCACGAGCACGTGGTGGCCGTCCGGCCACGTCAGGCGCTCCACGTGCTGCGCCTCGGTCGTCCGGACCGCGCCGGCGTCGGTCGCCGCGATCAGGGCGACCTCGTCGTCGACGCCTCCGGCGACGGACACCACCGCTCCGGCGGCGCAGGCCCGCAGCACCACGTGGTCCACGGTGTCCGCGACCCCGGAGGCGCTCACCACGAGGTCGGCGTCGCGGACCGCGTCGACGAGCGGCGCGACCGCGTGCCCGGCGAAGCGCGCCTGCAGGGCGCGGACCGGGTCGACCTCGGCGACGGTGACCCGGAGACCGAGCGCGACGAGGACCTGGGCGACCCCCTCGCCGACGGGACCGAACCCGGCGACGACGGCGGTGCCTCCAGACCGGACACGGTGCCCGCCCGACGGGAGCGCGTCGACCAGGTCGAGGGTCGCGAACACCGTCGACTGGCCGGTACCGAAGCGGTTGTCGAAGCAGGTCTTGGCGCGGGCGTCGTTCACGGCGACAACGGGGATGCCGAGCGCGCCGCGCTCGGCCATGACGCGCACGGGGCGGAGGCCGCTCGTCGTCTCCTCCGCCGCGCCGAGCATCGTCGGGAGCAGGTCGGGCCGCTCCTGGTGCGCGAGGCGGATCAGGTGCGAGCCGTCGTCGAGGAGCACGTGCGGGCGGGTGTCGAGCATCGCGAGGGCCAGACGGTGCTGCTCGGCGAGCGACGCGGTGCTGTCCGCGTGGACCGGCAGACCGGCGCCGCGGAGCACCTCGGCGACCGCGTCGTCGGTCTCGTCGGCGTGGGCGTACACGACGACCTCGGCGCCCGCGTCTCGCAGGAGCAGGCTGAGCACGGCGGTCTTCGGCTCGAGCACCATCGCGACGCCGACCCTGGTGCCGCGGAGCAGGCCGCCGTCGCGGAGTTCCGCGGCGACCGTGCGGGCGACCGGCATGTGCCGGCGGGCCCAGCGGATGCGTGCCTCGGCGGCCGGGTCGTCCTCGGGTTCCCGTCCCGTGGAGACGAGGAAGACGTCGTCCGACAGCGTCGGGACCGCGAGCACCCCGGGTCGGGCCGGGGCGACCGGGCCGAAGGCGTCCTCGTCGACCGCGGGCGCGTACCGGCCGGCGTCCACGACGACGAGGGTGGCGCCGCGCGGGCGGTCGGCCTCGCGTTCGACGGCGGCCGTCGACTCGTCCGGGTCGCCGAGGCACCAGAGCTGGTCGGTCGCTCCGACGTCCGCGGCTTCGCGTGCACCGAGCCCGGTGAGCAGCGCGACGAGCGCAGCGGCGTCGCGGGGGTCGCCGCCGAGCACACGGACCGCGCGCCCCGCGACGAGCAGGTTCGTCGCCGCGGCGAAGCGGCGGACCGCGGCGGAGGCCCAGGCGGCCCGCTCGGGGTCGGGTCGCTGCGGCATGGGGCCATCGTAGGGGGCGCGGGAGTCCGGCCGGTGTCGTACGGGGAGCCGGGTGTGCCGGGAGTCGCGCGCGGGCGTCTGTCGCGCGCGGTTGGAGCAGGTGCGGTCGGAGCAGGTGCGGTGAGAGCCGGTGCGGTCAGAGCGCGTGCGGCGGCGGGGTCGTCGTCCACACCGGTACGGCAGCGTCACGGTCGTCGAGACCTCGTGCCCGCTCCACCCGTCGGTGGTGCAGGAGCACCGCCACGAGCACGACCACGCCGATCGCGGTCACGACGGCCAGGCCCACCACGTACAGGGTCGTCGCGACGCCGGCGAGACCCGGCGGGACCGCCCCCGCGGCCGCGGCGGAGAGCGGCGTCCCGGTGAGGACGAACGCGAGCAGCGTCGAGAGGGTCCCGTTGCTGTCCCACAGCCCGTGCAGCACCGCCGCGACGACGTAGGCGCCGGGGATCCACCACGACCAGCGGAACCGGGCGCCGCCCCGGGCCGCACCGAACAGCACCGCGCCGATGATCGCCGTCCAGAGCACGTGTCCGACCGGGGACAGGACAGCACGGATCACCTCGGTCTGCAGCAGGGAGTACAGGTCGATGCCGCGCTGGGTGATCGCCGCGTTGAAGGCGTAGCCCGCGGACTCGAAGGCGGCGAACCCCGCGCCGACGGTCGCACCGAGCAGGGCTCCCTGCCGCGCGGACTTCGGCCGGACCCGCCACCCGACGACGAGGAGCAGGACGGCCTTGACGAACTCCTCGACGAATCCGACGAGCACGAAGACGAAGGCGTCCTGGCGCAGGTCGGCCTCGAGCAGGGACGCGCCGAGCACGCCGAGAATCCCGCCGACGAAGAACGCCGTGACGAGCTGCATCGTGCTCACGGTGCCCGTCACCCGTTCGATGACGAAGAGCACGACGGTGAACGGGACGAGGAAGCTGCCGAGCAGGATGATCGTCGGCACGAGGTTCGTGTTGCTCGTCACGACGGTGACGACGATGGTGGCTGCCCACAGCACGAAGCCGGCGAGCAGGGTCTTCCACCACCAGCCGTGGCGGTGGTGCGGGTGGACGGCGCCGTCCGTCATCGCGGTCATGGCGCCATCGTGCTCCCCTGCGCGGGAGTCGGTCGCGGGAATGTCCGGCCGCCGTCCGACGTACTGTACGGACATGACTGATGCGACGTTCGACAAGGTGACCATGTTCGGCGCGGACTGGTGCCGCGACTGCCGACGGTCGAAGGCGCTCCTCGACCGGCTCGGCGTCGACTACGACTACGTGGACGTCGAGGCCGACCTGTCCGCAGCCGACCGTGCCGAGGCGATCAGCGGTCGGAAGAACATCCCCGTCGTGGTGCTGCCGAACGGCAAGCACTTCGTGGAGCCCTCGGACGCCGAGCTGCAGGCCGAACTCGAGGCCACCGGCGCGGTCTGACCGCCACCCGGGCCTGTAACTCCGCGCAGGCTGTGAACATGCTGGGGACAACCGGAGTTCAATCGGGGCCGACCACGACCGCGGACACCCCCGGACCGCGGCGAGTCTGACCCAAGGAGGACCCCGTGCTCGGTCTCATCATCAGCCTCATCATCATCGGCCTCATCGCCGGCGCCCTCGCCCGGCTCATCATCCCCGGCAAGCAGCAGATGTCGATCCTCATGACGATCGTGCTCGGCATCATCGGATCGTTCGTCGGTGGCTTCCTCGGCTTCCTGATCTTCCAGCACGACCCGATGGACGGCTTCTTCCAGCCCGCCGGCATCATCGGCTCGATCATCGGTGCCGTCATCGTGCTGTTCCTCTACACGCGCTTCGCTGGTCGGGGTGCGCGCCGCTGATCGGCTGCGCGCACCGCTGACCGACGTGGGGGCGTCGGGCACGCTGGACGAAGGACCCCGGACCGTCAAACGGTCCGGGGTCCTTCGTCGTCCTCCATCGCGACGACGGGCACGGCCACGGCCACGGCCACGAGCACGGCACGCCGCGTCCGAGCACGGATGAGGCAGGGCGGCGAGGGGTGGGGGGGGGGACAGCGGGCTGACGGCCGCACATCGCCCGGGGCGTAGCGTCCCCGCTATGACCGACGAGAACGAACGCCCCCGTCCCGAGGACGACGCCGCACGGCTCGGACTCGTCGTCGTCGGCGAGGCCGCCGCCCTGCACGCCGGGGACGACGCCTCGCTCGACGCCAGCGAGGAGAACATCCGCGAGACCGTGGACAGCATGGTCGACGAGCCCTTGACGCCCCGGCAGGAGGAGGTCGTCGAGCGACTCGCATCAGCTGGCGGGACGCTCACGGCCGGACTGAGCGGAGCGCTCGCGGCCAAGACCGGCGGGAACGTCGAGGACGTGCTCGAGGGCGCGGCGCGCAGTGTCGTGTGGCAGCAGCGCCTGGCCGCCGAGCGGGATGCGCTGCAGGGGCAGCCGCAGGAGTCGCCCGACGACGGGCGTTGCGACGACACCCGCGGCGACGTCCGCGAGGACGCCGGCACCCAGCAGCGACACCACGACGACGACGGGCGCGACCGGGGCTGACCCCGAGCGCGCCCGCCCGCACGAACCCTCGGCGTCAGTCGACCGGTGCGGCGTCCTGTTCGCGTGCGACCGCCCGGGCAGCGGCCTGGCCGGTCGTCGTGCTCCTGACGATGTCGCTCAGCGTGAAGCCGGCGGTGGTCCCGAGCAGCGCGTCGACCTCGCTGAACTGGCTCACCACGTTCTTCGACAGGGCACCGGCACCGTCCGAGGACACCACGGTGAGCTTGTCGATGTTGCTCATCGGGGCGGCGAGCTCGCGGGCGATGCTCGGCAGGGTCTCGATCGCCTTGACCCGCAGCACCGCCTCGGAGTGCTGCGCGAGAGCGTCGGCCTGCGCCTTGGTCGCGTCGGCCTCGGCCTGACCCTTCGCGCGGATGGCGTCGGCGGCCGCCTCGCCCTCGGCACGCGAGGCGTCGGCGGCGAGCTTGCGGGCCTCGGACTCGGCCTGCGCCTCGGCCGCGACCGCCTCGGCCGAGATGCGGCGGGCCTCGGCCTGGGCACGGGCCGTCTCGACCTGGGCCGCCGCAGCGGCCTCGGCCTCGACGCGGGTCTTCCGGGCGTTCGCCTCGGCCACCGCCGTGACCTCGGACTCGAGCTCGGCGCGGCGGAGCTCGGCGCGCTTCTGCGCGGTGATCTGTTCCTGCTCGACCACGCCCTGCGACGCCCGCGCCTGGGCGAGCGGACCCGCCGCAGCCGCCTCGGCCGATGCACGGTCGGCGTCGAGCTGCAGCGCTGCACGACGGATGGCCAGGGTGTTCTCGGCCTCGGCGATCGCCTGGTCCGCGGTCGCCCGGGCCTCGCGCGCCTCGCGGTCGGCCTGCGCCTCGGCGTTCTCGGCCTCGAGCCGGACGCGGGCGCGCTCGGCGCGACCGAGGTCGCTGATGTAGTCGTTGCGGTCCGAGATGCCCTTGATCTCGAAGGAGTCCACGTCGAGGCCCTGGCTGTGCAGGGCGTCCTTCGCGACGTCGAGCACCGCGACGGTCAGCTGGTCGCGGTTGCGGATGATGGTCGACACGTCCGTCGCACCGATCGAGGCGCGGAGGGACCCGGACAGGACCTCGCGGGCGAAGTCGTCGATCTTCTTCTCCTGGCCGAGGAAGCGCTGCGCCGCGGCACGGATGGAGGCGTCGGCCTCGCCCACCTTGACGAGCGCCACCGCCTCGACGTCGATCGTGACGCCACGGGAGTCCTGCGCGTTCACGTTGATGTCGATGGCCCGCGACGACAGCGAGATCTTCGCCACCCGCTCGAAGAACGGACGGACGAGCACGCCGGCGCCGAGCACGACCTTGATGCCGGACTCGACGGTCTCGGTGCCGTCGGGGTTCCGCACCTTGCGCGAGCGCTTGCCGGTGATGATCAGCGCTTCGTCGGCACCGGCGTTCCGGTAGACGAGCTTGGCGTACACGAGCGCGACCACGGCGAGGACGATGATCCCCGCGATGACCAGCGGGACGGCACCGAGCGCGAGCAGGACTTCCATGATTCCCCCCAGCGGACCCGTCACGGTCGGTCGCGACCGGGATTCCGCACCTGTTGTTCCGTTGCCACCATCCTAGGAGCGGCGGCGTCGCGGACGCAGCCCGTCGACCGGGGCTGTGGAGAACGGAGCGACCGCGCGCTCCTGCCGCAGACGAGACGGGAGGCGCGGTGCAGGGCGGACCTGCACCGCGCCTCCCGGCCGGATCGTGTGCGGACGCGCCTACGCGCCCTGCTGCCACCAGCTGTCGAAGGGAGTGGTGGGGACGCGGCGCTTGTGCTCGGTCGCGCGGTAGCGCGTCTCGATCGCCTCGGCGACCTCGTCCGGCACGTCGTGCCCCTGCAGGTACGCGTCGATCTCGGCGTAGGTCAGTCCGAGGTTCGCCTCGTCGGTCTGTCCGGGCAGGTCGTCGAGCAGGTCGGCGGTCGGAGCCTTCTCGTACAGCCGCGCCGGCGCTCCGAGGTGCTCGAGGAGCTGGCGGCCCTGGGTCTTGGTGAGCCCGGTCAAGGGGGTGAGGTCCACGCCTCCGTCGCCGTACTTCGTGAAGAAGCCCGTCACGGCCTCGGCCGCGTGGTCGGTGCCGACCACGAGCAGGCCGCGCTGACCCGCGACGGCGTACTGCGCGACCATCCGGGTGCGGGCCTTGACGTTGCCCTTGACGAAGTCGCTCAGCGGCACGCCTGCCTCGGTCGTGTCCTGGACCACGCCGTCGACACCGTGCTCGATGTTGACGACGATGCCCGGGTCGGCCGCGATGAACCGCAGCGCGAGCTGCGCGTCCTCCTCGTCGGCCTGCACCCGGTAGGGCATGCGGACGGTGACGAACTCGGCCTCGCGTCCCTCGGCACGGAGGGACTCGACGGCGAGCTGGGTGAGTCGACCCGCGAGCGTCGAGTCCTGTCCACCGCTGACGGCGAGGACGTAGCCCTTCGCGCCGGTGGTGGTCAGGTAGTCGCGGAGGAACCCGACGCGTCGGGCGACCTCCTGCTCGGGGTCGATGGTCGGCTGGACGTCGAGGTCCGCGGCGATGGTGGCTTGGAGTTCACGCACGGCTTCAGTATCCCGCTGCTCGCACGCACCCGTCCGGATTCACCGGGAGCACCCGGCTCGCGTTCACCCGTCCGACTCAGGCGACCGTCGGAGCTGCGGGGTGCCGGATGGTGTTGTCGTGGTCGGTGCCGATCGCGCACGTGCAGACCACGCGCAGCGTCTCGTCGGTCCGGGTGAGCCGGAAGCGCTCGATGTGCGGCGGGCCGATGTGGCGGTCGAACGGGTGGGTGTCGTGGTCGTGCACGTCGGGTCCTCCTGATCCAGGGTCCCGCTGGTGAGACGGGACGGGGGCACGGAGCCCTTGCCGAGGATCATCCGTGCCGGGAGCCGAGTGCGCGAGCCCCCGTCCGGGGGCCGCCGTCGTCAGAGCTGGTCGCCGAGGAAGTCCGCGTACGAGGGCTCGTCGTGCTCCGGCCCCGTGGGCACGGCGGCGTCCGAGGTGCCGCCGACACGATCTGCGATCAACTCAGCGACCTCCTCCGGTGAACGCATGCCGTGACGGTGCCAGTCCTCGGTGGGGCGGGGCGTCACGAGAGCACCTGCAGGGTCGTGGCGGCGAAGGTGGAGGCGGCGGTGCGGGTGTGACCCGCCGAGAAGTCGCGGTGCGCGGGGCACGGGTACGTGGCGGTCATGAGGACCAGCCCTTCATCGAGGTGTTGCTCACCCCGGATCCGACCGGGCCGTCCCGCTGTGCCAGACCTCGCGGACCGCGAGGGCATCGTGACGACGGGACCCTGTGAGTGAACCCGGTGAGCCCAGCGTAGAAGCGGGTGCGGAGCGCGTCCAGGGCGATGCGCTTAGCGGCGTCCCCGGACGTCACCGGCCGCGGGTCGGCTGCGTCGGTAGCGTGGAGGCTCCGCACCACCCTCGAGGAGCCCCATGCCCCTGTTCGGCAGCCCGCACACCGACCCCGACCGACAGCCCGGTCCGCTCACCCGCAAGTGGACCGACGGGTTCGGGAGCCTCGCCACCCGGTGCCTGCAGGTGATCATCGTGCTCGTGATCGCGAGCGGCATCGTGTACGCCGCCGCGACCTTGAGCGTCGTGACGATCCCGGTGCTCCTCGCCCTGATCATCGCCTCTGCCATGCACCCGGTCGTCTCGTGGCTCCGCCGGCACAGGGTGCCCTCGGTGCTCGCGACCCTCGCGGTGCTGCTCGGTGTCCTCGTGGTCCTCGGCCTGGTCGGGTGGCTCATCGTCGTCGCCGTGATCGCCCAGTGGCCCGACCTGCAGAAGTCCGCGATCAGCGGGTTCCAGCAGCTGCAGGACACCGTCGACCACCTCCCGTTCTCGATCTCCGACCAGCAGGTCGACCAGGTCGTCGACGGGGTGCAGGGCTTCCTGACGAGCTCGCAGTTCGGCTCCGGCGCCCTGGCCGGCGCATCGGCCACGGCGAACTTCCTGACCGGGCTCGTCCTGATGATCGTGGTGCTGTTCTTCTTCCTCAAGGACGGGCCGGCGATCTGGGAGTTCCTCCTCCGTCCCTTCACGGGCGCCCGCTACGACCGCGCTCGTCGCGTCGGAGACCGCGTCGTCCAGACCCTCGGCGGGTACGTACGCGGCACGGCGAGCGTCGCAGCGGTGGACGCGATCGGCATCGGCGTCGGCCTGGCGATCGTCGGCGTCCCGCTGGCACTCCCCCTCGCCGTCGTCGTGTTCATCACCGCGTTCATCCCGATCGTCGGTGCCACCGCCGCGGGCATCCTCGCCGCGCTCGTCGCCCTCGTCGCGAACGGGCCCGTCGCCGCGCTCATCGTCGTCGGCATCGTGGTGCTCGTGAACCAGCTCGAGGGCAACCTGCTCCAGCCGGTGCTGATGGGCAAGACGCTGAAGCTGCACGGTCTGGTCATCCTGATCGGCCTGACGGCGGGCACGGTGCTCGCCGGCATCACCGGCGCGATCATCTCGGTGCCGCTCCTGGCGGCCGCGTGGGGTGCCGTGCAGGTCTGGGGCGGCCCGGACCGGCCGGCGGAGCCGTGGCGGCAGAAGCGTCCGGAGACCGCCGAGCGGCGGTAGACGCACCCACGGGACGGACGGGAGGCGCGGTGCCGGCTGGCACCGCGCCTCCCGTCCGTCATGCGGGCGCGTCGGCAGCCGGGCCGGCAGGTCCACCGGCGCGCTCCGTCGGCGCGGCGGGCTCCGTCGGCACGCCTGCCGCGACGTCGCACGTGTCGATCGGCGCGGCGGGCTCCGTCGGCACGCCTGCCGCGACGTCGCACGTGTCGATCGACGCGCGCGATGTCGCACCGTGCGGACGCAATCAATGCGTGCGCACAGGACGACGTCGCACCTGTCGATCGACGCGCGCGACGTCGGGCGGTGCGCCCGACACCGATGTCCAGCGCCCACCGGTACGACGAACGGGAGCCCCCGCGCGTGGCAGGGGCTCCCGTTCGTGTCGGCGCGGTGCGCGTCAGTCGGTGCCGGAGTCGAACGCGGCGCCCTCGGACGCGGCGTCCGTCGCACGGCCGAGCGCGTCGTCGGCCGCGGAGGCGACGACCGCCCCGCCGAGGATCTCCTCGGCCTCACCCGACTGCAGCTGCCCGACGAGCTCGCCCGTCGCGCCCCCGATGAGTCCGGCGGCCGCGTACTGCTCGAGCCGCGAGCGCGAGTCGGCGATGTCGAGGTTCCGCATCGTGAGCTGCCCGATGCGGTCGTCCGGGCCGAACGCGGCGTCGCCGACGCGCTCCATCGACAGCTTGTCCGGGTGGTAGGACAGCGCCGGACCCGTCGTGTCGAGGATCGTGTAGTCGTCGCCACGGCGCAGGCGCAGCGTGACCTCGCCGGTGATCGCCGAGGCGACCCAGCGCTGCAGCGACTCGCGGAGCATGAGCGACTGCGGGTCGAGCCAGCGGCCCTCGTACATCAGGCGGCCGAGACGGCGACCCTCATTGTGGTACGCCGCGACCGTGTCCTCGTTGTGGATCGCGTTGAGCAGGCGCTCGTAGGCGATGTGGAGCAGCGCCATGCCCGGCGCCTCGTAGATGCCGCGGCTCTTCGCCTCGATGATGCGGTTCTCGATCTGGTCGGACGCGCCGAGGCCGTGACGGCCACCGATGGCGTTCGCCTCGTACACGAGCGCGACGGCGTCGGCGTACTCGACGCCGTTGATCGCAACCGGACGGCCGGCCTCGAAGCGGACGGAGACCTCTTCGGTGGCGACCTCGACGTCGTCACGCCAGGCGGCGACGCCCATGATCGGCTCGACGATGTCCAGGCCGCTCGAGAGCTCTTCGAGGCTCTTCGCCTCGTGCGTCGCACCCCAGATGTTCGCGTCGGTCGAGTACGCCTTCTCGGTGGAGTCGCGGTACGGGAAGCCCCGGGCGACGAGCCACTCGCTCATCTCCTTGCGGCCGCCGAGCTCCTCGACGAACTCGGTGTCGAGCCAGGGCTTGTAGACACGCAGGCGCGGGTTGGCCATCAGGCCGTAGCGGTAGAACCGCTCGATGTCGTTGCCCTTGTAGGTGGAGCCGTCGCCCCAGATGTCGACGCCGTCCTCCTTCATGGCGCGGACGAGCATGGTGCCCGTGACCGCGCGGCCGAGGGGGGTCGTGTTGAAGTACGTCTTGCCGCCGGAGCGGATGTGGAAGGCGCCGGTCTGCAGGGCGACGAGGCCCTCTTCCACCAGGGCGCTCTTCGCGTCGACGATGCGCGCGATCCCGGCGCCGTACTCCTTCGCCCGACCCGGGACGGCGTCGATGTCCGGCTCGTCGTACTGGCCGATGTCGGCCGTGTACGTGCAGGGCACCGCTCCCTTCTCGCGCATCCAGGCGACCGCGCAGGAGGTGTCGAGACCTCCGGAGAACGCGATGCCGACTCGTTCGCCGACGGGGAGACTGCTCAGGACCTTGGACACGGGGTCAATCGTACGGGGCGCACGAGGCCGGCTACCGTCCAGCGCGACGGTTGTGGAGAACCCGGCGACAGATCGCGGGTGAGGAGTGCCCCTGGATCAGCGCTGCAGGGACTCGAACCCTCATCACGACTCCTGGTGCCCCTGGATCAGCGCTGCAGGGACTCGAACCCTCATCACGACTCCTGGTGCCCCTGGATCAGCACTGCAGGGACTCGAACCCTCATCACGACTCCTGGTGCCCCTGGATCAGCACTGCAGGGACTCGAACCCTCATCACGACTCCTGGTGCCCCTGGATCAGCACTGCAGGGACTCGAACCCTCATCAGGACTACTGGTGCCCCTGGAGGGACTCGAACCCCCAACCGTTTCCTTAGGACGGAACTGCTCTTCCGTTGAGCTACAGAGGCTGGCCCGTCCACTCTAGCGGCGGTAGGGCTCCAGGAACGCGCAGACCTCGTCCACGAACAGCCGCGGCTGCTCGAACGGCGCGAAGTGCCCGCCCCGGTCGAGCTCGTGGTGGTACACGAGGTTCGTCGTCCGCTCGAGCCACTCCCGCGGCGCCCGGACGATGTCACCGGGGAACACGGAGAACCCCGACGGCACCTCCACCCGTCGGCTCAACTGCTCGGCGGGGATCGCGGCGTTCGCGTGGTACATCCGCATCGAGGACCCGATCGTCGCCGTGGCCCAGTACTCGGTCAGCAGCGCGAGGACCTCGTCCCGCGTGTACACCGACCACACGTCCCCGTCGCAGTCGCTCCACGACCGGAGCTTCTCGACGATCCACGCGGCGAGCCCTGCGGGCGAGTCGGTCAGTCCGACGGCCGCGGTCTGCGGCTTGGTGCGGTGCATCATCGCGTAGGCGCCCTCGGCGGTGCGCCACCGGTCGGTCTCCTGCACGAAGGCCCGTTCGGCCGACGACAGGGACGTGGTGTCGATCCCCGGCCAGGCCAACCCGCCGTCGATCCGGTGCACGGCGACGACCCGGTCGGGGTGGTCGAGCGCGAGGTACCGGACGACGTGCGTGCCGATGTCCCCACCGGACGCCGCGAAGCGCTCGTACCCGAGATCCGTCATCAGCGTCGCCCACATGCCGGCGACGTCGCGGGCGTCGAGCACCCCCGGCGGCGCTGCCGAGAACCCGTACCCGGGCATGTCCGGCACGACGACGTCGAACCCGGCCGCGACGAGCATCGGCAGGACCTTGCGGTAGCGCCACCCGGAGTCCGGCCAGCCGTGCGCGAGCAACAGCGGGAGCGCATCCGGTTGTCCGGCCTGTGCGCGCAGCACGTGCACCCGGACGCCGTCGACGTCGTGCCACTCGGAGGGCAGCGCGGCGAGCTGCTCCCGGTGCGCACCGAAGTCGAACCCGTCCGCCCAGTACTCGACCAGCGGTCGGAGTTCGTCGACGTCGACGCCGAGCGACCACCCGGTGCCGACGGGCACGTCAGGCCACCGCGTGGCGCGGAGCCGGGCCCGGAGGTCCTCGATCGTGGCGTGGTCGATCACGGGCGTCTCGCTCATGGCCCGCACGCTACGCCCGCACGTTCCGTCCCATCACGCTTGCGATGAGAGGACGATCCGCGCATCGGGGGCCCGAAGGAACGACACCCTACGAGCGGATCGGTCTCCCTCGCGCGAAACGGTCGACGGACGCACGCACACGCCAGCGGCCAGGGCACGGACGGGAGGCGCGTGGCGGCCCCGCCCCGCGCCTCCCGTCCGTCAGCGGCGACGGTCGCCGCTACGCGGCCACCAGGTACTCGTCCCACTCCGACTGCGGACGCTCGATCCCGCGGACCACCCAGGACGCACCGTGCGGCGCCTTCGGCCGGAACCGCAGCCGCCACCCCATCTCCTGCGGGGTGCGGTCGCCCTTCGTGTTGTTGCACGCCAGGCAGCACGCGACGAGGTTCTCCCACGAGTCCTGGCCCCCGCGCGACCGTGGCTGCACGTGGTCGATCGTCGTGGCGTGCCGGTCGCAGTACGCGCAGCGGTTGGCGTCGCGCCGCAGGACACCGCGGCGCGAGACGGGCACGAGTCTCGCGTGCGGGATGCGCACGTAGCGGGTGAGGATGATGACGGACGGACGATCGAAGCTCGCGGTCGACCCGGTGACCGGGTGGTCGATGTCGGCGGCGATGACGGCGGCCTTCTGGTTCATGACCAGCACGAGGGCCCGTCGGTCCGAGATCACCGCGAGGGGCTCGTAACCGGCGTTGAGGACGAGAGTGCGCATGGGTTCCCTTCCGACGGTGCCTGGACGGCTTCCAGGCGCTGCGGGTGCGTCGGGTCGATCGACGTCGACAGGGGACCGCGACCTGCGACCACGCCCTGAACCACGAAGAGCACCACCCGGATGGGCAGTGCTCTCGTCATGCAGGTGCGTGATGGTGCACGCAGGGGGCGGTCGACCGTATGTCCACGAGCGCGCGCCGACCCGTGGTGCGGGTCGTGCGGAACGCTGACATGAGGTCTCCCGTGTTCGGGCCGGATCGGACCGGTGCAGCCCCAGGCTACGTCGGAAACCGGCCCGACACGAGGGTGTGCGGACCGGTTTCCGGGAGTGTTCACGGGAACGACACACTCGTCGTCACCGCTGCGCGGCTGTGCGGGATCAGATCCCGAAGCGCACGATGTGGTAGCTGCTCGTCCAGATCGGGCGGATCGAGACGGAACCGCCGGGCTTCGGCGCGTCCATGATCATGCCGTTGCCCATGTAGAAGCCGTCGTGCGAGCCGTCGTTGAAGATGACGACGTCGCCGGGCTGCGCCTGGGACTCGGGGATCGTGGTGCCCGCGGCGTCCTGCAGCGGGACCGAGTGCGCCAGGCTGATGCCGTACTGCGCGTACACGTACATGATGTAGCCCGAGCAGTCGAAGCCGGACGGGTCGGCGCCGCCGAAGACGTACGGGGTGCCGATGTACTGCTTGGCGGTGGCGACGACGGCCGGCAGCGAGAACGGGGTGTTCGCGGCGGCCGCGGTCGTCGCGATCTCGTTCGCGGACGGGCCGCTGTAGGACGAGTACTGCTTCGCGGTCTGCGCACGCGCCGCCCGGGTCGCCGCGGCCTGCGCCTGCGCGGCAGCAGCCTGCTCGGCGGCGGCCTTCTGCGCTGCCTCGGCGTCGAGCGTGGACTGCGAGGTGGCACCGAAGCCGTCACGCGAGGTCCCGGCGAGTGCGACCGCGTCGGAGACCGAGAACTGCTGCGCCTGGGTCGCGCGCACCTGGCGCTGCGCGTCGGCGGCGGAGGGACCGCCCTGCTGCGTGGCGGCGACGGCCGGGGCGACCGCGACCGTCCCGAACATGCCGACGGCGACGGTCAGCACGACGGGGGCCAGGAAGCGGCGCTTGCGGGCCGAGCTGCTCGTCTTGGCGGCCTCGGCGGCGCGGGCGGCCTGGGCGGCACGGCGACCACCGGGGAGCGGGGCGTCCCGGACGGGGGTGACGCGACGGGCGGGGGCTTCGGACTGGCGCACGGCCCGCCGGGTGAGCGGGGCGTCGTTCGCGGTGTTCGTCGGGTTCGCGGGCGTCTGGCCGTCCGCGGCGGTACCGGTCTGCGTCAAGGGTGGTGTCTCCGGCGTCTCGTCACCGTCTCCGCCTGGGTCAGGGCGGAGGGGCGGACCCCATCCGTTCGTCATCGTCTCCGATCGAGGCAGGAGACGGGTTCGAGACGTCCTGCCACGGGTCCTGGGCCTCGTGGGCGGCCCGGGGACTCGACGAGTGTACGTGGGGGTCGTTACCTTGTCGAGATGAAACGACGGTTCGGTAACGGAACGATCACGAACCCCTGATCAGCGGCGGTCACCACCCGTGACCTTGTGCCGATTCTCAGGCTCGAGACGCGCTCCGGAGCATCAGTCGCGCTCGATGTAGACGTGCTGCGCGACCTCGGTCGGGAGCTCGATGCCGGCGTCCTCGCCGTCGATCCGCACGGCGACGTAGGCGCCGGCCCGCTGGACCCGCGCGACCCGGCCGGGCATGACCCCGGCGGTGCGCAGCTGGTGCAGCAGCTCGGGCTCGAACTGCACGGGCTCCCCAAGCCGCCGGACGACACCGGACGCGACGGCGTCCGTGCCGTCGGTCGCCGCGACGATGTTCTGCACGCCGTCGAGGAACTGCTCCGCCGCCGGGCCGCCGATCTCGGCGAGGCCCGGGATCGGGTTGCCGTAGGGCGACTCCGTCGGGTTGCCGAGCATCTCGAGCAGGCGCACCTCGACCTGCTCGCTCATCACGTGCTCCCACCGGCAGGCCTCGTCGTGCACGAACGCCCAGTCGAGGCCGATGACGTCGGCGAGCAGGCGCTCGGCCAACCGGTGCTTGCGCATCACGTGCGTGGCCCGCGAGCGCCCCTCGCCGGTGAGCTCGAGGTGGCGGTCGCCGGAGACGACGACCAGGCCGTCACGCTCCATCCGCGCGATGGTCTGCGAGACGGTGGGACCGGAGTGCCCGAGCCGCTCGGAGATGCGCGCGCGCAGCGGCACGATCCCCTCTTCCTCGAGGTCGAGGATCGTCCGCAGGTACATCTCCGTGGTGTCGACGAGATCGGTCACGGTCCGCCTCTCATGTCTGGGCCCAGCCCGATCCACCCTACTTGAGGGGTGTGACGAAACCGCACCGCGGGGCGCGTTCGGCGGCCTGGAGGCGCGGCCCGAGTCCGCCCCGTCCGGCCGGTGCACGGTCGGTGCGGGTGGGATACCGCTGGCTAGGATCGGCACATGGCAGACATCGTCATCCCCGCCGAACTCCTCCCGACCGACGGACGCTTCGGCTGCGGTCCGTCCAAGATCCGCGGCGCCCAGCTCGAGTCGCTCGTGACCCGCGGGGCGACGATCCTCGGCACGTCCCACCGCCAGAAGCCCGTCAAGGACCTCGTCGGCAGCGTCCGCCGCGGCCTCGCGGACCTCTTCCAGCTCCCCGACGGCTACGAGGTCGTCCTCGGCAACGGCGGCTCGACCGCGTTCTGGGACGCCGCCGCGTTCGGGCTCGTCGAGCGCCGTGCGGAGAACCTGTCCTTCGGCGAGTTCGGCTCGAAGTTCGCCAAGGCCACGAACACCCCGTGGCTCGAGGCCCCGCACGTCGTCGAGGCTCCCGGTGGCTCCCTCGCCGCGCTCGAGCCGGTCGAGGGTGTCGACGTCTACGCCTACCCGCACAACGAGACCTCGACGGGTGTCATGGCCCCGGTCGTCCGCGCCGCCGGTGACGAGGGTGCGCTCACCGTCGTCGACGCCACGAGCGCCGCGGGCGGTGCCGCGTTCGACGTCTCGGCCACCGACGTCTACTACTTCGCGCCGCAGAAGAACTTCGCCTCGGACGGCGGCCTGTGGCTCGCGCTCTTCTCCCCCGCCGCGATCGAGCGCGTCGAGCGCATCGCCGCGTCGGACCGGTACGTCCCGGAGTTCCTGTCCCTGAAGAACGCCGTGGACAACTCCCGCCTCGACCAGACGCTGAACACCCCGGCGCTCGCGACCCTGCTGCTGCTCGACGACCAGGTCAGCTGGATCAACGAGTCGGGCGGTCTGGCGTGGGCGGACACGCGGACGCGGACCTCGTCGTCGACGATCTACGACTGGGCCGAGGCCTCCGAGTACGCCACCCCGTTCGTCACCGACCCCGCGCACCGGTCGCAGGTCGTCGCGACGATCGACCTCGACGACGCGATCGACGCCGGGGCCGTGGCCGCGACGCTCCGTGCGAACGGCATCGTCGACACCGAGCCGTACCGGAAGCTCGGCCGCAACCAGCTCCGCGTCGCGACCTTCACCGCGATCGACCCGGACGACGTCGCGAAGCTCGTGCGGGCGATCGACTTCGTCGTCGGCGAGCTGCGCGGCTGAGACGCACCGCCACGACGGACGGGAGGCGCGGTGCCAGCTGGCACCGCGCCTCCCGTCCGTCCGTGCGTCGCGTGATCTGCGTCGTCTGCGTCTGCGTCGTCTGCGCGTCCGGTCAGGCCCCGTGTCGCTCCGGGTCCGTCTCGGACGGGTCGAGCCGGTCGAGCTCGAGGTCGTCGTCGGGGTCGGTCGGCCGGACGCGGGACGCCCGTCGACGCGAGCCGCGGGAGCGCGCCGGAGCGGGCACCTCGGCGACCTCGTCCTCGTCCTCGTCGGCTTCGTCGGCGTCGTCGTCGGTGTCCGCCGCGTCGACGTCCACCCCGTCGAGCTCGTCGTCGTCGGACTCGGCGAGGTCGTCCTCGTCGTCCTCGAACTCGTCGTCGTCGTCCGCCGCGTCGTCGTCGGCCTCGTCGTCGTCCGGGTCCTCGTAGTCCGCTTCCTCGGCGTCGTCGAGGTCGTCGTCGTCCTCGTCCGACTCGTCGTCCTCGTCCGCCTGGCCGGCGCGGTACTCCGCCATCCGGTCGGCCCACGGCACCCAGTCCGGCGCGACCAGCGAGCCGTCGCCCGGCATCAGCTCAACCTCGAGCACGGTGGGCTCGTCACCCTCGACCTGCGCGACCGAGACCGTCCAGCGCCAGCCCGGGTAGCCCGGCATCCGGTTCGAGAAGAGGACCGAGACGACGCCGTCGCCCTCGTCCACGGTGCCGACCGGCTGACCGATCGTCGACTCCGGCGTGACCTCGAGCAGCGCCTTCCGCGCGAGCTCGGTGTGGTCGACCATCAGGCGTCCAGCTGGTCTGCGACGTGGCGCAGGATCGCGGCGATGCGCTCGCCGTTCTTCGGGTAGCGACCGTGGCGCAGGTCACCGCTGATCCGGTCGAGCTCCTTCACGAGGTCCTCGACGATCACCGCCATGTCGTCGGCGGAGCGGCGGGACATCTTCGCGAGCGAGGGCGCGGGCTCGAGCAGTCGCACGGACAGCGCCTGCGAGCCCTTCTTGCCCTGGACGACGCCGTACTCCAGGCGGGTCCCGGCCTTGACCGAGGTGACACCGTCCGGCAGCGAGGACGCGTGCAGGAAGACCGGCTCACCGTCGTCGCCGGTGATGAACCCGAACCCCTTCTGGTCGTCGTAGAACTTGACCTTGCCGGTGGGCATGCTGGACTCCTCGTGGTCTGGAACGGCCGTGGTGCGTCGGATATCCTGGGTCGATGGCCAAGCCGACCCGATCCACCGGGCACACGCGTGAACCCGCGGACACCCCGGTGACGTTCAATCGTACCGAACGCGTCCTCGGGTTCATGATCGGCGGCATCTTCATCGCCGCCTTCCTCTGCATCGCCGCGATGATCGTGATGTGGCTCACCGTCCCGAGCGCGCAGGGCTCCATGCCCTGGCCGGTGGTCATGGCGATCCCGCTGGTCGGGCTGCCCATCGGCATGGTGCTCGTCTTCGTGCTGCTCGGCCTCACCTGGACCAAGCGCGCCCGCGAGAACCGGTCGGCACGCTGAGGACCGGGAGCGGCGGACGATGACGACCACCGCCGACCTCGCCGCCCGCCTGCGGGCGATGCCGGACGACGACCTGGAACGGCTCGTCGTCGCCCGTCGCCTGCCCGCGTCGGTCCTCGCCGAGTCCGGCCCGCAGCACGCAGCCGACTTCTTCGACCTCGCCGAGGCCCTCCGGACCGACGACGCGGTCGACGCAGCACTCGAGCACCTGCCGCGGGCCACGCTGCTCGCGCTCCGCGACGGGTCGACCGACGCCGACGCGCTCGCCCCCGCGGTCGCGCTGGGCCTGGCCGGCGACTCCGGCGCCGTCGACGACGCGGTCGCCGCACGGCTGGCCGCCCACCCGGAGCTCGCCGACCTCCGGCCGGGAGGCACGCCCCCGGCCCGCCCCGCCGCTCGCGACGAGCAGGCGGCCGACCAGGACCGCGCCCGGGCGACCGGCGCCGAGCGCGCGTTCACGACGATGACGGTGCTCGCCGAGCTGCTCCGGGCGGTCGACGCCGGCGAGGTGCGCGAACTCGTCAAGGGCGGCATCGGCACGCCGCTCGCCCGGACCCTCGGCGAGCGCGTCGGCGCGGACCCGGACGTCGTGCCCGACCGGCTCGCACTGCTCGACCGCTGCGGGTTCGCCGACCCCGGCGACGGCCGCTGGACCGTGACGTCCGACGGACGCGCCTGGCTCGTGTCCGCGTGGTCGGACCGCTGGGTCGGCCTCGCCGGGCGGTGGTGGCGCTCGCTCGACCCCGCCGTGCACGACGTGCTCCGGACGGCCGGCGACGACCTGCACGACCTGGTCGCGGTCGGGCGGTGGGCGTTCCCGGCGGGGGCACGGTGGCTCGACGCCGTGCTGCTCGACGTCGTCGGCACCGCCGAGGTCCTCGGGCTCGCGGTCGACGGCACGGTGACCCCGACGGGTCGCGCGGTCCTCGGCGGTGACGTCGCCGCCGCTGCGGGGGACCTGCCGCCGACCGTCGACGGCGTCTACCTGCAGCACGACCTGACGGTGATCGCCCCCGGGCCGCTGTCCCCGGCGGACGACGACGCGCTCCGCACCGTGGCCGACCTCGAGGCACCGGGGTTGGCCGCGCGGTACCGCGTCTCCGAGGACTCCGTGCGCCGCGCCCTCCGAGCGGGGACGACGCGGGACGACCTGCTCGCACTGCTCGAGCGGCTCTCGGCGACCGACGTGCCGCAGCCGCTGCGCTACCTGGTCGACCAGGTGGCCTCCCGCGACGGCGGGCTCGTGGTCGACGTCGCGCCGGACGGCCGCGGAACGGTCGTGCACGGGACGCCCGACCAGCTCGACCTGGTCGGGGTCGACGCCGAGCTGCGGCAGCTGACCTGGGAGCGCGTCGACCTGACGACCCTGACCGCCCCGCACCCGCCGCACGTGGTCCACGCGGCGCTCGAGGAGCAGCGGTACCCGGCCGTGCTGACGGCTGCGGCCCGTCCGGTGACGCAGGACGCGCCTCCCGGCCGTCGCCGTGGCTCCGGGCGCACACCGGAGCAGGCCGCGCACGCGCTCGTGGAACGACTCCGCCTGACGACGGAGCGCGGGGACGCGGAGCCGGAGCAGGAGTGGCTCGGACGGCAGATCGACCTGGCGGTCCGCGGGAAGACGCCGATCCGGCTGACGGTCCGCATGCCGGACGGGTCGGAACGGCCGATGTCGATCGTGCCGACGTCGGTCGCCGCCGGTCGGGTGCGCGGTCGGGACACCGCCGTCGACGTGGAGCGGACGCTGCCGCTGTCACTCGTCGTCGCGGTCGAGAGCGAGGCCTGAGCCGCGCGGTCCTGCACAGCCGCGGTGCCGGAGCCGGTTCTCCACCGATGCGCACCCGGCGGACCCGCTCGCAGCCGCGCAGCCTAGGCTGATCCGTCATGAACGGACCGCTGATCGTGCAGAGTGACCGCACCGTGCTCCTCGAGGTCGCGCACCCCCAGGCCGAGGACGCGCGGCACGAGCTCGCGGCCTTCGCCGAGCTCGAACGCGCGCCCGAGCACGTGCACACGTACCGGATCACGCGGCTCGGACTGTGGAACGCCCGGGCGGCCGGCCACGATGCCGAGTCGATGATCGGCACGCTCGAGCGGTTCGCGAAGTTCCCGGTCCCGCAGAGCGTCACGGTCGACATCCGCGACACCGTCTCGCGGTACGGACGGCTCGTCATCCGGCGTGAGGAGCGCGAGGACGCCCCGGCGATCGCGAACTCCCCGACCGAGGAGCTCGAGCGCCAGCCGGTCCTGCTCCTCACCGCCGAGGACCCGTCGGTGCTGGCCGAGGTGACCCGGTCGAAGCGCATCAAGCCCCTGCTCGGCGACCAGCGCTCCCCCTCGGAGATCGAGCTGCAGCCGTGGGCGCGGGGCCAGGTCAAGCAGGAGCTCGTGAAGCTCGGCTGGCCGGCGGAGGACCTGGCGGGCTACACGCCGGGTCAGCCGCACCCGATCGACCTCGACACGGCGTCGTGGCACATGCGTCCGTACCAGGAGCAGGCCGTCGACACCTTCTTCGCGCAGGGCTCCGGAGTGGTGGTGCTGCCCTGTGGCGCCGGCAAGACCCTCGTCGGCGCCGGGGCGATGGCGACCGTCAAGGCGACCACGCTCATCCTCGTGACGAACACCGTCTCCGCACGGCAGTGGCGCGACGAGCTGCTCCGCCGGACCACGCTCAACCCCGAGGACATCGGCGAGTACTCCGGCACCTCGAAGGAGATCCGGCCGGTCACGATCGCGACGTACCAGATCCTGACCGCGCGACGGAAGGGCGAGTACACGCACCTGTCGCTGCTCGACGCCCTCGACTGGGGGCTCATCGTCTACGACGAGGTCCACCTGCTCCCCGCGCCGGTGTTCAAGCTCACCGCCGACCTGCAGGCCCGCCGACGTCTCGGGCTCACGGCCACCCTGGTGCGCGAGGACGGCCGCGAGAGCGACGTGTTCTCGCTGATCGGCCCGAAGCGCTACGACGCCCCGTGGAAGGAGATCGAGGCGCAGGGGTACATCTCCCCCGCTGCCTGCTACGAGGTCCGGATCGACCTGCCGCACCAGGACCGCCTCGAGTACGCGGCGTCGGGCGACGACGAGCGCTACCGGATGGCAGCGACCTCGCCCGCGAAGACCCCGGTCGTGCGCGAGCTCATCGAGAAGCACCACGGCGAGCAGATCCTCGTCATCGGGCAGTACATCGACCAGCTCGACGACCTCGCCGCGTCACTCGACGCCGCCGAGATCACCGGCTCGACCCCGGTGGACGAGCGGGAGCGGCTGTTCCAGGCCTTCCGCGAGGGCTCGATCGACGTGCTCGTGGTGTCGAAGGTGGCGAACTTCTCGGTCGACCTCCCCGACGCGACGGTCGCCATCCAGGTGTCCGGCTCGTTCGGGTCGCGACAAGAGGAGGCGCAGCGCCTCGGCCGCCTGCTCCGCCCGAACAAGGACGGCCTGCCCGCGTCCTTCTACACCCTCGTCACGCGCGACACCGTCGACCAGGACTTCGCGCAGAACCGGCAGCGGTTCCTCGCCGAGCAGGGGTACGCGTACACGATCCTCGACGCCGATCAGGTCCTGGCAGCCGCGTAGCCACCACACGACCCGCTCCCAGGCAACCTCTAGGGAACGGTCAGAGGATAGGGGCATGACCGATGGCCCCAAGATCCTGATCGTCGACGACGAGCCGAACATCCGCGACCTCCTCACGACCTCGCTGCGCTTCGCCGGGTTCGCCGTCCGTGCGGTCGGCAACGGGGCCCAGGCGATCTCGGCCGTGCTCGAGGAAGAGCCCGACCTGATCATCCTCGACGTGATGCTGCCCGACATGAACGGGTTCGGCGTCACCAAGCGCCTCCGTTCGTCCGGGTACACCTCGCCGATCCTGTTCCTCACAGCGAAGGACGACACCGAGGACAAGATCACCGGGCTCACGGTCGGCGGTGACGACTACGTCACGAAGCCGTTCTCGCTCGACGAGATCGTCGCGCGCATCAAGGCCATCCTCCGTCGCACCATGAACGACGAAGAGGACGCGATCATCCGCGCCGGCGAGCTCACGATGGACCAGGACACGCACGAGGTCACGATCGGCGACGCGCAGATCGAGCTGTCCCCGACCGAGTTCAAGCTCCTGCGCTACCTCATGCTCAACCCGAACCGCGTGCTGTCGAAGGCGCAGATCCTCGACCACGTGTGGGAGTACGACTTCAACGGCGACGCGGGCATCGTCGAGTCGTACATCTCGTACCTCCGCCGCAAGCTCGACCAGTACTCGACCGAGCCGATCATCCAGACCAAGCGCGGTTTCGGCTACATGCTGAAGGCGTCCAAGGCGTCCTGACGTCGGGCACACGGCGACCGTCCGGTTTCACCGGGCGGTCGCCGCTTATCGTTGGGGCAGCATGCACACGCGAATGAGCCGCTGGTGGGACGGGATCTCCCTCCGCACCAAGATCACCGGGATCACGGTGCTGCTCGTCGCGCTCGGACTCCTCGTCGCCGGCCTCGGCACCATGACGGTGCTGTCGACGTACCTCATGCAGCAGCTCGACAACACGGTCAAGCAGACGACCGAGCAGCTCGAGGGTCAGAACATCAGCGACGGCCAGCAGTACTGCACGCTGTCGATCGTCCTGTCGCAGAGCGCGTACGTCGCCGCCTACGACTCCCGTGGCGACAAGATCTGCCAGACCCGCGCGTCCAGCCGGCCGGACATCCGCTCGCTCGACTTCTCGGCGGCGGCGCAGAGCTCGCAGCGGTTCTCGCTGTACGACAGCCAGCACGACCACGAGTGGCGCGCGCAGATCATCCCCGCCTCGCTGCAGAACCAGTCGAGCGGCACGTCCGAGACCGGCTACGTGCTCGTCGCCGTGTCCAGCGCCGACACCGACCAGACCATCGCGCGCTTCACGGTCATCTTCCTCGGCTTCGGCATCTCGGTGATCCTGCTCGGCGCGATGCTCACCCGACTCCTCGTGACCGCGACGTTCGACCCGCTGCGCGACGTCGAGGACACCGCGGCCCGGTTCGCCGCCGGCGACTTCAACCAGCGCCTCGAGTCGGACACCCCGAACACCGAGGTCGGTCGACTGAACCGCTCGCTGAACGCGATGCTCGAGCGGATCGACTCTGCGTTCGAGGACCGCGAGCGCACGATCGACCAGATGCGCCGCTTCGTCGGTGACGCCTCGCACGAGCTCCGGACCCCGCTGGTGTCGCTCCGCGGGTACGCCGAGCTGTACCGGATGGGGGCGCTCCGCAAGGAGGAGGACGTCGCCCAGGCGATGGACCGCATCGAGAAGGAAGCGCAGCGGATGGGCCTGCTCGTGCAGGACCTGCTGCAGCTCGCCCGCATCGACGAGTCGAAGCCGCTCGAGCTCGGTCCGGTCGACCTCGTCGCCATCGCCCGCGACTCGGCGCTCGACACCATGGCGTCGAACCCCGACCGCGAGATCCAGGTGCTGGTCGAGGACGCCGTGACCGGTGTCAGCGTGCCGCAGGCCGTGCGGCCCGGCGCCTTCGGACAGGACACGGGCGAGACCCCGGTCTCTCCGCCGTCGGCCAACACGACCGGACCGATCGCGTTCTCACGGCAGACCATCGCGCGGCTCCGTGCCCGTCGGACCCGGGCGATGGGCGTCGACGGCACCGTCCCGACCGACGAGACCACGCCCCTGCCGACCGTCGTGCTGCCGGCCCGCCCCCCGATCGTCCTGGCGGAGGAGAACAAGATCCGCCAGGTCGTGACGAACCTGATGGGCAACGCCATGCGGTTCACCGAGCACGACGACCCGATCGAGATCGGCATCGGCGTGGACGACGACCGCGGCATGGCGCACATCGACGTCATCGACCACGGCGAGGGCATCCCGCCGCAGCTGCGCGACAAGATCTTCCAGCGCTTCTGGCGTGCGGACACCTCCCGCGCTCGGGACACCGGCGGGTCGGGCCTCGGTCTCGCGATCGTCTCGGGCATCGTGCATGCGCACAACGGCTCCGTCGAGGTCTTCGACACCGAGGGCGGCGGAGCGACCTTCCGGGTCTGGCTCCCCCTGCTCCCGCGGGACTACACCCCCACCCCGAAGGCCCCCGCCGCCTGACCCCGGCCCGCCCGGCCGGCCCGGCCCGGCCCGTTCGGTCCTTCTGGTCGCACGACTTGCCGCTCAGTTCCGGCCTCCGCGGCAAGTCATGCGACCTGAGCGACAGCCGGCGGCAGGTCTTGCGACCGGAGGGTGACACGGAAGGGGCGCGCCGCGGACCGACTCACGTCCGGGAGGCGAAGGCCTGACGGAGCCGCTCGAACAGGACCGCGGGGCGAGCTGCGTCCGCAGCCGTCGCATGCACCACGATCCAGCCGTTGACGGCGAACCCGTTCGCGCGGCGCTGGTCGTGCCGGAACACCTCGCGCTCGCGGTGGTGGTCGCCGTCGTACTCGAGTGCGATCCGGAGCTGCGGCCAGCACATGTCCACACGCCCCAGGAAGGTCCCACCCTCGTCGAACACCTCACGGTTCAGCTCGGGTTCGGGGAACCCCGCGTCCACGACGTCGAGCCGGATCAGCGTCTCCATGGGTGATTCGCTCCCCGGTCGCACTGCCTCGAGGGCTGCTCGCGCGAGGACGACCCCGTGCCCGCGTGGACGGAGCGCTCGCGCGAGGTCCTCGGTCGTGGCCAGCCCCGCACGGCCGACGAGGTGGTCGCCGAGGACGACGAGTGCCCGGAGATCGAGGAGCGTGGCGCACTCTGCCCACACACGGGCGGGCGCACTGAGCGGCAGGCCGTCGAGCGCTGCGGTGTCGTCGTCGGTCGCCCGGTGCGCTGTGACGCCCGGGCGCCGCATGAGACTTGTGGTGCCGACCGTCGCGACGTGGACCGACGTCGCGTCTCGGTTCGCTCGCGGCACCGGCGCTCCCCACAGGCAGGCGGCGGTGGTGTGGCTGAAGCGCTGGTCGGGGCGGAGCACCAGGGCGATGCACTCCACCAGCCCGATCTCGCGGTCGCGGAGCACGCGCACGCCGTGGACCGGCCTCCGGAGGTCGGCACGACGCATGCGACTCGGTCCCTCGCCGTACCGCCGTGCTTCTGCGACCGTGAAGGCCCGGTTCGCCAGGCTCTCCGGCAGCGCGCGTGGGGTGGACATGTCCGCATCCTGGACGCACGACGAGTCACCGTTGGTCGAGGCGGGCGCAACTGTGGAGAGCGACCGAGGCCGAGCCTCCTGTGCGGGAGAGGTGCGCGCGACCGGATCGCACGACGTGCCGCGCGCGGACGTTCTCGTCGCACGACGTGCCGTCGCGGACGAAGCTGAGCGGCAAGTCGCGCGACCAGAACGGACCGGGCGACCGGGCGCGGGGCCGGGTGACCGGGCGCGGGGCCGGAGGCGCGGGGCGCGGGGCGCGGAGCCCCGCCCCGGCACGCGGAAGGGCCCCGCACGCGCTGCGTGCGGGGCCCTTCCGGCTACCGGGACTAGAAGTCCATGCCACCCGTGGGGTCGCCGGCCGGCATGGCCGCGGCCTTCTCGGGCTTGTCGGCGACGACGGCCTCGGTCGTGAGGAACAGCCCGGCGATCGACGCGGCGTTCTGCAGCGCCGAGCGCGTGACCTTCGCCGGGTCGATGATGCCCGCAGCGACCAGGTCGACGTACTCGCCGGTCGCGGCGTTGAGGCCGTGACCCGACTCGAGCTCGCGGACCTTGGCGGCCACGACACCCGGCTCGAGACCGGCGTTCAGCGCGATCTGCTTGAGCGGCGCGTCGATCGCGACGCGGACGATGTTCGCACCGGTCGCCTCGTCACCCTGCAGTTCGAGCGAGTCGAGCGCGACGGACGCCTGGATGAGCGCGACGCCACCACCGGCGACGATGCCCTCCTCGACGGCGGCCTTCGCGTTGCGGACGGCGTCCTCGATGCGGTGCTTGCGCTCCTTGAGCTCGACCTCGGTCGCGGCGCCCGCCTTGATGACGGCGACGCCACCGGCGAGCTTGGCGAGGCGCTCCTGGAGCTTCTCGCGGTCGTAGTCGGAGTCGGTCGCCTCGATCTCGGAGCGGATCTGACGGACGCGGCCCGCGATCTGCTCGTCGTCGCCGGCACCCTCGATGATCGTGGTCTCGTCCTTGGTGATGATCACCTTGCGGGCCTTGCCCAGCAGGTCGAGGGTCGCGTTCTCGAGCTTGAGGCCGACCTCTTCCGAGATGACCTGGCCGCCGGTCAGGATCGCGATGTCCTGGAGCATGGCCTTGCGACGGTCGCCGAAGCCCGGGGCCTTGACGGCGACGGACTTGAAGATGCCGCGGATCTTGTTCACGACGAGGGTCGCGAGCGCTTCGCCGTCGACGTCCTCGGCGATGATGAGGAGCTGCTTGCCCGCCTGGATCACCTTGTCGACGACCGGGAGCAGGTCCTTGATGTTGGAGATCTTCGAGTTGACGATGAGGATGTACGGGTCCTCGAAGACGGCCTCCTGGCGCTCCGGGTCCGTGACGAAGTACTGCGACAGGTAGCCCTTGTCGAAGCGCATGCCCTCGGTCAGCTCGAGCTCGGTGCCGAAGGTGTTCGACTCCTCGACGGTGACGACGCCCTCCTTGCCGACCTTGTCGATCGCCTCGGCGATGAGCTCGCCGATGGTGGAGTCAGCGGCCGAGATCGACGCGGTCGCGGCGATCTGGTCCTTGGTCTCGATGTCCTTCGCGTTGGCGAGGAGCTGGTCGGAGACGGCGGCGACGGCCTTCTCGATGCCGCGCTTGAGCGACACGGGGTCGGCACCGGCGGCGACGTTGCGGAGGCCCTCGCGGACGAGCGCCTGGGCGAGCACGGTCGCGGTGGTCGTACCGTCACCGGCGACGTCGTCGGTCTTCTTGGCGACCTCCTTGACGAGCTCCGCACCGATCTTCTCGTACGGGTCGTCGAGCTCGATCTCCTTGGCGATGGAGACACCGTCGTTCGTGATCGTGGGGGCGCCCCACTTCTTCTCGAGGACGACGTTGCGGCCGCGCGGGCCGAGCGTCACCTTCACGGCGTCGGCCAGGGTGTTGAGGCCGCGCTCGAGGCCACGGCGGGCCTCCTCGTCGAAAGCAATGATCTTAGCCATGTGAGTTTCTCGTCCCTCCCGGACGTCGTCATGGGGGTCGTGCTGGCACTCAGCGTGAGCGAGTGCCAACGCCGATTCTGGCACTCGCCGGGTGCGAGTGCAACACAGCCGGGAGGCACGGCTCGACTTCCCAGGAGACGGTGCGGCACCGGGTCCACCGGCCGGTACCGACGGCGCCGGTCCCACCGCAGCGGCACCGCGGCAGCAATGCGTCGGCCCGCACACGACGAACGCGCCGTCCCCGAGGGGACGGCGCGTCGACGGGTGGACCCGGTCTCAGGCGGGACGGACCGCCTCTGCCTGCGGGCCCTTGGCCCCGGTGCCGACGTCGAAGGTGACCGCCTGGCCCTCCTCGAGGACCTTGTACCCCGACATGTCGATTGCCGAGTAGTGCACGAACACGTCCTGGCCCCCTCCATCCACGGTGATGAAGCCGAAGCCCTTCTCGGCGTTGAACCACTTCACGGTTCCGTTGGCCATGATCTCTTGCTCCCTGGTGCTGCTGTTGCGAACGACGCCGTCGCCGTCTGGCGATGACTCTCGTGCAACAACCGCGGCAAGGCAAGGGGTGTGACGTTCTTTCACGCCGATTCCGTCAAGAATCAACGTGCCCGAAACACCCCTGTCACAAACCGGGCACCGGTGATCCCAGAGATCGCGCGTCAGCCGCCGTAGTCTGCGCCGAGCACGACGCTGACGTCGGCGTTCGGGAACGCCGACGACTGCTCCACCGTCGCGATGCCGAGGGCCTTCGCCACCCCCTGCGCCACGGCCTGCTGCTCGGGCTGCTGGTAGTACACGACCGACGTCGTCGCCCCCGTCGTCCCGGCGTCCCCCGTCGACGTGACCTTCCAGCCGGCGGCGGTCAGCGCGCGGCTGCCACGGGCGGCCAGACCGGTCGTCGTCGTGCCGTTCAGCACGACCACGCTCGTCGTGCCCTGCGCCGACGGCTCCGCAGCGCTCGGCTCCTCGGACGCGGGCGTCGACGGGGTCTCCGACGGCGCTGCGGACGCCGAGGAGCTCGCCGAGGGGCGCGGCGACGAGGTCGACCCCGGGAACGAGTAGCTGCCGTTCAGCAGCGCGAGCACGAGCACACCCACGAGCACGAGCACGCCGGTGGCCAGGGCGCCCCAGGCGAACGCGATCCACCCGCGCCCGCGACGACGGGCACCGCGGTGCGCTCCCACCCGGGGGCCGTCGGTGACGTCGTCGAACCGGTCTCGCGGGAATCTCTCGGTCATCGTTCCTCTTCACGGGGATCGGGCGCGGGGGCGACGAACGTGCGCGCCGCTCGTGCTCGGGTGCGGGCGTGCCGCAGCCGCTGCAGTCGTCCGACCAGCTGCGGGTCGAACGCGAGTGCGGCGGGCAGGTCGATCACGCGGTCGAGCACCTGGTAGTAGCGCGCCGGCGACATGTCGAACGCGACCCGGATCTCCGCTTCCTTGGTGCGGTCGTGTCGCGCCCGGTCGTGCTCGAACGCGAGCACGCGCTTGTCGAGCTCGCTCAGCTCGTCGGTGGGGAGGGCGGTCACGGCACTTCCGGTCACGGTTCGGTCACGGGTCTCGCACATCGTAGGGGTGCCCGGCGGTCCGACCCTGGCACGCGGCTGGACTGTCGCGAGACCCGGTTCAGGCTCCCGGTCGACGGAACCACCGGACGCGCACGCCGAACGGGTCGCAGACCGCCAGCGCGACTCCGTCGAGCGAGACCGTCGCGAAGGCGTCCGGGTCCGTCGCGTCGACGTCGTCCGGCAGGGTCGCGGCCACCCCGCGCAGGATCCCGGTGCGCTCGAGGGCCACCCAGTGCACGCCGCGCTCCGCCAGCCGGTCGACCACGCGCTGGCGGTCCGGCCCCGGCACGTAGACGAGCGTCCCGGTGGTGAGCACCACGGGTCGGACGCCGTCCGGCAGTGCGTCCAGGGCACGGTCGAGGTCGCCGGGCAGCACGCCGCGGATCCGGACGGGAGGCACGGCGAGCGTCGCGCGCGCCGCCTCGCGCATCAGGGCGGTGCGGTCCGTCGCCTCGGGCGGAACGGCCTCCACCAGGCGGTCGAACGCCCCGGGCTCGGCGAGGTCGATCGGCTCCGGGTCGAGGGCGACCCGCGCGCCGATGCGGATCGGTGTGGTCGTCGGCTCGGGCACCGTCCCGCTGGCCTCGACCGTCAGGTGCACGGACGGCTCCGCGACGGCGGTGTGCACCCGGACGACGCCGTCCGGGCCGCGGTGGTCGAGCGTGACCCGGTCCGGCACCGAGCAGAGCCCCGCCGCTGCACCGGCGTCGACGAGTCCGAGCGGTCGCGGGTCGCCGACCTGCGCTCCGGCGGCGGCGAGCGCCTGCAGGACCGGGACGACGGGACCGAGCCGCCGCGGGTCGTTCGCCTGCACCGTGGCGGTGGTGAGGGCCGTCACCAGGGCGGGGCGCGCCTCCCGGCCGAGCGCACGCAGCGACCCGGGGTCCACCGGGTCCGCACCGAGCCGCCGCGCGACCGCGAAGACCAGCTCGGGCTGCCGCTGCTGCTCCGGTACCGCGTCGAGGAGCGCGACGAGGTCGTCGTCGACCGACCGTGCCCAGGCGGCGTACGAGGGCGAGACCGTGGCGATGCGCTCCGCGTAGGCGGCCCAGCGCTCCCGCGTGCCGGTCACGGGCGGTGCATGCCGACGTGGCGGATGCCGGCCTCGTCGTACGGTGCGCCGAACCGGACGAAGCCGTGCCGCTCGTAGAGTCCCGCGACGTACTCCTGGGCGTGCAGGACGAACGGCTCGTGCCCGTGTGCGTCGAGCACGGCGGCGACCAGACGGCCGGCGATCCCCCGCCCGCGGTGGTCGGGGTGGGTGGCGACCCGCCCGATCACCCACGCCGGCACGGCGGACCCGGCGGGGTGCGCCTCCTCCGGGGCGGGCCGGACCAGGCGGAGGTACCCGACCGGATCGGTGTCCGCTCCGAACCACCAGTGCTCGGTGTCGGGCTCGCGGTCGCGGCCGTCGAGGTCCTCGGCGGTGACCCGCTGCTCGAGCGCGAAGACGCGGTTCCGCAGCCGCACGATGCCGTACAGTTCGTCCGTCGTCAGGCGGGTCCAGTGGGCGTGGCGGACGGAATGCTCGGACATCGTCGCGAGTTTACTGAAGGGGTCGGGCATCACCATCGAGTCCCGACCGGAAGCAGGAGGAAGCAATGGCGTACAACGTCGACAAGTCGGACGCCCAGTGGCGCGAGGAGCTCTCCCCGGACCAGTACGCCGTGCTCCGGCAGGCCGGGACCGAGCGTCCGTGGACGGGTGAGCTGCTCGACGAGGAGCGCGCCGGCATCTACACGTGTGCGGCGTGCGGCGCGGAGCTGTTCAAGAGCGGCACGAAGTTCGACTCCGGCTGCGGCTGGCCGTCGTTCTACGAGTCGGTGCGGCCCGAGGCCGTGCAGCTCATCGAGGACAAGTCGCTCGGCATGATCCGCACCGAGGTCCGCTGCGCGAACTGCGGCTCGCACCTCGGGCACGTGTTCCCCGACGGCTTCGGCACCCCGACGGGTGACCGCTACTGCATGAACTCACTGTCGCTGAACTTCTCGGCCGAGCCGACCGAGTGATGGTCCGACGCGCCCGCCGCTAGGATGGGCGCGTCAGCCGGCATGGCGCAATTGGTAGCGCACCGTACTTGTAATACGGGGGTTGCGGGTTCGAGTCCCGCTGCCGGCCCCGCACGACGCAGATGACGAAGGGCCCGGACGGGATCCGTCCGGGCCCTTCGGCGCGTGGAACGCGGATCAGGAGGCGTTCCGAGCACTCGACGCGGTAACCAGCCGGTCGTACACCGATCGTGACACCGGGACGGGTGACGTGTCCACGCTTCCGGTCCGATCCGCGCGAACCCGCACGGATGTGCAGGATCCGGCCCCGTCGTCTGCGCTCACGCTGTGCGCAGCCCGAACAGATCCCGACACCTCCTTGCGCCGACGCCCGGGCTGCGCAGCGTCGCGATGATGCCGGACGGCTGACCCGAGGAGCGCTCGACACCCGGGGCGTCGTCCCGGGCCCGGCGCTCCTTCCGTCCAGGACTCGACCTGCGTACAATGTTCGATGTGGTACATCAGTCGCGCGCAGCAGGGATCGACCTCCTCAGGGTGCTCGGCCTCGTCGCCGTCGTCGCCGGCCACGTGTGGACGGACCACGGCGTCGTGAGATCAGCGTTGTACTCGTGGCACGTCCCGCTCTTCTTCTTCCTCGCCGGGTACTTCTGGACCGCAGGCCGCTCCCTCCGGTCCGAGGCGATCGCCCGGGCCCGGAGCCTCCTCGTGCCGTACGCGCTCTGGCTCCTGCTCGTCGGTACCGTCTGGCTCGCAGTGGCGCGGCCGGACCGCGACGGACCACTCGCCCTCGTCGCGCCCGTGCTCGGCGGGAAGTACGCGAGCGCACCGTTCTCAGCCTTCTGGTTCGTCACGGCTCTCTGCACGTGTGCGGTCCTCCGTCGGCTCCTCGAACGGTTCCCGGCGCCGGTCCGCTGGTCGGTCGCCGTCCTCGGGGTCATCGGTGCGACGGTCGCGCCCGAACTCGTCAGTGCGGTCCCACTCGGCGTCGGGACGGCATTCCCCGCACTGGCGTTCCTGCTCCTCGGTGAGACGTTCCGGCACGTGGCCGCGGACGTGCGACGGCCAGTGGTGACGGGCATCGGGCTGCTCACCGGGAGTGGGATCGCGCTCGCCGCCGGCGTCCGCCCGCTCGACGTCAAGCAGGCGGATCTCGGCACGCCGATCGCCAGCGTCGTCGTGGCGACGGCGATCTGCTGCGGGCTGGTCCTCCTCGCGCGGGCCGTCGAGACGCTCCTGCCCGCCTCGTGGCAGCGGGCCACGGGCCGCCTCGCGGCATGCGGCATCGGTGTCGTGCTCAGCCACGCGCTCGTCCTGTGGCTGATGCCGCAGGACGTGCCCGACGTGCTGGCCTTCCTCGCGGCGCTGGTGCTGCCGTGGGCCGCGGCACTCGCGCTCGGCCGCTCCCGGACGGCGGGTTGGACGGTCGGCACCGCACCGCGCCGGGGCAGGAGGGTCGCCGCGGCGTGACCGGAGACTCGACGCCCGCCGGTACTCAGCGCCCGCCCGTGCTCGGCGCTCGCCCGTGCTCAGCGCCCGCCGGTGCTCAGCGTCCGCCGGTGATCCGGCGCTCACGCTGCGCGACACCGGCGGTGCCGTACGGGTAGTCGTCGATCCGCGGGGCGCTCGCGTCGGTCAGCGTCTGCAGCTCGTCGTCGGTGAGCACGAGGTCGGCCGCACCGAGGTTGTCCGCGAGCTGCGACACGTTCCGGGCGCCGAGGATGACGCTCGTCACCGCGGGGCGGGCGAGCAGCCAGGCGAGGGCCACCTGCGACCGCGAGGCGCCGTGCGCGTCGGCGACGTCCGACACCGCGTCGAGCACCTTCCACGTGCGCTCGTCGGCGTTCCGTGCCTCCCACGCCTCCATGCCGCGCTGCGGGTCCTCGCCGAGACGGGTCGCTCCGGTCGGCGCCTCGTCGCGCTGGTACTTCCCGGACAGCCAGCCGCCGGCCAGGGGCGACCAGGGCAGCAGGCCGATGCCGGCGTCGAGGCAGGCCGGGACGACCTCGTGCTCGATGTTGCGGACGAGCAGGTTGTACTGCGGCTGCAGCGTCACCGGCGGCGCCCAGCCGTGGGCCTTCGCCTCGTACACGGCCTTGGTGACCTGGTAGCCGAGGTAGTTCGAGAAGCCGTAGGTGCCGATCTTGCCGGCGGAGACGGCGTCGTCGAGGAAGCGCAGGGTCTCCTCGATCGGGGTCAGCGCGTCCCACGCGTGCATCTGGTACAGGTCGATGTGCTCCACGCCGAGCCGTTCGAGCGAGGCGTCGAGGGCCACGCGCAGGTGCCGGCGGGACAGGCCGAGGTCGTTCGGTCCGTCGCCCTGGGGGAACCGGCCCTTCGTCGCGATGACGACCTGCTGCGCCTCGGTCGGGTGGGCGGCGAGCCACCGGCCGATGATGCGCTCGGACTCGTTGCCGGAGTACACGTCCGCGGTGTCGACGAGCGTGCCGCCCGCTGCGACGAACGCGTCGAGGATCTGGTGGGAGGTGGGTTCGTCGGCTTCGCTGCCGAACGTCATGGTGCCGAGGGTCAGCGTCGACACCGATGTCCCGCTGTTGCCGAGGAGTCTGTAGTCCATGGCCGGGACGCTACGCCCGGTCTCCCGGACCCGAGGGGTCCCGCCAGTACCCGTCAGGGGTTCGGCACCGCCACCTCAGCGCCCGTCGGACAGGAAGGCGATCGCTCGCTCCCGGAAGTCGCGCGACGTCGGGGCGCCGAACGGTGTCACAGTGTGGTTGCTCCGCTCAAGAACGCGATCGCTCGCTCCCGGAAGTCGCGCGACGTCGGGGCATTGAAGTGGTTCCTCCGCGGGATCTCGAAGAACGACGCGTCCGGCGCCGCCCCGGCCAACCGCACGGCGCTGTCCCGGATCCCGTCCTCGCTGCCCGCCGCCATCAGGATCGGTTGCGTCGGCGCGTTCTCGGGCGTCGGCTCGACACTGTTCCGCATCCCCTCGACCATCGCGACGAGCGCCCGCAGGTCGTTCCCCTCGACGTTCGCCGCCATCTGCAGGTAGCCGTTCGTCACCCGGTCCTCGACGGGGGTGCCGTCCGCGATGTACGCCTTCGCCTGGTCGACCGCGACCCGACGCATGGGGTCCGCGTCCGGGATCCCGCCGAGCACCGCCCGCGAGATCCGGTCCGGGATCCGCTCGGCGGTGTGCCAGCCGACCCGCGCGCCGAGCGAGTACCCGAGGAAGGCGACGTCGGCGAGCAGGTAGGTGTCGATGACCGTGGTGACGTCGGCGACGAGCAGGTCCATCGAGTACGCGGACGGGTCGTGCGGCTTCGACGAGGCGCCGTGCCCCCGCTGGTCGAGCGCGACGACCCGGTACCCGGCGCGCACGAGGTCGCGGGTCCACCCGGAGGCGTGCCAGTTGAGGACCGCGCCCGAGGCGAACCCGTGCACGGCGACGACCACGGGGGCGTCCGGGTCACCGAAGTCGTAGGTCGCGAGCTTCAGGCCGTCCGGGGACATCACGGCACGGGGGCGGGGCGCTTCGGGGACGAGTGACATGGCGTCACCAGGCTACCGGGGCAGGGTGGACCCCATGGACGGCTACGGCGGCGATCAGGTCCGGGCGGCGGAGCGGCCGCACCTCGAGGCGGGGGAACCCCTCATGCAGCGCGCGGCGGACGGGCTCGCCCGCATCGTCGGCGAGCTGCTCGACGACCCCGCGGTCCGTCCGCAGGACGGTCCGGGGTCGGTCCTGCTGCTCGTGGGGAGCGGTGACAACGGCGGTGACGCCCTCTTCGCGGGAGCGCGCCTGGCTGCGGACGGGAGGCACGTGGCGGTGCTGTGCGTCGGCTCGCGTGTCCACGGGGCGGGCCTGGCAGCGGCGCTGGACGCCGGCGCGCGCCTCCTAGACGGACCGGCGGACTCCCGTGCGGCCGGCAGCGACGCGGGTGCGGCCGACATCCTGCGGGCTGCCGTGACCCCCGACGCCGACCGCCTGGCGGCGGTCGCCGCCGAGGCCGCCGCCGAGGCGGACCTGGTGCTCGACGGCATCCTCGGCATCGGAGCGGGTGGCGGGTCCCCGCTCCGCTCCCCCGCGCGGCAGGTCGTCGACGCGATCCGCGAGCTCGCTCGCGACCAGCGCGCCCCCTTCGTCGTCGCCGTCGACGTGCCGAGCGGCATCGATGTCGACACCGGCGCCGTGGCGGACGACCACGTGCTGCACGCCGACGTCACGGTCACGTTCGGCGGGGTCAAGGCGGGGCTGCTGACCGGCCCCGGCGCGACGCTCGCGGGCCGCATCGAGCTCGTCGACGTCGGCATCGGTGCGGACCTGGCGGCGACGGAGCCGCTGGTCCGCACCTGACGGCGACCGGCCGCAGGGCGGGGCTCAGGCCGCGCCGGCGTCCACCCCGTCGACGACGTCGGGACGGGCCTCGAGCCAGGTGTCCACGAAGTGCCGGTAGTTCGCGGCGATGACCTGCTCGGCGGCCTCGTGGTCCAGCCCCCGCTGCACGACGTCGTCGAGCGCGTCCTCCCAGTTGCTCCGCCCGATGGCGAAGCCGACGAAGCCGTCGACCGGCGCTGCGGTCCGGAGCCAGTGGTCGAGCTGGTCCTGCGGGGCGTCGCGGCCGAGCACGATGCACTGCACGTGGTCACGACCCCCGGCACGGGCGGCGGCGACGACGCGCTCGGCGTCCTCGGTGCGGTCGAGGCCCTCGAGCTTCCACACGTCCGGCTCGACGCCGTGCTCCTGCAGGTACCCGATCGTCTCGACGACGAGCCCCGGTCGGACGTCGCGGTCGTAGTCGTCGGCGGACGCCTGCTGCTCGTCGGTGCCGGGGACGAGGAGTTCGACCAGGAACGCCCGGTCGGCGTCGTGCAGGGCCTGCGAGACCTCGGCGAGCCGCTCGGCCTGCGCCTGCCGGTCGCCGGCGTCGAACGCTGGGTTGTCGCGGACCAGCACCTTCACGAAGTCGGGGTCGAACGAGTCGACGTGCGCGAGCCAGTCGTCGCCGTACTCGAGCTCGAACCAGTCGCGGCCGGACTGCTCGATCGGCATCGCGAGCTGCAGTCCGGCCTCGCGGACGAGCCGGGCGACGTCCGCACCGTAGCGCTCGTCGACGAGGACGCCCGTGCGGGGGCGGGACGCCCCCGCGGCGAGCGCGGTGAGCACGCCACGGTAGACGAGCTGCTTGCCGGCGCGGACACGCGCGGCGTCGGCGTCGTCAGCGGGCTCGCCGGACTCGTCGCCGTAGGTGTGCTCGAGGAGCGAGGACCGCTGGTCCATCGCGAGGAGGAAGAGGGGGTGCTGTTCATCGAGGTCGGCCATGCCGCCATGCTGCTCGCACCCCCTCCGGCCGCGCTCAGTGGGCGCGGTACAGCTCGGGCTCCGGGAGCCCGTGGGCGGCACGGATGCCGCGGGAGATCCCCTCGATCGCGACGAGCGCGTCGACGACGGCCTCGGCGGTCACCGGGAACGGCATGTTGTGGATGGTCTCGCTCTCCACCGTGGCGGCCTCGGCGACGGCCTGGAGCACGTCCCGGTCGTCGACGGTCAGACCGATCTCGGTCAGCGTGTTCGGCAGGCCCACCTTCGTGGTGAACACGACGAAGTCCTCGATCTCGTCTGCCGGTGCCCCCTCGAGCACGAGCTGCGCGATCGTGCCGACGTTGACCTTCTGCCCGTGCGCGAGCCCGTGTGCCTGCGGCGCCGCGGTCAGGCCGTTGTGGATCGCGTGCGCCGCAGCCAGGCCACCGGACTCGAAGCCGAGCCCGGAGAGCAGCGTGTTCGCCTCGACGACCTTCTCGAGCGCCGGTGTGACGACCTTCGCCTCGACGGACGCGATCGCCTGGAGCGCGTTCTCGTGCAGGAGTCGCCAGGACAGCTCGGCGAGGGCGACGCCGGTCTCGGTCTGCAGCCCGCCCGCCATGGTGTCGGCGTTCGCGCGCTTCGCGGCCCGGGCCTCGACCCAGGTGGCGAGTGCGTCGCCGATGCCCGCGACGAGGAACTGCACGGGCGCGTTCGCGACGAGCTTCGTGTCGATGAGCACGAGGTCGGGGTTGTGCGGGAAGAAGCGGTACTCGATGAACTCGCCCTCCTCCGAGTACACGACCGCGAGTGCCGAGGTCGGCGCGTCGGTGCTTGCCGCGGTGGGGACGCTCGCCCAGCGGATCCCGGCGAGGTGCCCCGAGGCCTTCGCGGCGTCGATCGCCGAACCACCGCCGAGGCCGACGACCACGTCGGACCCGGTCTCGCGGATCCGCGCGGTGAGGTCGTCGATGGCCTGCGGGGTGGCGAAGCGGCCGAAGCCGACCCGCTCGACGGGCAGTCCGGCAGCGTCGAAGCTCGTGCGCACGGCGTCCTCGACGATGCCCCACACCACGTCGTCGGCGACGAGCAGCGGACGCTTCCCGATCGGTGCGACGAACTCCCCGACGCGGGTGATCGCGTCCTTGCCCTGCACGTAGCGGGCGGGGCTCATGACGGTGCTGATCGGAGTGGCCATGGTGCTGCTTCCTTCCGGGTTGCGCGTGCTGTTGGTCGACATGTGTCGGGTTCACCGACGGACCGCACGCTACGCGGGTCGGCTCCGGGTACGGTCGGCGGCATGACGTTCAACGAGGACTCGCAGCTCAGCGGCGGGAAGGTGAAGCGCCGCGGCCGGGCGGCGGCGATCGGCGGCGGCGGGGTCGGCGTCGCCGCGATCGTGGTGTTCCTCATCGCCCAGTTCACGGGTGTCGACCTGAGCGGCCTCGTCGGTGACGGCAGCGGGACCACGCAGATCCAGCAGCAGGACGAGACGGTGCAGCCCGCCGAGGAGTGCCGCACCGGCCGCGACGCGAACCAGCGCGTGGAGTGCCGGATGGAGGGCGCCGCGGAGTCGCTCGACGCCTACTGGACGGACCAGGCCGACGCCCTCGGCATCGCGTACACGACGCCCGCCTTCTGGCTCTTCGACGGATCGACGGACACCGGGTGCGGCCAGGCCTCGGCGGCGACCGGCCCGTTCTACTGCCCGCCGGACCGCGCGATCTACCTCGACACCGCGTTCTACGACGACCTGCAGTCCCGGTACGGCTCGTCCGGCGGTCCGCTCGCGCAGATGTACGTCGTCGCGCACGAGTGGGGCCACCACGTGCAGCAGCTCCAGGGCACCTTCGCCGACACCGACCGCTCGGGCACCGGCGCGTCGTCGGGCAGCGTCCGCGTCGAGCTGCAGGCGGACTGCTACGCGGGCGCCTGGGTCGGCTCGGCCGCCACGACCCGTGACGCGTCCGGCGAGACCTTCTTCGAACCGGTCACCCGGGCGCAGATCGCCGATGCGCTGTCCGCCGCGAGCGCCGTCGGTGACGACAGCATCCAGGAGCGGGCTACCGGCCGGGTCGACCCCGATTCCTTCACGCACGGTTCGAGCGCGCAGCGGCAGGCGTGGTTCACGCGTGGGTACGAGCGCGGCGCGACGGCGTGCGACACGTTCAGCGTCCCCGGCTCGCAGCTCTAGATGTGATGTCCAGGGACGTTGTGTCGTCGGGCGGTCGGTGACGCGCTGATCGAAGAAGGCCTCCCGGTGGTGGAGTGGAGCTGTCTAGGAACCGCTTCACCGACCAGGAGGCCTTCGTGTCCCACGCT
>NZ_JAUCMM010000013.1:0-76657 GCF_030362975.1 Curtobacterium subtropicum
GGCAGTCGCCCGCACCGCGTGCCGCACCGGGAGGCGCGGTGCCAGCCGGCCCCGCGCCTCCCGTCCGTCAGGTGGTGGCGTTTTCGCGCTCAGGCGCGGAAGAAGTCCTGGTACGACGGGTCCCCCACCGGCTGGGCGTGACCCGGCTGCGCGAGTCGTTCCTCGACCATGGCCTGGAGTGCGTCGGGCGGGGTCAGCCCACGGCGCCGCCACTCCATCGGGTTGGCCCGGAGCTGCATCAGGGAGGTGTGGGATCGCATGCGTCAACTCTCGCACCGATTGCCTAGTTCGCCTAACTACATGTCCGATCGCCGCACTCGCCGCCGCGATGCGAGCCGCACCCCGTGACGGCCGGGGACGACGAACGCCCCGCCACCCATCGGTGGCGGGGCGTCCGTGTCGATCACTTCCCGCGGGGTTCCACCTTCGCGGTCTGGCCCGAGGTCGCCGTCCCGTCCTGGTAGCCCGTCGCCTTCGCCGTCACCGTCACGGAGAAGCGGTGGCCCGCATCCGTCGTGCCGAGCGAGTAGCGCTGGCCGGTCGCACCCTGCACCGCGACACCGTCACGGAGCCACTGGTACGAGTACGACACCTTCTTGCCGTCCCACGAGCCGGGCTTCGCCTTGAGCGTCTTGCCGACCTTCGGGGTGCCCGAGATCGTGACGGCGCTGCCCTCGCGCAGGGCGAGCGTCGGCGCGGTCTGCGCCGCCTGCAGCACGTCCGCCTGGTCGCCCACCGCGTTGCCGAGGTGGAGCAGCAGGACCCTGGCGTTCGTGGCGTCCGCCTGCCGCGTGACCTGCAGCGAGCCCTTGTCCGCGAAGAGGACACCCGAGGTGCCGCCCTGCGCGAAGGCGAGCGCCGGCTTCGACGGGTCGAACGTGGCCGAGTCGGTCTCGTCGACGACGTTCGAGCCGCTGGTGGCGAGGGCCGGGGCGTACGCCGACTCGGTCAGGACCGAGTAGTCGAACGGACCGGTCGCACCGATCGCGGATGCCGACACCGTCAGCACCTTGACGGCGCTGTCGAACGTGTTGACGTCCTGCCCCGCGGTGCCGCCGTTGAGCGGCTGCGAGTCGACCGTCTTCCCCGTCGCCAGGTCCACCGTGGTGGCGAACGTCGCGTCGACCGTGGCCGACTTGGCGTCGTACACCAGGTAGTCCGGCTCACCGTCGCGGTTCGTGTCGATGAGGACTTCGACGTTGGTCACCGCGCCGGGGTTGGCGTCGGCGCCGGCGGTCTGGACGCCGAAGGCGAGCGTGCCGGACGCCGTGTCGACGTTCGCGCCGTAGGCCCGGATGTCCGCGGCCTGCAGGGACTGCTGCGCCGAACCGGCGGGCAGGGGCTCCTGCGGGTCGGTCCCGCCCAGGACGAACGGTGCGACGACCGAGTGGTACCCGGTGACGGCGTCGCCCTGGTCGACCGAGCGGCCGGTGAGCGCGAGCTCCGCGGTCGTGGTCGAGCCCGAGAACGCGATGTCCTTGCCGTGCACGGCGCTGACCGGCTTCGGCGCGACGTACGCGCCGAGGCGCATCGGGTTGAGCGACTTGTCGGTCGGCGTGAAGGACACCACGCCGGACTCGGCGGCGACGAACTCACGCTGGTAGCCGGACTGCACCGACTCCTGCGTGGGGTCGATGACGCGACGCAGCTGCGTCGGGTCGGCGATCGTGAACGTCAGCTTGACGGTCGCGGTGCCGTGCGCCGGTGCGGTGACCCGCTTCGTGCTGAGCGAGAACGCGACACCCGGCTGGTCCACCTGGGCCTGGTACGCCACGTCGTACGTGTGCGGGCGGCCGTCGGTGTTCTGGATCTGCAGGGTGCGGGACTCGCTGGTCTTGCCGCTGACCTCGACGACACCGTACGAGGCGGTGACGAGCTGGTCGTTCTCGACGCTGCGCACCGTGGTGCCGGCGGTGACCGCCTGCAGCGCGTCGACGCGCCCGGTTCCCTGTCGGAGCAGGGTGGCGTTCTGGTCGCCCTGGCGCACGTCGTGCGTCGCGGTGTTCATCACGGCGGCCTTCACCTGCGGTGCCGTCCACGACGGGTGCGACTGGAAGGTGAGTGCGACGATGCCGGCCACGTGCGGGGTCGCCATCGAGGTGCCGCTCATCGACATGCGGCCGTTGCCGGTGCCGTTGGCCGCGGAGATCACGTTGACCCCGGGGGCGGCCACGTCGGGCTTGACGATGTCGCCGAACGACCCGTGCACGCCACGGCTGGTGAACGGGGCGAGCGTGTTCACGTTCGCCTGGTCGGTCGCCAGCTGGTAGCCCTTGAGCTCCTGTGCGAACTGCACGTGCAGGGTCCCGGCCTGCGCGGCGGCCTGGAGGCTCGCAACACTGTCCGAGGTCAGCTCGGCACCCGGGATGGTCGTGTTCCCCGCGATGCCGGAGTCGAAGCTCGTCACCGTCCCGGCGAGCAGGACGCCGACACCGCCGGCGGCCTGGACGTTGCCGAAGCGCACGCCGGAGCCGCACTCGAGCGCCCCGTCCGTCCACTTCAGCCAGGCGATCTTGCCCTTGAGCTTCGCGGCCTCGTCGGCGCTGAACGCCTGGCAGCCGTCGATGTTCGTGGTCGGCACGACGACGTCGCCCTCGACCGGCAGGCTGCCCTGGTAGTTCTGCGAGTACTGCGCGCGGTAGGTGCCCGCGACGTCGGACGGCGCGGTGGCCTTGACGGCGTCGAACAGCGACTGGCCGGTGGCGCTCGCGGCGACGGTCAGGGCGCCCTCGGCGTTGCCCGGCGACCCACCGATGTCGGTGAAGTCGTCGGCGTTGCCCGAGGCGATGACGGGCAGGACACCGCGGGCGGTGAGCGCGTCGATCTTCGCGTTGTCGGGGTCGTCCGGTGCGCCGTAGTCGGAGCCGAGCGACAGGTTGAGGACGTTGATGTCCTTGCCCTCGGTCAGCGCCTGGCCGACCCAGTCGAGGGCCGCACCGGTCAGGTCGGTCGACCCGCCGCCGTCACCGAACACCTTGAGGGCGTAGAGGCCGGCCTCGGGCGCGGTGCCCGGACCGATCCACATGTCCTGGACGGACTGGTTCGTGAGCTTCGTGTAGTCGCCGCGGAACGTCGTCTTGTCCGCGGTCAGGCCGTAGCCCGCGGCGGTGCCGGACACATGCGTGCCGTGGTCGCCGCCCTTGCCGTCGATCGGGTTCGCGTCCGGCTTCGGGGTCGGGTCGTAGCCCGCGCTCGAGGAGTCCGCGTTGTAGGTGGGACCGGCGAAGTCGTAGCCGCCGAGGAACTTCTTCCCGTCGTACCAGCTCGGGTCCGGCGCGTTCGTGCTCGCGAGGGCCTGCTGGTACGCGGCCGTGGTGCCCGGGCCGCCGAAATCGGCCTGGGTGTAGTCGAGGCCGGTGTCGAGGACGGCGATGTTGACGCCCTTGCCCGTGCGGCCGGTCTGCTGCCACGCGTCGAGCGAGCGCGTGTAGATGTCGCTGGCCGCGTTCTTCGGGCTGACGCCGTCAGCGCCCGGCTGCACCAGGTCGGGGTCGACGCCGCTCGGGGCCTTCGACGCGTCGCCCGGGGTCGGGTCGACGATCTTCTTCGGGGTGAGCGGGATGATGCTCTCGACGTCCGAGCGGCTCGCGATGTCACGCAGGGCGTCGACGTCGGCGACGACCGCGACGCCGGGCACGGTGTACTCGGTCGAGTACAGCTCGGTGGCCGCCGCGTCCGAGCGTTTGACGGCGGAGCGGACGGCGTCGACGGTCGAGGTGATCGCCCGCACGCGCTCCTTCGCGGCGGACGACGGGGTCTTCGACTTCGTCAGGTCGCCGCCCTTCGCCTGCGCGTCGACCTCGAGCGCACCCTGGCCGGTCGTACGCACGAACGCAGCGACCGTCTTCTGGGGCTTGGCGTCACGCAGGGGCGCGGCGAGCTTGAGGTCGGCGGCGGAGAGACCGGTCGGCGCAGCGTTCGCCGCTCCGCCGACGGCGAGGCCGCCGCAGGACAGGGCGACGGCGGCGATGCCGGCGGTCAGGAGGCGTGCGACGCGTGACCGCGTGCGACGCTCGGTGATGGGTGGTTGCTCGGGTACTGCACGGTTCGGTGTTGCACGTGTCACAGGGCGCACTCCTCGGGCTCTGTCCGTGGTGGGAATTCCTGTGAAGTTATGCGTTCGTTCACAGGTGGAACAGTCCGCACTTTGGGGGACTGGCCCTCGTTCGGGGGTACGTCTGCGGCTAACTTGCACAGCGGTGTGCAGGTTATTACCCTTGGTGGCGTGACCAGGACGACCAGTGGCGGGACCACCGCCGACCAGCCCGGGCGCGCTCCCCGACGGGACGCCGCCGAGAACCGCGCTGCCCTGATCGAGGCGGCGAAGCGCGTCCTGCAGCAGGACCCGGACGCCGGGCTCGAGACCATCGCGACCGCCGCCGGGCTCTCGCGCCGTGCGGTCTACGGACACTTCCCCTCCCGCGACGACCTGGTGCGCGAGGTCGTGACCGCCGGTGCCGCACGGATCGCCGCCGCGATGCCCGACTCGTCCGCGCTCGTGGCGCTGCCGCCGGCCGCACGGCTCGCCGCCCTCGCGGTCGCGCTGTGGTCCGAGGTGTCCCACGTCCGCCCGATGGCCCGCGTGGCCGTCCGCAGCCCCTTCGCCGAGGCGGTGGCCGAGGTCTTCGCCCCGCTGCGTGCCCAGGTCCGGCAGGCATGCGCCCTCGGCATCGAGGACGGCTCGATGCGCGACGACGTCGACGCCGAGTCGCTGGCACGGCTCGTCGAGGCCGCCTGCATCGCCGTCCTCGACGAGGCCACCCGGACCGGCACGAGCGACGAGGCCGGACGGCGCACCGTGGTGCTCTCCGCGCTCGGCACCGCCGGCATCGACTGGCGCACGGCGCTGCTGTCCGAACCGGCCGCCTCCCCCGTCCCCGCACCGCAGACCGAGCAGGAGACCCGCGCATGACGCTCGAACTCGACCACGTCGGCATCGGTGACGAGCCCGGTGCCGCGCTGCCCGTCGTTTCCGCCGTCGCGGCTCCCGGACGTCCGGGCGTCGTCGCCGTCGAGACCGAGCAGGCGCCCGTGCTCGCGTCGCTCGTCGCCGGTGGGCGGATGCGGCCCGACTCCGGCTGGGTGCTGCTCGACGGGCACGAGGACGCCGCTGCGGTCCGGGCGGCGTTCGCGCTCGTGGACACCCCCGGGGTCGCCGAGCCGTTCCCCGTCATGACGCTCCGGAAGATCGTGCGCGAGGAGCTGGCGTTCGCCGGGCAGCGGCCCTCGCGCGAGCACGTGGACACCGTGCTCGACGAGCTCGGCATGTCGGACTACGCCGACACGCCCGTGCAGCGGGTCCCGACCGGCGTGCGGGTGCGGCTGCTCGTGGAGCTCGCGCTGCTGCGGGACGGGGTCACGGGCATCGTGCTCACCGCTCCCGAGCGGCACGGGGGCGCCGTGGCCGACTGGTTCGCGGTGGTGCGCGACGTCGCCCGCCGTGGCGTCACGGTCGTGCTCGTGACCTCGAAGGCCGCAGCCGACACCGTCGAGCAGCTGCTCGACACGATCCACACCGAGGGTCCCGACGACGCGACCCGGACCGACGGGGGCGACCAGGGCCTCCAGTCCGATCCCTCCGACCCCGCATCTCCCGCAACCGTCCCGACGGAGGCACCCGCGTGACCATCCCCTCGCTCATCCGCGCCGAACTGGCGCGCCTCACCGCCACGCCGCTCGCCCGGCTGGCGTTCGTCGCCCTCATGGTGGTGCCGCTGCTCTACGGCGGCGCGTACCTGTGGGCGAACCGCGACCCGTACGCCAAGCTCGACCAGATCCCGGCCGCGATCGTCGACCAGGACGCCGGCGCGACGCTCGACGGCGACCGGGTCGACTACGGCAGGGACGTCGCGAAGGAGGCCATCGACGGCGGCGACTTCAAGTGGACCGAGACGACCGCGGCCGACGCACGCTCGGGCGTGCGGAACGGCACCTACGACTTCGTCGTGACGATCCCGCACGACTTCTCCGAGCACCTGGTGTCGGCGCAGGGCGACGACCCGCAGCGGGCCGAACTCGTCATGACGACCGCGGACACGAACTCGTACCTGGCGTCGACCATCGCGGAGCAGGCGGGCAAGACCATGCGCACGGCCGTCGCCGAGCGGGTCGGCAAGCAGGCCGCGAAGACGCTGCTCGTCGGGCTCGCCGACGTGCGGGACAGCCTGGGTGACGCCGTCGACGGGGCCGGGCAGCTGGCGTCGGGGACGACCACGGCGGCCGACGGTGCAGCATCGCTGGCGACCGGGACCCAGCAGCTGTCGGCCGGTGCGTCGCAGCTCGCCTCCGGCACCGCCTCGTTGCCGTCGCAGACCGCGCAGCTGAACGACGGCGCGCAGCAGGTCGCCTCAGGCGCCTCGACCCTGGCGTCCGGCCTGCAGTCGGCCCAGCAGCAGACCGCGTCGCTGCCGTCGCAGACCGCGCAGCTGGACGAGGGCGCGCAGCGGGTCGCGGCGGGCAACGCCGCGCTCGCGGACAAGGTCGACGCGGCCAGCGCCGCCGTCGACGCGGTGCAGCCGATCGACGCCGACGCGCTGCTCGCGCAGATCACGGCGAACCTGCCCGAGGGCGCCACGCTGACGCAGGCCCAGCAGGACGCCATCACGAAGGCCGTCGGTGACGTGAACGGTGCCGGTGCTTCGGCCAAGCAGACCTACGTGGCGACGAAGTCGGCGGTCGACCAGCTCCGTGACGGGTCGGCGCAGGTCGCTGCCGGCACGTCCGCGCTCGCTGCGGCGTCCCCGCAGCTGGCGGACGGCATCGCGTCGGCGTCGAGCGGTGCCTCGCAGCTGGCGTCGGGCTCGTCGCAGGTCGCCGCGGGCACGTCGAAGCTCGCCGCCGCGGCGCCCACGCTGTCCTCCGGCGCGGCCTCGCTGGCCGACGGTTCGGCGTCGGCGGCGTCGGGCGCCTCGTCGCTGTCCACCGGGTTGCAGTCGCTCGAGGACGGCTCGAAGGAGCTCGCCGCGAAGCTCGACCAGGGCCGCACGAAGATCCCGGCTTCCACGGCGTCGCAGCGTTCCTCGCAGGCGTCCGTCATCTCGGATCCCGTGCGGGTCGGCGACGACAACGTGGCTGCGGCGTCGAACTACGGTGCCGGCCTCGCGCCGTTCTTCATCTCGCTCGCCGCGTGGATCGGCATGTACGCGCTGTTCCTCATCCTCAAGCCGATCTCGAAGCGGGCGATCACCGCGGTGCAGAAGCCGCTGCGCGTGGTGCTCGGCGGGTGGCTGACGCCGGCGCTCCTCGGGCTCGTGCAGATGGCGGCGCTGTTCCTGATCGTGCGGTTCGCGCTCGACCTCGACGTGGTGCACGCCGGGCCGACCGTGGCGGTCATGGTGCTCGCGTCGGCGACCTTCGCGGCGATCATCATGGCGCTCAACGTGCTGCTCGGCTCGGTCGGGCAGTTCCTCGGCCTGGTGCTCATGCTCGTGCAGCTCGTCACCGCTGGCGGGACCTTCCCGTGGCAGACGCTGCCGGGGCCGTTGGCGGCGCTGCACTTCGCGCTGCCGATGACCTACTCCGTCGACGCGATCCGGCAGACGATGTACGGCGGGTCCTTCGCGGCGGTGTGGTCGGATGCGGGGGTGCTCGCGTGCTGGCTGCTCGGCGCGCTGCTCGTGTCGTTCGTCGTCACCGCACGGCAGACCCGCTCGCGGACGCTGCGCGACCTGCGGCCGAGCCTGATCGGGTAGCGCGCGGCGAGGGCCGCGGCGCGGCGCGGCGCGGCGGCGGCCGGGCGCACCCGCTTCGAACCACGGATCCGACATCGAACCAGCTCGTCGGGCTGGTTCGATGTCGGATTCGTGGTTCGACCCCGCCGGTCCACCCCGCGACGCTCGACCGCCACCCCGCCGCCATCCCGTCGCGTCACCCGCCATGTCCTGACAACCGCGGGCGGCGGGGCGGCTACGATCGAGGGACACCACTACCGGTCGAGGGAGATCATGGGAGACGGCAGGTCCGCCACCGCAGACGGCAAACCGGCGACCATCTACGACGTCGCGGCACGCGCAGGGGTCTCGAAGTCCCTCGTCTCGCTCGTGCTCCAGCGCTCCCCCAAGGTCAGCGACCAGCGCCGCGAGGCCGTCCTCCGCGCCATCCAGGAACTCGACTACCGGCCGAGCACCGCCGCCGTCTCCCTCGCCGGGACCCGCAGCCGCACGATCGGCGTCGTGCTCGACGACTTCCGCAACCAGTGGTTCGTCGACCTGCTCACCGGTCTGCGCGAGGCCCTGCAGGACCAGGGACACCGGCTCGTCGTCGCCGACCGCTTCCTCAACACCGGGCTCGACGCGTCACCGGTCGAGGGCTTCCTGTCGATGCGCGTCGAGGGCATCGTCATCGCCGGCGAGCCCGACACCGACCTCGCGATCCCGGCGAGCATGCCGGTCGTGGTCGCCGGCGGCCGCGCGGTCATCCCCCGCGCCGACACGGTCGCGAACGACGACCGCGCCGGAGGCCGCATGGCAGCCGAGCACCTGCTCGCGCTCGGGCACACGCGCATCGGCTTCGTCGGCGGACGCTCGGCAGCGTCCGCCGAGCGGCTCACCGGCCTGGAGGCGCGGGTCACCGCCGCCCCGTCGCCCGCCTCGCTCGTCACCCACGTCATGGCCGTGGAGCCCACCGAGGAGGCCGGCGCCGAGGCGGTCGGGCACCTGTTCGACGCCCACCCCGACGTGACGGCGGTGTTCGCGGCGAACGACGTGATGGCGCTCGGCGCGATGTCCGGGCTCGTCGCGCGGGGGCTGCGGGTCCCCGAGGACGTGTCGGTGATGGGCTACGACGACACCCCGCTCGCGGCGACGTCCTACGTCGGCCTGACGAGCATCGACGACCGCAGCGTGGAGATCGGCCGCGGTGCCGGGGAGCGTCTGCTCGCCCGCATCGCCGACCCGGACGCCCCCGCGCAGGAGACCCTGGTCGAGCCCCGGCTCGTCGCCCGCCGGACGACCGCCACCCGCTGACGCGCCGCAAGTCCGCCGAGCGCGTCAGTCGGTGGGCAGTTCCGCGTGCTGCACGACCCAGGCGTGCATGACGATCGCCGCCGCGGCCGAGGCGTTGATGCTCCGCGTCGACCCGAACTGTGTGATCTCGAGGTGGGCATCGGCGCCGGCCACAGCCTCGTCGGTGAGCCCCGGCCCCTCCTGCCCGAACAGGAACACGCAGCGCTCCGGGATCGCCGCGGTCTCGATGCGCTCGGCGCCCGGGGTGTTGTCGATCGCGACGACCGGTCGGCCCTCCTCGTGCATCGCGGTCAGGAACGCGGCGACGTCCGGGTGGTACCGCACGTGCTGGTAGCGGTCGGTGACCATCGCCCCGCGCTTGTTCCACCGCCGCCGCCCGATGATGTGCACGGTGCCGGCGAGGAAGGCGTTCGCACTCCGCACGATCGACCCGATGTTGAGGTCGTGCTGCCAGTTCTCGATCGCGACGTCGAAGGTGTGCCGGCGTGTGTCGAGCTCGGCGACGATCGCGTCCATCGACCAGTACCGGAAGCGGTCGACGACGTTGCGGGTGTCCCCCGACGCGAGCAGCTCCGGGTCGAGCCGAGGGTCGTCCGGCCACGGCTCGGGGTGGGGTCCGACGCCGTTGGTGGTGGCCTCGTGCGTCGGTTCGGGCTGTGCGGTCACGGTGCCCAGGGTAGGGCCGCCCCGTCGAACGGCGCCGACGAGGTCATGTCGGCGGCAGCGAGCAGGACCACCGCGGCCGCCACGGCGATGAGCAGCAGCGTCGCCCGGACCCAGCGGCCGCGGAGCGCCGAGGCGACAAGCAGGAGTGCCCCGACCCCAGCGACCGAGAGGAGCACGCCCGCGGCCGTCACCTGCGCCACGTCGTGTGCGGACGGGTCCCCGAGGAACGCCTGCACGAGCGTCACGACGACCCCGATCGCGATCGCCGGCCCGGCGAGCAGGGACGACACGACCAGGGCCCCGTTCTCGAGCCCGCCGGCGAGCGGCTCCAGTCGGTGCCGACGCTGCTCTGCGCGCGGCGGGAGCAACGCCTCGAGCTCCGGCGGCAGGACCGGCAGCGCGAGGTACGACCGGAGTTCCGACGCTGACCGGGAACGGGCCGCGGCGCGGTGCAGCATCCGCCGCTCTCGCTCGTCGAGGAGCGCCGGTTCGGCGGCACCCCACCGTGCCGCCTGGTCGGGGTGACCGGCGGCACGGTAGGTCTGCACGAGGGCTCGACGGACGGCGGGCTCGGCGGGTTCGCGTCGCGCCAGACCGGTCAGTGTCTCCCAGGCAGCGCGACGGTCGCCGGCGGCGAACACGGCGAGCGCCCGTTCGACCCGTGCGTCGGTACCCGGTCGTCCTTTCACGGGACCAGCGTAGGGTGCGTGCCCCGCGCCTCCCGTCCGGCGACCGTCGTCAGCCGACGGCCGGGTGGGGTCAGTACGACGTCGGGTACGTGACCGACGGCTCGGACATCGCGACCGCGACGAGGGCGATGAAGAGCACGGCGTAGAAGACCGTGATCACCCCGCCGACGATGACCGCGGCGAGCGCCAGGCCACGGCCGCCCTCCGCACGCTTCTTCGTCTGGGACATCGCGACGAAGCCGAGGACGAACCCGACGATCGGCGCGACGAACGCGGCGACGAGCGCGATGATCGCGAGGGTGTTCGTGCGCTGCGGGGCGGTCGGGGCCGCGGCGTACGGCCGGTAGGGGTTCTGCTGGGGCTGGACGTTCTGTTCTGACACGGCTGACGAGCCTAGGAGCGGCACGTTTTCGTGGAGAAGTGCCAACTTTCGCGTGGCCTACGTCGTGCCGGGGCGCAGGAAGTCCTCGGGCTCGTCGCCGGGGCCGGTCGTCGTGAAGATGCGCGTGCGGTCACCGGGGCGGGCCGGGTCGTAGAGCACCGTCACCGCCTCGCCGAGCACCGGTGCCGTGCCGTGCGTGAAGCCCTCGGTGCGCTCGACCCAGCGCCGGACGCCGTGCAGGTCCACGAACGAGAACGTCCACCGCAGCAGGGTCCGGGACGCGTCGGGCGTGGTGCCGCCGCCGACGGCGGTGACCTCGCCCGTGGTGCGACGACCGTGGGCCAGCACGTCCGTGAGGCGGGCGCGACGAGCACCGCGGCCGATCCGGGTCGTGCCACCGGCGACGAGCGCGAGGACCGTCACGACGGTGAACAGGCCGGGGAGCCACCAGACGGACGCGTACCAGACCCACGTCCCGGCGCCCCAGGTCTCGTCGTGCCCGAAGGTCGGGTCGACGGCCACACCGACGCGGTCGGGCGCAGGCCACTGCGTGGTGGTCGCCCACCAGGTGCAGGCCGTGGCGCCCACGAGCCACAGCGGCAGCGGGCCCGGTCCGACCAGGTCGGTGGTGCGTCCGGACCAGCGGTGGTTCCACCTCGTGTGGACGCTGAGGGCGACCAGGGTCGTGACGACGGCCACGGGAGCCGCCCACAGGTGGGTGTCCGGGTCGGGGCTGTCGGAGAAGATGCTGTTCACCATCGCCGTCCGGACCCGCAGGACGAACCCGGAGACCGCGAGTCCGCCGACGGCGCCCGCGGCGACGACGAGGACGGCGCCGACGACGGTCATCGTCAGGGCAGTGGTCGAGCCGCGGTACCGGGCCTCGCGCTCGCGGCGGGCCTGCTGCGGGTCGACCGTGCTCACGACGTCGCGGAGCCGCTCGTGCGGACGCGGGCCTCGATGCCGGCGGTGATGATCTCGAGGCCGAGGGTGAAGCGGTCGTCGTAGGAGTGCTCGCCGAGGATCTCGCCGACGACCCGGTGCCGCTCGGGCCTGCCCGCGTCGGAGTCACCGCGGCCGACCTGCACGCCGGCGTGCCCGACGACGAAGTCGTAGACGACGAAGAACGCGTACATGGCCTCGCGCTCCGGCAGGCCGGCCTGCTGCAGGGCGCCGACGACCCTCGCCACGACGGCGTCCGACTCGGTGGAGGCGAGCGGGGCGCGTTGGCTGTGGGACTCGAGCACCAGGGGGTGGGTGCGCATGAGGTCCCGGAAGGTGCAGGCGAACACGTGCACGACCGAGCGCCAGTCGTCCGGCCAGACGAAGGTCGCGGTGAACTCGTCGACGGTGCGGCGGACGAGCTCGGCGTGCAGGTCGTCGAGGCCGCCGATCGTGCGGTGCACGGTCATCGGCGCGACGCCGAGGCGGGCACCGAGTGCGCGGAAGGACAGGCGGTCGAGCCCCTCCTCGTTCGCGATGGCGGTGGCGGCGTCGACCACCTGCTCGCGGCTCAGCACGTTGGGGCGGCCGCGGCGGCGGCGGGGTGCGGCGTCGGTCGCCTCGGCGCGGACAGGGCCGTCGGCGGCGCTGCGGCCGTCGGCGGCGGTGCGGCCGTCGGCGGCGGTGCGGCCGTCGGCGGCGGTGCGCGGCTGGGCGGTCGGGTTGCCGGGGTCGACGAGCACGGGGAGGCCTCCTTGATCCGGTACGTGTCCCGAAAATCGTAGCCCAAAGCCGAACACCGCTCGGTGTCCGGTCGGCCAGTTCTCCACAGCCGGGTGACCAGGCAGGCTCGGCGCGCGGTGGCCCCAGTACGCTGAGGCCATGGCGACCCGCGACGAAGTCGAGTGCTGGCTGACCGACATGGACGGCGTGCTCGTCCACGAGAACCAGGCGCTGCCGGGGGCTCCCGAGCTCATCCAGCAGTGGTTGGACGAGGGGACCGAGTTCCTCGTCCTGACGAACAACTCGATCTTCACGCCCCGTGACCTCAGCGCCCGGTTGCGGTGGTCGGGGCTCGAGGTGCCCGAAGAGCGCATCTGGACGTCGGCCCTGGCCACGGCGGACTTCTGCCGCTCGCAGATGCCCGGCGGCTCGGCGTTCGTGATCGGTGAGGCCGGCATGACGACGGCGCTGCACGAGGCCGGGTTCATCATGACCGAGACCGCGCCGGACTACGTCGTCGTCGGCGAGACCCGCAACTACTCGTTCGAGGCGATCACGAAGGCCGTCCGGCTCATCCGTGACGGCGCGCGGTTCATCGTGACGAACCCGGACGCGACCGGGCCGAGCGCCGAAGGGGTCCTGCCGGCGACCGGAGCGATCGCCGCGATGATCGAGAAGGCCACCGGCAAGCAGCCGTACGTCGTCGGCAAGCCGAACCCGATGATGTTCCGCTCGGCGATGAACCGGATCGGGGCGCATTCCGAGAACACCGGCATGATCGGCGACCGGATGGACACCGACGTGCAGGCCGGCATCGAGGCCGGGCTCCACACCGTCCTCGTGATGACCGGCATCAGCGACCAGGCGGAGATCGACCGCTACCCGTTCCGCCCGAGCGAGGTCATCGCGGGCGTGCACGAGCTCGTCCGCGCCGAGCCGATCGAGGTCGAGATGTGACGAGCGCCCTGGCCGGGACCGCGCGCGGATCTGGCCGGAACCGCGAGCGGATCTGGCCGGGTCCGCGGGCGGATCGGTCTGGCCGGGACCGCGAGCTGAGGCGCCGGGCCGGGACCGCGCTCAGGCCGGGTTCGACCGGAGCAGTCGCTGCGTCGCGATCATCGCTCCACCGAGCACCGCTGGGATCCCGCCACCGGGATGGACCGATGCACCCACCCGCCACAGCCAGGGCCGCCACCGGTCGTTGTAGGTCGGCCGGTGGAACGGGCCGCTCTGCCACGGCGGCCGCGCGGCTCCGTAGAGCGCCCCGTGCGGTTCACCCCCGGTGCCGTAGTAGGCGGGGTCGAGCACCACGTGGTCGTCGAGCAGGTCCGTGATCGGCCGGTCGAGGCCGAGCGCCGCCGAGACCCGGTCGACCTCGCGCCGCACGAACGGGTGGTCGATCGTGTAGTGCGCGCCGTCCGCTGGTGCGGTGAGCAGCACCCCCACGGTGCCGTGCGGGTTCGGGGACAGCTCACCCGCGCGGTAGTGGTTGACGAACACCATGGTGTCCGCCGGCTCGTCGCCCGCCTCGAGGCTCCGGTGCAGTGCGTCCGGCTTCGTCGGCAGCACGACGCTGTGCGTCGCCAGACCCGCCGGGAGTTCCTCGTGCAGCACGCCGTACAGTGCGACGGCGCTGCAGGACAGGGCGCGGGCCCGGGAGCGCGAGCGGGACAGCGCCCCGGAGAGCGGCCCGGGCAGCGGCCCGGACAGCGACCGTACCAGCGACGGCACCGGGGACGGACCGGTCAGCGCGGCCAGCCGGTCGGCGTCGAGCGCACTGACCACCAGGTCCGCGACGTGGCGCCCGCTCTCGGTGGTGACGCCGCCGCGGTCCATGTGGGTGGCGGCCTCGCCGGTGCGGACGTCGACGCCCGCTGCCTCGGCCAGTCGCTGCAGGGCGAGCACGACCTCGTACACGCCACCCTCGGGGACCCAGGCGCCGGTCTCCGCCATGATCGCCGGCATGCTCGCGTACAGCGCCGGGGTGCGCGCCGGCGACACCCCCGCGTTGAGGGTGTGGATCGCGATGACCTCGCGCAGCCCGTCCGGCAGCCAGGGCAGCCCGTCGAGGTACGCGCGCGTGGTGAGCCGTGAGCCGTAGACCGACAGCAGTCGTCGGACGGCCGGCAGGGCGGCCCGGTCGAGCGGGTCGGCGAGCAGCAGCCGGGTGACGTCGTCGGCGAGCGGCGCGTGCAGGTCGGTGAATCGTCGCCATGCCGGGTACCAGGGGTGGTCGGGGGCGACCGGCAGCGCGGTCTCCTCGCCCCGGTGGAAGTACCGCCCCACCTCGGGCATGCGCACCAGGTCGAGGTGCCCGTCCTCGAGCGGACGCTCGGTACCGCCCGGGCCGTCACCCAGCCGCCGCAGCAGCTCGTCCCAGACCGCGGGGAAGGTGACGAGCGACGGGCCCGTGTCGATCCGGTCCTCGCCGAGCTGGATGCGACGGCTCTTGCCGCCGAGCCGGTCCGAGGCCTCGAGCAGGGTCACCCGGTGCCCCGCGGTGGCGAGCAGGGCGGCGGCGGCGAGACCACCGATCCCGCCTCCGACGACGACGATGCGACTCACCGGGAACCTCCGAGGACGATGGACACCAGGAGGAGCACCCCGGCGAAGGACCCCGCGATGTACGGGAAGGCGACCGACAGGGGGTACAGGCGGTGGCCGGTCTCCGGCGTCGGGTCGCGCAGCAGACGCACGACGAGGACACCGGCGATGAGCAGGTTGACGGCGGCGACCGGCAGGCTGACCAGGGCGAACAACACCGTCGAGACGATCCACCACGCCCCGCTCCAGAGGGCGGTGCCCCGGGGCCCGAGCCGGACCGCGCTCGTGGTGATGCCCGCGTCGCGGTCCTCGACGATGTCCTGGACGGCATCGAAGGCGTGCTTGGCGACGCTCCAGGCCATCAGCCCGACCGCGGCGGCCCACACTGGCTCGTCCCCGAGCGCGAACGGCACGATCACCAGCGGCAGTGCGTAGGCGGCGTTGCTGAGCGAGTCGAACCACGGCCGTGCCTTGAAGCGCAGCGGCGGCGCCGAGTAGCAGACGAAGACCACGGCGTAGAGCAGGATCGCGGCGGTCGCGAGCGGCGGCAGCGTGACGAGGAAGGCGAGGAGGAACGGCACGTTGGTCACGGCGACGGCCCAGAGGATGAGCCGCACCTCCGACTGCCGGATCCGCGCCCCCTCGATGGAGCCCTTGCGCGGGTTCGTCGCGTCGGTGTCCTGGTCGAAGACGTCGTTCACGCCGTAGATGAGCAGGTTGAACGGCAGGGTCAACCAGATCAGGACCGGCAGCGCCCGCACGTCGAACAACGTGCCGGTGAGCCAGACGGCCACGAGCCCCGAGCCGATCGTGTTGATCCACAGGACCGGCCGCGAGATGTGGACCAGCCGGCGCACGGTCGCACCGGCCCCGGACAGCAGGGTGCGGGGCATCGGTCCGGTCCCGTCGGTCACCGGCCCGAGCGTACCCGGCGCCCCCGACCGGCGGCCCGCGGTGCGCACCAGGACGCGGCTCACGGCGCACGGCGCGCGGCTCGAGTGGTCCGCAAAAGCGACAGAACGCGCGCAACCGTTCGCGGCGACCTGTCGCTCTCGCGGAAGAATCGAGGCACACCGGCGCCCCCGACCGGCGCCGGCGCCGAGCCGGCGCGGCCGCTACTCCACCGTCACGAGCGTCCCGAGCGGCAGCGCGTCGATCGCCGCGACCCCGTCCGCCGACAGCCGGACGCACCCGTGCGACACCGCCCCCGAGGCCGCCGCGTTCCAGTGCAGCCCGATGAGCCCGCCGTCCGACCCGCCGTACGGCTCGTCGTCCGCGCTCGAGTGCAGCGAGGTCAGCTGGATCGGGTGGTCGCCCGTCCCCTGCGAAGGGTCGACGTACCGCTGCTCCAGGTAGCCCGTCACCCCGGTCGGCGTCGGGGTGTCCGCCGTGCCGACCCCGGCGGGGAAGCTCCGGGACACCTGCCCGGTCGACGACACGATCGACACGGTCTGGTCCGCCGTCGAGATGACCACGTGCGAGGTCGGTGTCGCCTGTTGCTCGAGCGACGCCGCGGGCACCCACGCGGCGGTCTGCGCGGCGGCGTGCCCGCCTGCCGCCGAGGGCAGCGCCTGCCGTGCCGGCGTGAGGACGAGCTCCCACGCCCCCTCGTGCCGCAGGCCCACCACCGTGGTCGGCTGGCCGAGGAAGTCCGTGGCCGCGAAGCGCGCGACGGGGTGCTGCCGGTCGCTCCCGAAGAGCGGGGCGTCGGCGCGGAGGCGGAAGACCTCGGCGGCGGAGACGGTCCGGTCGACGGGCAGCAGGCCGCCGACCACGGCCGAGTAGCGGGCCTCCGGCAGCGCGGCGAGCGCCGCTCCGTCGACGGCGGGCACGGCCGGTGCAGCGCTCGCGGTCGCGGTGGGGCGGTGGGTCGTCGCCGGGACGGCCTCGCCGCCGGTGGCGCCGGTCAGCGCGGGCACCGCGATCGCGGCGGCGGCGACCACGACGGCGGCGACGCCGACGGTGGTCCAGGTCTTGCGGTACGGCACGGGGATCTCCGGTGGTGCGGGGGGGGGAGAGCGGGACGACGGACGGGAGGCGCGGGGCGGGCCGGCCACGTGCCTCCCGTCCGGTGGATGGGGACGGGAGGAGCGGGGCGGGCCGGCCGCGTTCCTCCCGTCCGGTGGATGGGGACGGGAGGAGCGGGGCGGGCCAGCCGCGTTCCTCCCGTCCGTCAGTGGGCGGGCGTCAGCCGCTGACGACCGGCAGGTGCACGCCGGCGGGGACGGTCCCGGTGGTGCCGGTGCCCGTTCCCCCGGTCGAGCCGCCCGCACTCGGCGCCGCCGTCACGGTGATCGCGAGCGGCGTCACGAGCACCGAGGCGCCGGACGCGTCGACCAGGTCGAGCGTGTGCGCGCGGACCGAGGTGCCCGCCGGGATCGTCACCGAGCCGGTCGCGGTGCCGTCGGCGCCGACCGTGAGGGTGCCGACCTCGACCGGGTCGGACCGCAGGACGACCTGCAGGGTGGCGCCGGCGGGCAGCCCGGTGCCGGCGAGCGCGATCGCCCCGCCGGCCTGCACGGAGGTGCCCTCGGGTGCGGTCAGCACGCCGGAGACGACGCGGGCCTCGCCACCGGTCGAGAGGACCGTCGCTGTTCCGTCCGTGCCCACGGCGACGGTCGCGCTCGTCGCGGCCGCCAGGTCGAGACGCTCCCACGAGCCGTTCGCGGTGCCGGACTGGTCGAGCGGGTACCCCGAGGCGATCTCGGTCTGCGCGAGCACCTGCGTGCGCTGCGCGTCGGTCAGGGTCGGGAAGGTCGAGAGCAGCAGGTTCGACGCGCCGGTCGGGACCGACGGGGCGAGTCCTGCGGTGCCGGTCTTCGCGAAGCCGTAGGTCATGCGCTCGCGGTAGACCTGCACGGCCGAGGCACGGTCGGTGACGACCTGCGCGGTGCCACCGGGCATCGCCTGGCCGCCGTAGGGGTCGTCGGTGTACGGCTTCTCCGCGGAGATGCACTCCGCGAGGGTCCCGCCGCACTGCGCCTCGAGGTACTTCGTCAGCTCGGCGCGGGCCGGCTCGAGGACCTCGGTGCGGTACTGCGTGTCGGACCAGCGGGCGGCAAGGGCGGCCTCGCCGTCGATGCGTCCGCCCATGATGTCGAGCGGGTAGTGGACGCCGAGGACGATGCGGTCGTTGCCGGCCTCGGACGCGCGGGCGAGGATCTCCGGAGCGAGCTCGGGCACGAGCGTGGCGAGGGTGATGCCTGCCTGGTACGCCGTGGTCGTGTGGCCCGAGGGGTACGAGCCGCCGGTGCAGATGCCCTTCTGGCCGTAGCCGGCGTCGAGCACGACGTCGTTCGGCGAGAACTCGTGCGTGGTGTCGGTCGTGGCCGGCACCCGCGTGATCGTGAGGTTGCCCTTCGCGTCCGCCCATGCCTTGCCGGTGCGGTTCGCCGCGAGCGACGAGGCGTTGACGGTCGCCGGGTTGCAGCTCGCGGTGTCGTCGCCGGCGGGCAGCGTCGCCGCGGTGTCGGTCGGCAGGTAGGGCCGCGGGTAGCTGTAGTGCGCCTTCGCGTCACCGGTGCCGACGTAGGCGCCGCTCGTGCCGCCGGTGGACTTGATCAGGGCGTCGGTCAGGGGCAGCTCCCCCGCGTGACGCCCGTCGACGAACAGCTTGCCCAGCTCGGCGCCGAGTCCCTGCGACACCGTGAACGACTGGTCGTAGGCGGTGCGGGCGGAGTTGTCGTACTCGGCGTCCTGCAGGGCACGGAACTGCTGCGCCGTCGTGGCGTGCTGGTTGATCCACGACGTCAGCTGGTCGTTCTTCGCGAGGGTCGCGGGGTCGTTCACGGTGCCGTGCAGGTCGTTCTTGCCACTCGAGGTCCAGTACTGGTCGTAGCCGTTGAGCAGCGACACGAGGTCGGGCTTGGTGGAGTCGCTCGGGTACGTCGCGGCCTGGGCGGCGAGCGGCGACCCGACGACGAGTGCGGTCGCGACGGCGGCGACGGTCACTCCGCGGAGGGCGGATCTGCGCATGTGGTGGTGGTCGCCCGGGGGCGACGCCCCTTCCTGTTGTACCGGTGTGGAAACAGGGTGAACCTAGGGACGGGTGGTTGCCGGACGGCGAACGGTCCCCCACCCGGGGGTGAACCAGACCCGAGGCTGTGCGCATTCGCAGCGCCCGGCGGGCGGTCGCGTGCGGTTCCGGTCCCTCGTTGCGTCGTCCGCGGCTGGGTCGTCCGCGAAGGCGACAGGATGCGCGCAACCGTTCGCGGCAGCCTGTCGCTCTGGCGGAAGCGTCCGCCCGGCGTCCACCCGGCCGGGCGGTCGCGTCAGACGGCGGACGGGAGGCGCGGCTCGTCCACCTGCACCGCGAGCGCCCCCATGGGCGGGACCGTCCGCCACCGGCGCCCGAGGCGACGACCCCGGTCGTCCCGCCAGGCGACCACGCCGCCGGCGGCCACCCCGAGGGCGAGCACCGCGAAGGCGAACAGCCCGATGACCCCGGCGGGCTCCATCCGCGCCAGGTCCCCGGTCGGCACGGTCGCCGACACCGCGATCGACCCGAAGTCCCAGAAGGCGTGCAGCAGCACCGGCGCGAGCAGGTTCCCGGTCAGCCGCCGCGCCAGGTACAGCGTGGAGCCGAAGGACGCCGCGAACACGACCTGCACCACCGTCACGCCGACCTCGGCGCCGGCGAGGACGTTGAGGAAGTGCAGCAGCCCGAACAGCACGCAGGACCCGATCCACACGCCGAACTCGGGCAGCCGCCGCCGGAGTCCGACGAGCAGGACGCCTCGGGTGAGCAGCTCCTCGAACACCCCGACGAAGAGCACCCCGACCGCGAGCAGCACGAAGTACCCGACCGGCTGCGCGTCCCACTCGACGAGCGGCAGCCGGGCGAGGCAGACGACGGCGATCAGGGCCGGTGCGGTGAGGGTCCAGCGGAGCGTGGTCCGGCGTCGGTCGACGGTCGCGATCGGCCACCAGCCCAGGGCGGTGACGTAGGCGCAGAGCACGAGCACCGCGATGCCCTCGGGCAGCACGAGCGCCCCGACGACGCTCTCGACCGTCTGCCCGAGCGTGCCGTAGTCGTCGCTCGGCCGCGAGCGCCAGGCACTGACGGCTGCGAAGGCGACGAGCGGCGCGAGGCCGAGCAGGAGCGACGGCGGCACCGGCCAGCGGCGACGCCGGACGGGTGCCACCGCGGTCGCTCGTCGTCCGTACCATTGACGCATGCGCCTGCCCTCCCTCTCCACCATGGCAGAGGACTACGTGAAGCTCGTGTGGAAGGCCGGCGAGCGTGGCGGCGAGGGGCTCGCGACGCGGGACATCGCGGCGGCGCTCGGGGTCTCGGCCTCGACGGTGTCGGGCAACCTCCGGAAGCTCGACCGCGACGGCCTCATCGAGCACACGCCCTACTACGGGGTCGTACTCACCCCGCTCGGGCAGCAGGTCGCCGTGGCGATGGTCCGACGGCACCGGCTCATCGAGACCTACCTGGTGCAGCGGCTGGGCTACTCGTGGGACGAGGTCCACACCGAGGCCGAGGCCCTCGAGCACGCGGTGTCGGAGACGTTCCTCGACCGGGTGGACGCCGACCTGGGCCACCCGACGCACGACCCGCACGGAGACCCGATCCCCGCGGCGGACGGCACCGTGCCGTCGTCCCCGGGGACGCTGCTCGGATCGATCGAGCCGGGCGCGTGCGGGATCGTCGACCGGGTGTCCGACGACGACCCGGCCCTGCTCCGGTACTTCGACGAGCTCGGGGTCGCACTCGGGACGCACCTGCGGGTCGAGCGCGTGCGGGACTACGCGGGCGTGATCGCCGTCGCACGCCGGTCACCCGACGGCGAGGAGTCCCTCGTCGACCTCCCCGCCGCCGCCGCCTCGGCCATCTGGCTCGCCCCCGACGCCGACTGACGGCCGCCCGCGGCGCGGTCGCGGTCGCGGTCGCGTCGCGGTCGCGGTCGCGGTCGCGCTGTTCTGGTCGCAGGACGTGCCGCTCACTTCCGCCGCCGACGGCACGTCGCGCGACCAGAGCGCCCGCCGACGGCACGTCGTGCGACCGGAAGCGGCGAGCCGGTGGCGCCGAACCCGTACCCACCCCACCGGACGGGAGGCCCGGCGCCAGCCCGCCCCGCGCCTCCAGACCCGACGACCTGGTCGCACGACATGCCGCTCACCTCGGCCGCCGACGGCACGTCGTGCGACCAGAGCGCCCGCCGACGGCACGTCGTGCGACCGGAAGCGGCGACCCGGTGGCGCCGACCGCGTGCTCACCGGACGGGAGGCCCAGTGCCAGCCCGCCCCGCGCCTCCAGACCCGACGACCTGGTCGCACGACATGCCGCTCACCTCGGCCGCCGACGGCACGTCGCGCGACCAGAGCGCCCGCCGGCGGCACGTCGTGCGACCGGAACCAGGCCCCGCCGCGCCGCGCCGCGCCGGGGCCCACCGGCCCAGCCGCCGCTACGCGTCGCCAGCGGCCACCGCCCGCCGGAACGGCGCGCGCAGCGTCGGCACGACGTCCCTCCGGTTGATCCACAGCACCACGAGTGCCGCGACCACGTGCACCCCGCTCAACACCCACCGCCCGCTGGTGTCCGTCACGACGAACTGCACTGCGAACAGCGCCACGAGGGCGATCGCCGACCACCGGTGGAAGCGCAGCGCGATGATGATCGCCACGCCGAGCACGGTCTGCGACGCGGTGAGGACGAACTCCTCGACCTGCCGACCGTCGAGCGGCAGCCCGCCCGAGGTCCCACCACCGAGCACGTGCGCGATCGGCAGCGAGCCGACGAGCAGCGACCACTGGTTGACCTTCGACGCGATGAGCGTCCCGATCGCCGCGCCGCCCATCCCCCGCAGCGCGAAGAGCGCGGCGACGATGAACTCGGGCGCCTCGGTGGCGAGCGGCGCGAGCCACTGCACCAGGAAGTAGCTGTCGATGCCGAGGGCGCTGCCCGAGGCGACGAGGGCCTCGGCGAACGGCTCCGCGGACGACAGGATGACGGCGGCGGCCACGACGAACAGGGCCACGATCGTCCACCGGCGCGTCCGCTGCGGCATCGACGCGATGTTCCCGGCCATGCCGACCATCTCCTCGTCGTCGCCGTCGTCCGGCGCCTGCGAGGCACGCCACAGGTAGGCCACGAACGCGGCGAGCAGCACGAAGCCGAACCACAGCGGGATCGAGCCCATCAGCGGGATGAGGAACGCGACGACCGCCAGCAGCGCCAGGAACCCGATGTCGAGCCGCGAGGACTGCTCGAGCTGCAGCACCCTCGTGGCCGTCCTGGGCAGGGTCCCGGCACGGACGTACCGGCGGGCGACGAGCAGCGAGATCACCACGACGAGCGGCCAGCCGAACCCGAGCAGCAGCCGGTTCGACCCGGTCATGTTCGCGGCGGCGAACTGCTCGTACGACGGGTCGTACCCCGAGCGGAACGCGTAGTACAGGTCGACCGCGTACTCGGGCAGGACGGCGATGAGCGCGAGGATCGCGATCGCGAGCGCGCCGGAGATGTCCTTCTGCGCGGCCTCGGCGGCCCAGGCGAGCAGGAACGAGGCGGCGACGACCGCGCCACCGAAGACGAGCAGGTCGACGACGGGGTTCGGGGCGAAGCCCGACAGTCTGAAGACGACGGCGGGCAGGGCGAGCACGATGCAGATCGCGATGCGTCCCCAGGCGCTGCGGCCCATGCGGGCGGACGGTGCGCCGGCGTCGGCGGCGCGGACGGATGCGGTGTCGATCACGGGGTGGTCCCTTGGTCGGGCCGCACCGATCGCGCAGGGGTGGGGAGCGCTTCGGCACGGCAGAACGGCCGAAGGTCTCGCTCGCCCGCCGGGTGGGACCGGCAGGTGGTGCACCGGGCCGATCGTCGTGATGGCCAGTGTGTCGATGCACGCGCTGGGAGCTACTCCCCTTCGCCACCCAGCTTGGCGCGCTCCGATCCGCGCGCGCAAGCGGATCCGCCCTGTTCGTCGACCCGAATCCGGGTCTTCCGCAGCCCGCCCCGGAACGGCGGGACCGGCGCGCACGGACCACGTGACGGACGGGAGGCTCGTGGCGGGCACGGCCACGAGCCTCCCGTCCGTCAGGTGGTCACCCCGAGGCGCGCTTACCGCGTCCCAGCGCCATCTCGCGTCGCGCGCGCTCGAGGGCGAGGGCCGACCCGGCGTCGGGGTCGGCGAGCAGGCGCTCGGTCTCGGCGACGTGCTCCCGGACCGTCTCGCCGCGACGCTCCGCGGCGTCCGCCAGGACGGGAGCGACGACGTCCTCGCCGAGCGTGACGAGCGCCCGACTGAGTGCGAGCCGGGTCTCCCGGTCGCCCTGGCCGAGCTCGCGGGCGAGCCGTCGGGCGAGAGCGGGTCCCTCGTCGGCCGGTGCGAGCAGGACGGCCGCGCGCCATGCCGTCCGACGCACGCCGGGGTCGTCGTCGCCGAGCCGCTCGGCGACCTCGGGGTACACGGACCCGTCACGGATCTTCGACAGGGTGTGGATCGCCTGCGAGCGCGCCTGCGCCTCGGGGCGGTGCAGCTCCTCGAGGAGCCGGGGTACGACGGCATCCGCCGGCAGCCGGACGAGTGCCCAGGTCAGGGCCTCGCGCACCTGCAGGTCGGGCTCGACGGCGCAGCGCCCGACGAGCACCTCGAGGTCCTCGACGCGCGCCTCGATGCCGGCCGCCATCACGGCGCGGAGGCGGACGGACGAGCGGGGGTCGGTGAGGTCGTCGGCGAGGGTGGTCATGCCCTCATGCAACACCGGGAACCCGCTGGCGACGTGCACGGAACCGGGGCATAGCGTGGACGCGACCCGTACCGCACCGGAAGGAACCCCCATGCCCCGCATCGGAACCAGTGACCTGCACGTGTTCCCCCTCGCCCTCGGCGGCAACGTCTTCGGTTGGACCGCCGACGAGCAGACCTCGCACCGGGTGCTCGACGCGTACACCTCGGCCGGCGGCGACTTCGTCGACACGGCGGACGTCTACTCGGCGTGGGCGCCGGGCAACGAGGGGGGCGAGTCCGAGCGCGTCATCGGCTCGTGGCTCCGCGCGTCCGGGAAGCGCGACGACGTCGTGATCGCGACGAAGGTCTCGCAGCACCCGCAGTACAGCGGTCTGTCGGCGTCGAACGTCGCCGCCGCCGCCCGTGCGAGCCTCGAGCGGCTCGGCACCGACCGCATCGACCTCTACTACGCGCACTTCGACGACCAGGACACCCCGCTCGAGGAGACCGTGCGCGCGTTCGACCAGCTCGTGCAGGAGGGGCTCGTCCGGTACACCGCGATCTCGAACTACTCGCGGTCGCGTGCCGAGGAGTGGATCCGCATCGCGAAGGAGAACGGGCTGGCGCTGCCGGTCGCGATCCAGCCGCACTACAACCTCGTCACCCGTGAGCCCTACGAGTCGGAGATCGCCCCGCTCGCGGCGTCCGAGGGTCTCGGGGTCGTCCCCTACTTCGCGCTGGCCGCCGGGTTCCTGACCGGCAAGTACCGGACGAAGGACGACTTCGCGGGCAAGGACCGCGAAGGGCAGGTGTCGGGCTACTTCTCCGACGAGGGCCTGGCGGTCGTCGACGCCCTCGACACGATCGCGCAGGCGCACGGGGCCGAGATCGCCTCGGTCGCGCTGGCGTGGCTGCAGGCCCAGCCGGACGTCGTCGCGCCGATCGCGAGCGCGCGGAACACCGAGCAGCTGCCGGCGCTGCTGGCGTCCGCCGACCTGGAGCTCAGCGCCGAGGAGCTCCGCACGCTGGACGACGCGTCCGCGAAGGTCCCCGCCGCGTCCTGACCACTCGTCGCCCCGGGCGGGTCAGTCGCCGTCCGGGGCGAGCGAGCCCGTCAGCGGCTGGCCGGACGACCGCGTGGCGAAGCACGAGATGAAGGTGTTGCCGCGGTCCCAGGTCTCCTGGTCCGGCGCGTACGACCCCTGCACCTGCACGTCGCCGTACGTCGCCGCCGCCGACGTGTCGATCGCCTGCGAGGTCTGGCACACCCGGGACGCCTGCGCCGCGAGGTCCTCGGGCCCGGGCCACGCCCCCGCCTCGACCTGGATCCGGGCGGTCAGCTGCGCCGCGTGCGCGGTCGAGCAGGCGACCACGGTGTAGGACTTCTCCCACGCGTCGGTGTACGGCGACAGGCACTCGCCACCCGCGAGCTCGTTCCACGCGTGCTCGCCCGGCGCGGCCTGGGTCGTCGCGAACTGCAGGGGCCGGGCGGGTGCCGCCGCGGCTTCCGTGGACTGCTCTTCCGAGGGTTGGTCCGACGGGGCAGCCGACGCCGCAGCGGACGTGGCGGTGGCAGCGGGAGCGCTCTCCTCGCTGATCGAGTTGCCGAGGATCCAGCGGGTGAGTCCGAAGACCGCCACGAGCAGCACCACGATGAGCACCACGGCGCCGATCACGAGCAGCTGCTTGCCGCGCTTGCCCTCGCCCGCGAGGCGACCGAAGCCCTCGTTGATGAAGTTGTCCCGGCCGCCGCCGTCACCGGCAGACGGAGCACCCGCGGACGCAGGACCGGTCGGCGCGGCACGACCCGGGGTCCGGGCGGCGGCGGCCGAGGCAGGAGCTGCCACCGCGGGCATCATGCGCGTGCCCGAGTCCTCGGGGTCGTAACCGGTGTCGCCGAGCTGCCCGACGGCCTCGGTGCCGAACAGGTCCTTGATGGCGCTCGTGTCGCTGGTCTCGCGGCCGTCCCACTCGGCCTGGTCGAGGTCGTCCGGAGCCGCGGCGGGCAGGCGCTCGACGGGCCGGTCGTCGCGTCCGTCGTGCCGGGCGTCGCTGCCGTCACCGGAGCGGTCGTGGCGCCGGTCGTCGTCGACCCGGTCGTCGTCGGCGCCGGTCAGCCCGCGGAGGTCCTGACCCACCGACGGCGGCAGGTGCGCCGGGTACGCCGCGGCGGTGTCCGACGACGCCGGTTCGACCAGCGGCGGGGCGGCCGTCGGCGGGACGGTGGCGTCGGGTTCGGCCCACCAGGGGGTGGCGGTCGCGGCGACCGGCGTCGGGAGGTCCGGACCGGCGTCGCCCTGCTCGTCGTGACGGTCGTCGTCGTGCGCGGTGGGCAGCGCCGTCGTGCGGGCGTCGTCGCGATCGTCGGCGTCGCCGTCGCGCCGCACGTCCTGCACGGCCGGCAGCGCCGTCGTCCGGGCGTCCTCGACGTCGCCGTCTTCTTCCGAGGCCTCGACCGCAGCCGTGCCAGCAGCGGGAGCGGGGTCCGAGCTCGGAGCCAGCACCGGCTCGGCCATCGGCACCGGCTCGGGCGCCGGCACCGGCTCGGACGCGGGCACCGGCGCCGCGAGCAGCCCGCTCGGCAGTCCTCCGGCCGGGGTGTCGACCTCGCCCGACACGACGTCGTCGTCCGCCTCGTCCGCGAGCGACCACGACCCGGCGCCGAACGCCGTCGTGTCGAACTGGTCGGTGGTCAGCGTCGTCGGGACCTCGCCGGTCTCGTCGTCCCGGATCGCCCAGTCGAACGGACGCTCCGTCGCACCGGTCGACGCGGCGTCCCCTGCTCCCTGCAGGCGCAGCAGCTCGGTGAAGCTCGGCGGCTCGTTCGTCGGCGCGGACGGCGTCGGCGGCAGGACGTTCCCGACCCCGAGGGGCTGTGCGACGGGACCGGTCGGGGTCGGCACGGGAGCCGACGGCTGCGAGCCGGTGACGCGACCGAGCCAGTCGACGTCGCTGCGCCCCTGTCCGAACGGGTCCGCGCGCCGACGCTCCTCGTCGACCGCCCGGTTCCCGGCGGCACGCTCGTCGCGGTGCTGCACCGCCGACGGCAGCGAGATCGCCGACGGGTGCGCGACCGTGCTCGCCGGTGGCACCGGCGCCGCCGGCGGGATCCGCTCGCCCAGCGTCGCGCGCTCGTGCTCGACCGTCGCCTGCGGGTTCTCCGACCGCTCGCGGAGCTCGGCGTCCATCCGGATCGCCTGCGTCGCTCCGGCGTCCTCGTCCGGCTCGGACCGACCGGCGTCCTCGTCCGGCTCGGACCGACCGGCGTCGACCGGCTGCGGCGAGGCAGCGGTCGTCGGCTCGAACGGCTCGGGCAGCGGCGCACCGGTCTCGCGCGCGGCCCGCTCGGCCTCGCGCCGTTCGCGGCGCGAGGGCCACTCGTCGGCCGCACGCGGTGCGCCGAAGATGTCGGCGGCACTGCGGAGACCGCGGAACGGAGCGTCCGGGGCGGGCGCGCGCTGAGCCTCCCGGTCGTCCGCCCCGTCTGCCGGGCCGGACGTACCGTCGGGGTCGCGCGCGTCGTCCGGACGCTCCCCGGTCACGCGCTCAGCCCCAGGTCGGCCAGCCCGATCGCCGCGAAGTAGGGGTACCCGGCCGCCTCGATGCGCTCCTTCGCGCCGGTGTCGCGGTCGACGACGACGGCCACGGCAGCGATGATCGCGCCCTCGCGCTCGAGCGCCTCGGCGGCCTTGAGCGGCGAGCCACCCGTGGTGGAGGTGTCCTCGAGCACGACGACGCGCTTGCCGCGGACGTCGGGTCCCTCGACCTGACGGCCCCGGCCGTGGTCCTTGGGCTCCTTGCGCACGACGAACGCGTCGTAGGCGAGCCCGCGCGCCGCGGCCTGGTGCAGCACGGCGCTCGCGATCGGGTCGGCGCCCATCGTGAGGCCTCCCACAGCGTCGACGTCGGGCACCTGCTGCAGCAGGTCCGTCATGACCTGCCCGATCAGCGGAGCGACCCTGTGGTCGAGGCTCACCTTGCGCAGGTCGATGTAGTACGACGCCTGCTTGCCGCTGGTGAGCGTGAAGTCGCCGTGGAACACCGCGTCTGCGGAGATGTGCTGGATCAGCTGGTCGCGCGTGTCGGTCACAGCCCACAAGGGTAGTCGCTCGGCCCCGGAACGCCATCGCCAGGCGGCGTCACGGCTCGCTCGGTACGCTCCGCTCATGTCCCCCGTCGCGCCCGGCACGTCCGGCCGCGCCGCGGCACCGGAGCCGGTCGCGATCGCCTCCCCCGGTCCGCCGTCGCGCCGCCGGTGGGCAGCCGTCGGCCGGGAGGCACTGGGCGCCGCCGTCGCGCTCGCCCTGTCCGTCATCGCCCTCGGCCACGTCATGGCGACCGACCGGGTCGCCCTGCTCTGGTACGACGGCGACTCCGTCCTGCTGCCGCTCGTCGAGCGCTCGCTCCGCCTCGGGCAGCCGTTCGAGTGGGCGATGTCGCCGGCGCTGTTCTTCTTCCCGGAGCTGCCCGTCTACCTGCTCTGCTCCCTCGTCACGGCGACCCCGCAGCAGGCCCTGGCGCTCAACGGCGTGCTCGTCCTGCTCGCCGTGTACGCGCTGGTGCGGGCGGCGGCGAACGAGCTCATGCCCGCCGCTCGCCGGTCGGCGCGGATCACGGTGTCCGCGCTGGCGCTCGGGTTCGTGACCGCGATCGTGCTGACGGAGTACACCGCGACGGCGACGTCGCTGGAGCTCGGCTCCCTGCTGCTGACGACGACCTACTACTACGGCGCACTGCTCGCGATGCTCGGGACCGCGGTCCTGGTGCTCCGTGCGGTGCGGACCGGTCGGGCCTCGGTGACCGTCCTCGTCGTGACGGGGCTCGTCGCGGCGTGCACCACGGCGTCGAACCCGCTGTACGTGCCGTGGTCGGCGGGGCCGGTCGTCGTGACCCTCGTACTGCTCTCGGTCGCCCGTCGCGTCCCGTGGCGGCCGACGGTGTGGATGTCCGGCGTCCTCGTCGCGGGTTCGGTCGTCGGGTACCTGCTGCGGATCCCGCTCGCGCCGTTCGTGTCGCTCGACCCGTCGACGTACGTGCACCCGGAACAGGCCGGCCGGACGCTGGCCTTCTTCGCGGCCCTGACCGACGACCGCGCGGGTTCGGCCCGCGGTGACGCCGAGCTGCTGCTGCTCTTCGCCGGCGTGGTGCTCGCGGTCGGCGGCACGGTGTGGGCCTGGCGCGTCCGCACGGCTCGGACCGTGCTCGTCGCGACGGTGCTCCCGCTGGTGACGGTGGTGGCGGTGTCCGTCGGGGTCGTGGTCGCCGGGTCGCAGACGCCGCGTTACCTCGAGCCGATCGTGACCGTGCCGCTCCTGGCGCTCGTCGCCGTCGCGGAGCTCGTGCGCTCCGCCGTCCGCCGGACCCGGGTGCACCGACCGCGGCGCGGTGTGCAGCTCGCGGTGGCGGTCGCGGCAGCGGTGGTCCTGGTCGGCGGCGTGGCCGTGGCCCCCGGCACGGTCGGTGCGGTCGCGGCGGCCCGGTACGCACCGTCGGCGTGCCTGGACCGCTGGGCGGACGGGCGGCAGGTCACCGGTGTCGGCCAGTTCTGGACGGTCCGTCCCCTGGCGGCGTACGCGTCGGACGACGTCGAGCTCCTGCAGGTCCGGGACGACTTCCAGACCTACCCGTGGCTCGTCGACCTCGGGGCCTACCGCGATGCCGAACCGACGTTCGTGGTCATCGGCGCGAACGACGTCTGGACCACCGCGGTCGAGGACTCCCTCGGTGCGCCCGCGAGCATCACGCACTGCACGGGCTTCGACGTCTACGACTACGCGGGCACCGTCGGCGCGTCCGTCCTGCAGCGCGACGTGGTGGGCAGCGCGGACGCGATCCGCCGCGAGCGGGGCTTCTGAGGCGGCCCTCCACGGACCGGACGACAGCGGCGCAGCCACGGCGCGCGGGCTCCTCCGGCGGTGTCGCGGGGGACGCGATGCCGTCGGGAGTTCTCCACAGGCGGCGCGGCGGCGTGTCGAGTCAGCTGTACGGATGTATAGGCTCGACCCCGTGACTCGCTCCACCAGCCACCGTCTCCCGCGTCCCGCCCTCCGTCTCCGCATCGCCGCCACCGGCCTGGCCCTCGCCGGCCTGCTCGCGACGGTGCTCGTCGACGCGCCGAGCGCGAGCGCGGCGAAGTACCCCTCGTGGGACGAGGTGCTCGCGGCCCGGGGGCAGGAGTCCGCGAAGCAGGAGCAGATCACGCAGATCCGCGGCATCATCTCCGGACTGTCCGACCAGGTCGCGGCTGCCGAGGCCGAGGCGAAGCGCCTCGGTGACGAGTTCTTCGCGGCCCAGGGCAAGGCGCAGGACGCGGCGGAGACCGAGCAGAAGCTCCGTGCCGAAGCCGACGAGCACGCGCAGATCGCCGAGCAGAGCGCCTCGCAGGCGGGGCAGTTCGCGGCGCAGATGGCGCGCCACGGCGGTGCGGACGTGACCGCGTCGGTGCTGGCCGAGGGCGAGGGTGCCCGCGACCTGCTGTACGACCTCGGTGCGCTGAGCAAGCTGTCCGAGCAGGCCGAACGGGTCGAGGCCGCGGCGAGCGCCGACGCCTCGGTCGCCCGGTCGCTCACCGCACAGGCCGACCGCGCGTCGAAGGCGCTCGAGGAGCGCGCTGCCGAGGCCGAGCGGACGATGCAGGCCGCACAGGCAGCCGCCGACAAGGTCCAGGCCGCGTACGACGAGCAGCAGGAGAACAAGGCGCGGCTCGACGCCCAGCTCGCGACGCTGACCTCGGGCCGTGTCCGCACCGAGGCCGAGTTCGCCGAGGGCGAGAAGGTCCGCAAGGAGGCGGAGGAGAAGGCCCGGCAGGAGGCCGAGGCGGCACGGCAGCGCGAGCTCCAGCGCCAGGCTGCGGCCGCCGCGGCTTCGAGCAGCGGTGGTGGTGGCGGCGGTGCGCCTGCTCCGGCAGCAGGCGGCGGCGGTGGTGGCGGCGGGGTCGGCTCCGGCTCCGGCACCGGGTGGGTGCGCCCCGGCGGCGGCTACGTGATCAGCCCGTACGGGTACCGCGTGCACCCGATCACCGGTCGTGTCACGAAGCACGACGGCTTGGACCTGACGAGCGGCTGCTCCACGGCGATCGTCGCGGCCTCGGCGGGAACGGTCGACTACGTCGGCTGGTACGGCGGGTACGGCAACTACGTCCGGATCAACCACGGCGGCGGCGTCCAGACGGCGTACGGGCACATCGTGAACGGTGGCTTCCGCGTGACCAAGGGCCAGCGGGTCGCGGCCGGGCAGCTCATCGCACTGGTCGGCTCGACGGGCAACTCGACCGGGTGCCACCTGCACTACGAGGTCCACATCAACGGCGCGACGACCGACCCGGCGCCGTTCATGGCTGCACGGGGCGTCCGCTTCTAGTCCGGAGCGCACGCGGCGGGCCGCGGGCGGCGCACGGTCCGCGTCGCCAGTCGGCAGTCGGCGTCGCACAGCACCCTCGACATCGCACGCGTCGATCGACGCGTGCGATGTCGCATCCCGGGCCCGGATCGGCCCGGCCCGGCCCGGCCCGGCCCGGCTCGGCTCGACTCGGCTCGGCCTGGCTCGGCTCGGCTCGGCCCGGCGCTGGCTGGCCGCGCGAGCAGCGTGCCAGCCGCCACCGGTAGGTTCGATCCCATGCGCGTGGCGACCTGGAACGTGAACTCCGTCCGCACCCGAGTGGGCCGGATCGTGGACTGGCTGGTGCGCGAGGACGTCGACGTCCTCGGCATGCAGGAGATCAAGTGCAAGCCGGAGCAGTTCCCGGTCGAGGCGTTCGAGGCGGCCGGCTACCAGGTCGAGGCGCACGGCCTGAACCAGTGGAACGGCGTCGCCTTCGCCAGTCGCCTGCCGATGGAGGACGTCACCCGCGACTTCCCCGGCCAGCCCGGGTTCCTCAAGGGGCACGAGGGCCCGGACCTGCCGGTCGAGGCGCGCGCGATGGGCGTCACGGTCGACGGGGTCCGGCTCTGGAGTCTCTACGTCCCGAACGGCCGCGAGCTCGGCGATCCGCACTACACGTACAAGCTCGACTGGCTCGCGCAGCTGGCCGACCGCACGACCGAGTGGCTCGACGCCGAGCCGGACACCCCGCTCGCGCTGATGGGTGACTGGAACGTCGCACCGCTCGACCAGGACGTGTGGGACGTCCGGCTGTTCGAGGGGGCCACGCACGTCAGCGAGCGGGAGCGCGCGGCGTTCCGGGAGTTCGAGGCACGCGGGTTGCAGGACGTCGTCCGCCCCCTGGTGCCCGAGGGCTACACGTACTGGGACTACAAGCAGCTCCGCTTCCCCCGGAACGAGGGCATGCGGATCGACTTCGTCCTCGGCTCGCAGGCGTTCGCGGACGTCACCGTCGGTGCGACGATCCACCGCGACGAGCGGAAGGGCGATGCTCCGAGCGACCACGTCCCCGTGTCGGTGGACCTGGACCTCGAGACCTCGCTCGACGACGACCGCCCGATGATCTTCTGACGCTGGAGCGACCTCCGGGACGCCGCCGCGCTCGTACCGCTAGCTCGGTCGCCCCGAGCGGGCAGGACGTGCCGTGCGTCGATCACCCGTCGGGTGCAACTCGTCGCCCGGACCGTCGAGCGTGACGGACCCGGCCCGCTCGGCACCCCGTCGGGTGGCCCGCCCGACGGCGCCGGCGCTACGGGTGCAGGAGTGCGGCGATGACGACCAGGACGGGCATGGCGCCGACCGTCGAGACCAGCACGACGTCGCGCGCGACCGGGACGGCAGCCTGGTAGCGCTGCGCGTAGTTGAACACGTTCTGCGCCGCCGGCAGCGCCCCGAGGGTGGTGAGGACGAAGACGTCCTGGTCGCCGAGCCCGAAGACGAAGCGCGCGACGACGAACGCCACGGCCGGCATCACGAGCAGCTTCAGCGCCGAGGCGACGAGCACGTCCGGCCGTGTCGCCCGGTCGCGCAGCGGTGTCGCTCCGTGCAGGCTCATGCCGAAGGACAGCAGCACGACCGGCACCGCGGCGGCACCGACGAGCGAGAACGGTTCGAGCACGGGCGCCGGGATCTCGAGCCGCAGCGCGGAGCACACGAGCCCGGCGAGCGAGGCGATGATGATCGGGTTCCGGAAGGGTCCGGCGACGCGGGATCGCCACCCACCGCCCCCGGCCGTGGCCGCGTCGAGGACGGTCAGGGCGAGCGGGGCGAGGACCACGAGCTGCAGCAGGATGACCGGCACGACCGCGGTGGCCTGGCCGAGGACGTACACCGCGACCGGCAGGCCGATGTTGTTCGCGTTGACGTAGCCGGAGGCCAGCGCGCCGACCGTGGTCGTCGCGACCGACCGCCGGAGCACCAGGCGGAACAGCACGACGGCGACGAGTGCGACCGTGACGGCGCTGACGAGCGACACCCAGAGCATCGGGGACAGCAGCGTCTCGATGTGCGCCGTGGCGATGGTGTGGAAGAGCAGGCACGGCATGAGCACGAAGAACGCGAGCCGGCTCATGACGAACTGCGCGTGCGGGCCGAGCAGGCGGACGCGACCGACCACGTACCCGGCGGCGATGATCGCGCCGATGATCGCGAACCCCGTCAACACGCCACCCATCGCGACCATCCTCGCAGCCCGGAGCCGCGCACGGCGACCAGCACGGCAACACGTGCAGCCGAGCAGCCGAGCAGCCGAGCGACCGTGCAGCCCGCCCACATGTGACGTCGCTCAGCCGGGAAATGCGTACGCATCGACTACCGTTGCAGCCACCATGACCTCGACGCCCGACACGCTCACCCGTTCGACCGACTCCAGCCAGCCGCTCGTGCCGCTGCTCGAGGAGCGCTGGAGCCCGCGCTCCTACGACGACACCGCGACCATGACCGACGCCCAGCTCGACGCCGTCCTCGAGGCCGCTCGCTGGGCCTCGTCCGCGATGAACCACCAGCCGCGCCGCTTCGTCGCCGGCCGCCGGGGCACCGCCACGTTCGCGAAGATCAACGACAACCTGCTCGGCTTCAACGCCGCCTGGGCCTTCCGCGCCAGCGCCCTGGTCGTCGGCATCCTCGAGACCACCACCGAGGACGGCGAGGCCCGTCCGTTCGCGCAGTACGACCTGGGGCAGTCGCTCACCGCGCTGACCGTCCAGGCGCACGCCGAGGGGCTCCACGTGCACCAGATGGCCGGGATCGACGCAGAGGGGCTGCGCGCGGCGTTCGACCTGCCCGAGCGCTTCCTGCCGTACACGGTGACCGCGATCGGCACCGTCGCGGACCCGTCGCAGCTCGACGAGAAGGCCGCCGAGCGCGAGGTCGCACCGCGCACCCGCCTCCCCCTCGACGAGGTCGTCCTCGTCAAGGAGTAGCCGACACCCGCGGGAAGCACACGACGGCCGGACCCCCACGGGTCCGGCCGTCGTAGCATGTACGGACATGGATGAGCAGCAGCACCAGCCAGACCAGCAGCACCAGGACCAGCACCAGCCCGGCCAGCAGCACCTCGACGTCCCGACGCCCGAGATGAACTTCTACACCCGCAAGTGGGTCCGCCCCGAGGACCTCAACGCGAACGGCACGCTGTTCGGCGGCAGCCTGCTCCGGTGGATCGACGAAGAAGCAGCCGTCTACGCGATCATCCAGCTCGGCAACGGCAAGGTCGTCACGAAGTACATGTCCGAGATCGTCTTCGTGTCCTCCGCGCGCCAGGGCGACATCGTCGAGATCGGCCTCGTCGCGACGCGCTTCGGCCGGACCTCGCTCACGATGCGCGCCGAGGCCCGCAACCTCTTCACGCACCGCAGCATCCTGACCATCGACGAGGTCGTGTTCGTGAACCTCGACGAGGACGGCAACCCGGCGCCGCACGGCTACACCGACATCACCTACGCCCGCGACCGCGTCCCCGCCGCCCACCGCGCCTGACGCACGTCCCAGCTGACAGAATCGGGGGCATGACCACGCCCCGCCTCGTCGCCTTCGACCTCGACGACACCCTTGCGCCGTCGAAGTCCCCGCTCGACCCGCGCATGCTCGAGACGTTCGCGTCCCTGCTCGCCACCGTGCCCGTCGCGGTCATCTCGGGCGGCAACTTCCAGCAGTTCGAGCAGCAGCTCGTGCTCCCGCTCCGCGAGCGCGAGGGCCTCGTCCTCGACGACCTGCACCTGCTGCCGACCTGCGGCACGGCGTACTACCGCTGGTCGGGGTCGGACTGGGCCCTGCAGTACGCCGAGGACCTGACCGACGACGAGAAGGCCCGTGCCCTCGCCGCCGTGGAGTCGCAGGCGAAGGCGGCCGGCTACTGGGAGTCGGAGACCTGGGGCGAGATCCTCGAGGACCGCGGGTCCCAGATCACCTTCTCGGCGCTCGGCCAGTCCGCCCCGGTGGACGTCAAGAAGCGATGGGACCCGACCGGTGAGAAGAAGGACCACCTGCGCCGGCTCGTCCAGGCGGAGCTCCCGGACCTCGAGGTCCGCTCCGGCGGCTCGACCAGCGTCGACATCACCCGGAAGGGCATCGACAAGGCGTACGGCATGCGCCGGCTCGCCGAGCTGACCGGCATCGCGCTCGACGACGTGCTGTTCGTCGGCGACCGCCTCGATCCCGAGGGCAACGACTACCCGGTGAAGGCGCTCGGCGTCCCCTGCCACGCGGTGGAGGGCTGGGAGGACACGGACGCGTTCCTGACGGAGCTGATCCCCACCCTGCGCTGACGCGCCCACGGACGGACGGGAGGCGCGGTGCCATCTGGCACCGCGCCTCCCGTCCGTCGTGTGGTGACGTCGAGCCCGTCACGGCACGTCCGTCAGGGGATGCTGCGGACCGCCTCGACGAAGGAGCGGATCTTCGCAGCATCCTTGACGCCGCGCTCCGACTCGACCCCGCTCGACACGTCGACCCCGTCCGGGTCGAGCGCCTGCACGGCGGCGACCACGTTGGCGGGCGTCAGACCGCCGGCCAGGATCCAGGCCTCGTCCACCCGACCGGCGAGCGTCGCCGGGTCGACCGGCGTGCCGCTGCCGGGCACCGCGGCGTCGAGCAACAGCAGGTCGTGGTCGAACGCGGCGCGCTGCTCGGCGGTCTCGCGCAGGTAGTCGTCGGCGGCGACGGCGCGGATGGTGAAGAACCCGGCGTCGCGGGCGCGGGCGAAGTCGCTGACGGATTCGCGGCCGTGCAGCTGCAGGGTGGTGAGCCCGACCTCGGAGGCGATGCCGACCACCTCGTCGATCGGCTGGTCGCGGAAGACCCCGACGGCGTCGATGCCCTCGGGCACCCGCTCGACGAGCTCCTTCGCGAGGTCGGCCGTCACCGTGCGGGGGCTGCCGGCGGCGAAGACGAACCCGACCGCGTCGGCACCGGCGTCCACGGCGGCATCCACGGTCTCCGGCGTCGAGAGCCCGCAGATCTTGATCCATCGCTGGTCGGTCATGTCCCCATCCTGCCAGGGACCGCCGTCCGACGACGCCGTGTCGCGCGCCGTCCGCGGACGCGACAGCGACCCGTGACCGCCGTCAGTGCAGGGTGCCCGCGACGTACGCGGCGGCACACGCGGCGAGCACGCCGAACGTGGCGAACGAGCCGACGAGCACGTTGCGACGCCGCCAGCGACGGACCGCCGTGAAGGTCCCGCGCCTGGCGTGCTTGTGCGCGGCACGGTGCAGCTTGTGGTCGCGCTTGTGCTTCGTGCGCTCCGGCCCGAGCGGCACCGGACCGGTGATCTGCGTCGACCCACCGCGCAGCGCGTTCGCGACGGCGACGGCGGTCGGGCGCTTCGCCGGGTCGCGGTGCGTCATCTTGGCGAGCAGCTCCTTCCACTCGACGCCGACCTCCGCGGGGACCTGGGGGTCGTTCCGGAGCCGGGCGAGGGCCGCCTCGATCAGGGTGCCGGAGTACTCCTGCTTGCCGGTGAGCGACTCGAGCAGCACCAGGCCGAGCGAGTAGACGTCGGTGGCGAAGCCGATCGGCTCACCCGCGACCTGCTCGGGGCTGAGGTACGCCGCGGTGCCGATGATCGTGCCGTCGTTCGTCAGGCGGGAGCCGTCGACGAAGTGCGCGACGCCGAAGTCGGTGAGCTTGACCGAGCGGGCGAAGCCGGATGCGCCCTCGTCGTTGATCAGGATGTTCGCGGGCTTGACGTCGCGGTGCACGATGCCGCGCGAGTGCACGTAGGCCAGGGCGTCGGCGAGCTGTGCACCGAGGTCGGCGACCTCGTAGTTGTGCAGCGCACCGCCCGCGAGCCGGCGGAGCAGCGTCGTGTCGGCGATGAGCTCCATCACGATGAAACGGTGCGGGCCGTCCTCGAACTCGTGGGTCCCGGCGTCGTACAGCGGCACGAGCCCCGGGTGCGAGAGCATGCTGAGCAGGCGGATCTCGCGCTCCTGGCGGACGCGGTCGGCGGTCGTCATCGAGTCCGGCGTCGCGAAGAGCTTCACGGCGACGAGCCGGTAGGTGTGCTCGTCGCGGGCCTCGTACACGGAGCCCATGCCACCGGTACCGATGAGCCGGACGAGCCGGTACCGGCCCGCGAGGACCGTGTCGGCTCGTGCGCTGTCGACCAGGGTCATGGTGCACGTCGTTCCGTCTGGAGCCATCGGGGACCGCGGCACACGCCGGCGAACTGACTCACCGTCAACGGTACGCGTCCGACCTCGATCCCGCAGGGGCGTTACGACATCGTGATGGGGGACAGATGCCCGTAGATCCGCGGATCTGCGCGGGTAGCGTCCGGGGTCACGCAACCGTACTGACTACGCAAGGAGGACATCGTGGCGCTGTCGAAGGGCGACGAGGTGCACTGGAACACCTCGCAGGGCAAGACGACCGGCAAGCTCGTCGAGAAGAAGACGAAGGACTTCACGTTCGACGGTCAGGACTTCAAGCCGACGGACGACGACCCGTACTGGATCGTCGAGTCGGAGAAGTCCGGCAACAAGGCCGCCCACAAGGAGTCGGCCCTCACGGAGAAGTGACCCGTCAGTCGTTCGCGGACGTCGCACGACGGCGTCCGCGGACGGCACCGGTCGGCCCGGCGCCCTGCGCGTCCTGCGCCACCGTGCGCTGCTCCGACCGCTCGGCGCGCACACGGCGGATGCGCCGGACCACGAAGGTGACGACCACGACCGCGATCGCGACGTAGAGCACCCGGTCGATCCACTCGGTGTACTGCTCGACCTTGTCGTACTGCGTCCCGAACGCCGCGCCGAGCAGCACGAGCGCGCTGTTCCAGATGCCGCTGGCGACGATCGTGAAGACCGAGAACGGCACCAGGTGCATCCGGTCCGCACCGGCCGGCAGCGAGATCAGGCTGCGGACGATCGGCACGAAGCGGCCGAAGAAGACCGCGCTCTTGCCGTGCCGGTGGAACCAGTCGGCCGCCTTGCGGAAGTCGTCCTCGTCGACGAGCGGCAGCCGCCCCAGCAGTCGTACGGTCCGCTCGAACCCGATCACGGCGCCGAGCCAGTAGAGCACGAGCGCGCCGAGGTACGACCCGAGCGTCGCCAGCACCAGCACGAGCACGAGGTTCATCTGCCCGGCGCCGGCCAGGAAGCCCGCGAGCGGCAGGATGACCTCGGACGGGATCGGTGGGAACACCGTCTCGACGAAGAGCATCAGTGCGACGCCCCACTCCCCCAGCGCGTCGATGAGCTGCAGCACGAAGCCCGACAGGCCGCCGAGGTCCTCGGTGCCCTCCGGCCGGGAGCCCGCAGCAGCGGTCGCACTCGCGGGCAGGGACGTGATCGGCGGCAGCGTGAGGGCGGTCGTCATCCCCCGAGTGTCCCTGAGCGTCCTGACAGATCGCGGTGCGCCCGCCTCCACGAGACGCCGGCGTCTCGCTGACACGCCCCCGTCCGGCCGTCACCGGTGCCGCTCCCGAGACGCCGGCGTCGGCCCCGGACGCCTCGACCCTGCCGAGACGCCCCCGCATCCGACGGCGTCTCGGCGACAGGGCGGTGTCTCGCGGAGACGCCGGCGTCTCGCAGCGCGGCCCGACCCGGCCACGGCACGGCACGACACGACGACGGACGGGAGGCCCGTGGCGGATCCGCCACGGGCCTCCCGTCCGTCGTGTGGTGACGACCGCTACACGGCGGCCGGCGCGCGCTGGCCGACTGTCTCGCCGGCCACCGCTGCCTGCTCGGCAGCGACGGACTCGGCGGCGGGCGACTTCCGCACCCACTTCTTCAGGCCGACCAGGACCAGCGCCGAGACGACGGTGCCGGCCAGGATCGCGACGATGAACATCACGATGTCCCCGATGGCGAAGAAGACGAAGATGCCACCGTGCGGTGCACGCGAGGTCACGCCGGCCGCCATCGAGATCGCGCCCGTGACCGCGGCACCGATCATCGATGCCGGGATGACCCGCAGCGGGTCGGCAGCGGCGAACGGGATCGCACCCTCGGAGATGAACGATGCACCGAGGAGCCACGCGGCCTTGCCGTTCTCGCGCTCCGGCTTCGTGAAGCCCTTGCGGTAGAGGACGGTCGAGGCGAGGGCCAGGGCCAGCGGCGGGACCATGCCGGCGGCCATCACGGCGGCCATGATCTCGAACGGCACGACGTTGGTCGCGGTGCCGGCACCGAGCCCGGCGACGGCGAACGAGTACGCGACCTTGTTGACCGGGCCGCCGAGGTCGAACGCCATCATCAGGCCGAGGATGATGCCGAGCAGGATCGCCGAGGCCCCGTTGAGGGAGTTCAGCCAGTTGGTGAGCTGCGTCATGAGCCACGCGATCGGACCGCCGAGCACGAGGAGCATCAGGCCCGAGGCGATGATCGACGCGAAGAGCGGGATGATCACGACCGGCATGAGGCCGCGGAGCCAGCGCCAGGTCGGGATGCGCCCGATCCAGTACGCGGCGGCACCGGCGATGAGACCACCGACGAGCCCGCCGAGGAAGCCGGCGTTCATGAAGACGGCGATCGAACCGGCGACGAAGCCCGGCGCGATGCCCGGACGGTCGGCGATCGCGTACGCGATGTACCCGGCGAGGGCCGCGACGAGGAACCCGAGGGACACCCCGCCGATCTGGAACGCGGCGGCACCGAGGTAGTAGCCGAGGCCCTCCGGCGGCAGGTTGAGCAGCGTGTAGTTCGTCAGCGTGTACACGGCGTTGTTCTGCCCGGAGTCGCCGTGCGGGAGCGCGATGGCGTAGCCGGAGAGGAGGAAGCCGAGGGCGATGAGGAGACCGCCGCCCGCGACGAACGGGATCATGTAGCTGACGCCGGTGAGGAGCCAGCGCTTGAGTGCCTGGCCGAAGTGCTCGTCGGCCCCGTTCGACTCGGACGCGGTCGCGGCACCGCCCTGGACGCGCGCGGCGTGCGGGTCGTCGGCGGCGCGGATGGCCTCGGCGATCATCGCGTCGGGCTCGTCGACGCCGCGCTTGACCGGGCCGGAGACCAGCGGCTTGCCGGCGAACCGACCGCGGTCGCGGACGTCCACGTCGACCGCGAAGACGACGGCGTCGGCCCGGGCGATCAGGGCGGGGTCGAGCGGCTCGACCTGCGAGGAGCCCTGCGTCTCGACGTGCATCTCGGCACCGGCGCGCTCGGCGGCGGCGACGAGGGCGTCGGCGGCCATGTAGGTGTGCGCGATGCCGGTCGGGCAGGCGGTGACGCCGACGATGACCTTGCGTGCGCCCGCGGCGCCGCCGGTCGTGCCGCCGGCTGCGGCCTGCGTGGGCTGTGCGGCGGCCGGCCGGGAGGCACTGCTCGCGTTCCCGACACCGGCTGCGGCGACCTCGCCGCCCACCTCGCGCTGCACCAGGTCCACGACCTCCTGCGGCGTCGAGGCGGCGCGGAGGGCTGCGGTGAAGTCCTCGCGGATGAGGGCGCGGGCCAGGGTCGACAGGACGGTGAGGTGGTCCTTGTCGGCGCCCTCCGGCACGGCGATCATGAAGACGACGTCGGCGTCGCCGTCCGGGGCGCCGAACGGCACCTTCCGCGCCAGGCGCGAGAACGCCAGCGTCGGGCTCGACACCGAGGCCGACCGGGCGTGCGGGATCGCGATGCCGCCGGGCACGCCGGTGCCGACGCTCGCCTCGCGCTTGATGGCGTCCTCGGCCAGGGTGGCGCCGTCGGCCGCGCGGCCGGTGGCGGCGACGCGATCGGCGAGCACGCGGATGACGTCGGACGACGTCGCGCCGAGGTCCTCGTCGAGGCCGACGAGCTCGGCGCTGATGAGGCGCTGCGTCGTGTCTGCGGACATGGGGTTGCTCCTTTGCAGTGGCGCCGTGGCGCGGGCAGTGCGGGTTCGAGGGGTGGTGCTGCGGGGACGGTCAGGCGATCGGTGCCGGGACCTGCGTCGTGTGCAGGGTCCGGACGGTCACGCTGCCGGGGTCGGTGTGGTCGAGGGCGGGGACGTCGCTGCCGGGCAGCGCCGCTGCGGCGGCTCCGGTGGCGACGGCCTGGGCGAGACGCTCGGGAGCGGAGGCACCGGCGACCTCGGCGAGCAGGTAGCCCGCGAGGGACGAGTCGCCCGCACCGACGGTCGAGCGCGCGGTGATCCGGGGCGCGGCGGCGACGTGGCTGCCCTCGCCGGAGACGAGCACGGCGCCCGCGCTGCCCAGGGTGAGCAGGACGGTGTCGACGTGCTTGTCGCGCAGGCGGTGGGCGGCGGCGACGGCGGCGTCGAGGTCCTGCTCGTACACCTCGGGGTCGCCGCCGACGACCTCGGCGAGCTCCTCGGCGTTCGGCTTGGCCAGGTCGATCCGTTCGCCGGACTGCAGCAGCGCCGTGAACGGGAGACCCGACGAGTCGACCGCGATCCGGACGGTGTCGCCGTGCCGCGCACGGACCGCGCGGACGAGGACGGCGAGCGCGTCGTCGGGCAGCCCGGGCGGCAGGGAGCCGGCGAGGACCACCCAGCGCGCGGCCGGACCGGTCGGCGTCGGGCCGGCGGCCTCGGCGACGAGCGCGGCGAGGTCGTCCATGCGTCCGGCGAGCGAGGGGCCGGGCTCGTTGAGCTTCGTCGTCGTGCCGGTGGGCTCGGTGACGGTGACGTTCGAGCGCAGCGGGGCCCCGATCGGCAGTGCGGCGGTCGGGATGCCCCGGGTCGCCAAGCCGAGCAGGACGGGGTCGAGCTCGTCGCCGGGCAGCACGGCGAGGGTGTCCCCACCGCTCGCGACGACGACCCGGGAGACGTTGACGCCCTTGCCGCCGGGCTCCGCCGTCGTGCGGACGGCCCGCTGCACGGCGCCGCGCTGGAGTTCGCCGCCGAGCTCGATCGTGCGGTCGAGGGACGGGTTGGGCGTCACGGTGACGATGCGGGTGCTGTTCATGCGACCACGACCTCCACGTCGGCGTCGGCGAGCGCACCGGCGAGGTCGGCCGGCGGCTCCTGGTCGGTGACGAGGGTGTCGACCTCGTCGAGTCGGGCGAAGCGCATCAGCGCCTCGACCCCGTGCTTGGCGGCGTCGGCGAGCACCACGCTGCGGCGGGCCGCGAGCACGTAGGCGCCCTTCACGGCGGCCTCGTACTCGTCGGGCGTGCTCAGGCCGAAGCCCGCGGACAGGCCGTTCGTGCCGACGAAGGCGATGTCGGGGCGGAGGGCGCCGATCTGCTGCACGGTGGCCGTGCCGACGGCGGCGCTCGTGACCCCGCGCACCCGGCCACCGAGCAGGTGCAGCTCGACGTGCTCGCTGTGCTGCAGGGTGGCGGCGATGGGCACCGAGTTCGTGACGACGGTCAGGGTCGCGCCCGAGGTCGCCGGCTCCCACCGGACGAGCTCGGCGGCGACGGCCGCGCAGGTGGTGCCGGCGTCGAGAGCGATCGAGCCGGTGAAGGTCGCGGGCACCAGGTGCATCGCGGCGCGGGCGATCGCGGTCTTCGCGGTGCCGTGCTGGCCCTCCCGCTCGGCGACGCTCAGCTCGACGACGCTCGAACGGCCCGCAGGCACCGCTCCCCCGTGCACGCGGCGCAGGACACCGGCGGTCTCGAGGGCGTCGAGGTCGCGGCGGACGGTCTCGGTGGTGACGTCGAAGTGCTCGGCGAGGTCGGCGACGGACACCCGCCCGGCCGACTGCAGCGCGGCGGCGATGGCGTCCTGCCGCTCCGTTGCGTACATGCCCGAACTCCTTCGTTCCCGTTGGTTTCAGGAACTGTACGTCCGAAAGCCACACGAACGCAACCGTTCCGTCACGAAACCAACACGAACGAAGGAGGAGCGGGACGATCTCAGGCGTCGAACGGCACCCGGTCGCTCGACCCCACACCCGCGCGCTGCCGGTACGACAGGTGCCCACCGAGGTAGCCGCCGACGCTCACGACGGTGAGTCCGACGAAGCCGAGGGCCTTGCCGGCGGCCGTGTTGCCCTTCCGGCGCTGCCACCAGGACAGTCCGAAGAACGTGATGCCGACCCAGTTGACGGCCTGGTGCACCCACCCGGTGCGACGCTGCTCGAGCGAGAGCTCGGCCCAGTCGACGTACCCAGCGGTGGACGCAGCCGTCGCCGACACCAGACCGACCCCGGTCAGGGTCGACGCGGCCCGGTCGTTGCCCTTCCCACCGATGGTGTCGAGGACCGCGGCGGAGATCCACGCGCCGAGCGGCACCTGGACCATGAGCGGGTGCAGCGGGTGGCCGAACGGCACGCCGTGCAGCAGCTGCCGCAGGGCCCGGGGCTTCGCGACGGCACGGACGACGCGCGTGTCGACGTCGACGGCCTTGTCGAGGACGCTCGCGCGCTCGATGGAATCGGTGAGGCGACGCAGGATCGGCAGCTCTGGCATGCCCTGGACGCTAGGCCGGGAGGCCCGGTGCCGGTTCCAGGGACCGGCACCGGGCCTCCCGGCGGTGCGTCTGGTGGATCGACCGCCACGGTCGGGCGGCGGCGGTCCGGACCTGCTCGACTCAGACGGCGGCGAGCGCGGAGGTCGGTGGGATGCGTGCCGCGCGTGCCGCCGGGTAGATCCCGGAAACCCCACCGATCACGACGGTCGCGCCGAGGCCGCCGGCGACCGCCCAGAGCGGGACCGCGAGCGGGGCGCCGTTGGCGGCCGCGAAGGCGGCGGTCACCCCGACGCCGATCACCACCCCGGCGACACCGCCGAGGAACGACAGCAGCAGCGACTCCACCAGGAACTGGTCGCGGATGTTGCGGCGCCGGGCACCGAGCGCCCGTCGGACACCCACCTCGGCCCGTCGTTCGAGGACGGTGATCACCATGGTGTTCGCGACGCCGATGCCGCCGACCAGCAGTGCCACGCCGCCGATGCCGACGAGGAGGCCGGTGAAGGAGTCGTCCGTGGCGTTCTTCGCGGCGAGCGCGTCGGACGGGTTCGTCACGCCGACGTCACCGGGGCTGTCCGGACGGATCGCCCGGGCCAGGACGTCGCGCGCCTGAGCGACACGCTCCGGGTCGACCCGCGTGTAGACCGCCGTCGGGTGGCCGTCGAAGCCCAGCTCGGCCGCGAGTCCGCCGGGGACGAAGACCTGGTTGTCCAGGTCGGGCGCGAGGGCCATCGGCCCGAGGATCCCGACGACCTGCACCCACGATCCGTTCATCCAGACGCGGGTGTCCGCCGCGACCCGGTCGATGCCGAGCGACGCGGCCGCCTGGCTGCCGAGGACGACCTGGGGGACGGCGTCGGGACGGGTGTCCAGCCACCGACCGGACACCACTGACCCACCGAGCACCGCGGGGACGTCGCCCCACGCGGTCATCGTGCCGATGCCCTTGGTCTCGAGCGGGGACACGAGTGCGTTCCGGTAGGGCGCCTGGCGCGGGATGGTGCCGACGCCGGCGGCCGTGAGCACGTCGTCCTGCCGCTCGGCGGACTCGACCGCGGTCTCCGGCAGCGGTGGCGTCTCGCCGAAGCCCTGCGTCTTGGTCGCCGTGAGCACGTTCGTGCCGAGGGCGTCGAGGACCTGGTCGAGCTTCGCCTTGCTCGACGAGGAGATCCCGACCACTGCGATCATCGCCGCGATGCCGATCGCGATGCCGAGCGCGGAGAGCACCACGCGGGTGGGGCGGGTGCGCAGGCCGAAGAGTCCGAGTCGGAGCAGGTCGCCGGGGCTGACGGCGTTCCGGCGGCTCATCGTGCGCCATCCTGCCCGGCCGCCCCGAAGGCGCCGACCAGTCCCGTGCCCGCCGTGCGGATCGTCCGTGCGAGCTCGCGGGCGTCGGCCCCGTCGCCACGGGAGTCCTGCTGCACCAGACCGTCGCGCATGCGGACCTGGCGGGGCAGAGCCGCCGCGAGCTCGAGGTCGTGGGTGATGACGAGCACCGTCGTCCCGCCGGCGTTCAGTTCCCGGAGCAGGTCGAGGATCGCCGCGCCGGAGGCCGTGTCGAGCGCACCGGTCGGCTCGTCGGCGAGCAGGATCGTCGGGTCGCCGACGATCGCCCGCGCGATGGCGACCCGCTGCTTCTCACCGCCGGACAGCTGGTCCGGCCGGTGGTCGACCCGGTGTCCGAGCCCGACGCGTTCGAGGGCGACGACCGCACGCCGCTGGCGCTCGTGCCGGCCGACACCCGCGTAGAGCAGGCCGTCGGCGACGTTCTCGGTCGCGGTCGCCCCCGCCTGCAGGTGGAAGTGCTGGAACACGAAGCCGATGTGGTCGGCGCGGAGCTCGGACAGCGCGTCGTCCGTCATCGTCTGCACGTCGTTGCCGGCGATCGCCAGGGTGCCGGAGGTCGGCCGGTCGAGCGTCCCGATGATGTTGAGCATCGTCGACTTGCCGGAGCCGGACGGCCCGACCACGGCCACGAGTTCGCCCGCGTCGACGGACAAGGACACCCCGCGGAGCGCCCCGACCTCGCCGTAGGTCTTCACGAGGTCGTCGAGCACGAGGACGGGGGCGGTCACGAGGGCACCACCACCTGGTCGCCCTCGCGGACGTCCCCGGTCACGGCGACCCGGCCGTTCGCCACGAACCCGGCCTCGACCGGGACACGCTCCGTGTCGCCGTGTCGCACCACGTCGACCGCGTAGCCGTCCGATCCGTGCGCCACGAGCGCCGCGACCGGCACCGACAGCACGTCCCGCTCGCTGCGACCGGCGACGATGATCTGCGCCGTCGCGGCGGCCGGCAGCTGCCGGTCCCCCGCCTCGATCGCGATGGTCGCCCGGACCTTCGGAGCGCCGCCGTTGTCGTCCTCCACGGGCTCGGTCGCGACGACCTTGCCGGGGAGGGCGTCGCCGCCGCCGTTGATCCGGACCGAGACCTCGGCGCCGACCGCGAGCCGGTCCGCGTCCTGCTGCCCGACGGTGGTGTCGACCACGCGGCTGGTGCTCGTGACGCTGATGACGTTGCCGCCGGAGCCCCCGGCCGATCCGCCGCCGGCCTCTCCACCGGCGTCACCACCGCCCCCACTCCCGACGGTCTGGCCGAGCGTCCCGTCGACCTTCGCCACGCGGACGTCGCCGTCGACGAAGGCGATGTCGTCCGCGCCGATCGTGCCGGTGACCGTGCGGTGGCGGTCCTTCTGCCACTGCCGGACCCCCGCGAGCGTGCGCTTGCCGAAGCGGTCGTCCTCGACGACGCCGTACCCGAGTGCCGCGAGGTTCCGGTTGAGCTGCGCGACGTCCTGACCGCGGTCGCCGAACTCGAGCGTGCGCCACAGCGGAACGGTGCCGTACATCGCCCGGACGGGCTCCTCGTCGACCGCGTAGAGCGGCTCGTCGCGGTGGATGACCTGGCCCGGGTCCGGGAGCCACGTGATGGTGCCCGAGGCCGCGGCCGGTACGCCGACCGGGGCGCCGTAGCCGAGCGTCCCCGCGAAGATGTTCGACTCGGTCAGGTCGCCGCGGGTGACCGGCGACGTGGAGCGGTGCTCCGAGGTGGTGTCCTCGTCGGCGGCGGAGGCGGCGGTCGGCTGGCCGCTGAGCAGCGCCCAGGACGCGCCACCGGCGCCGAGGACGGCGACCAGGCAGACGGAGGCGACGATGATGCGCCGACGGCTGCGGCCGGGTCGGGAGTGGGAGGTGGGGGCCATCTGGACCTTCCTGGGGTCGGTGTGTGAGGTGGGGTGGTGTGGTGTCGCGCGGCAGTGCCCGGTTGGTGCGTGCCCAGCTGGTCAGTGCCCGACTGGTGGTGCCCGGCTGGTGGTGCCGGCTGGTGGTGCCGGCTGGTGGTGCCGGCTGGTCAGTGTCCGACTGGTACTGCCCGACAGGTGGTGCCCGGCTGGTCAGCGCCCGGCCGTCCGGCTGTCCGGCGTGCTGCGGGCGGAGAGGACGAGCGGGAGGGCGGTGCACAGGGCGACGGCGCTGAGCGCGATGCGGCTGCTGACGGACGAGTGGGTCATGGGTCCATGGAACGAGATCGGCTGTTTCCCCAGCTGGTCAGGACGGGTTGCACCGGCGAAACACGACGACGCCCCCGCCGGATCGGCAGGGGCGTCGTGGTCGAGGGTCGGGGTCGGCGTAGGGATCGGCGCCGTGTCACTCGGGGCGGGCTCAACCCGGGTTCGACTGCTTCGTGTCCGGGGCGAACTCGGCGAGGCAGTCCGAGAAGGCCTTCTCGAACGCCGGCTCCTCGGACCGGGCGTAGTCCGCAGGGTTGAGCACCCCGGGCTCCTGCTCGGGGAAGTCGGCGAAGCCGTGCTCGCGGATGCACGACGCGACCTGGCCGTACTGGCGTTCCCACGTCTGCCGCTGCGCGTCGTCGGTGCCCTTGAGTCCGAGGTCGTGCTGACACGTGCGCGCGGCGTCACCGAACGCCTGGTCGTCGGCGCCCGGCGGTGTGCGGACGACCCCGGACGCGAGTTCCTCGTCAGCAGGGTCCGGGACGTCGAAGCCCGCGGAGCGCATGCACTCGCCCCACTTCGCGCCGACGCCCTGGGCCGCGGAGGTGGAGTCCGCACCGGGGCCGGCGGAGGAGCAGGCGGACAGGGCGAGCGGGAGTGCGGCGAGCAGGGCGACGGCGGCCAGGACGGCGCGCGGGCGGGGGGTCGTTTCAGTCATGAACCCATGGAACGAGGCGCGCTGTTTCAGCGGGCGGTCGGCCGAGGTTGCAGCGGCGAAACACAGTGGTTCCGCCGCTGCGCGCGCCGGTCAGCCGCGGGGAGCTTGCACTCCGGCACCGTCGCCGTGCTCCGCGACGCACTTGCCGAGCGCCGCTCCGAAGCCGTCGCCGTCCTGCGGCACGTACTCACCCTGCGACCCCGGGTCGTCGGGGTAGTCGGCGAAGCCCGAGTCGCGCATGCAGGCCGCCACCTCGGGGCCGAACCCGAACGGCGTCGCCGGGCCCTGCGCGTCACCCGCGCTCCGGTTCTTCGCGCTGCACTCCGCACTCGCCTTCTGGTACTCGTCGGGATCAGTACCCTCGGGGATCGAGAACCGCCCGGACGTGAACTGCTCGTCCGAGACGTCGTACCCCTTGTCGCGCAGGCACTTCGCGTTCGCCAGGAGCTTCTCGCGCTGGCTGCCTCCGGCCGACGTCGTGCCGTCCGGTGCGTCGGGAGCGTCGGACCCCGAGGAACACGCGGTGAGCGCGCCCGCTGCCAGGAGCACGGTGGCGAGGACGGTCGAGCACCGTCCGATGGTCTGCTTCGTGGTGATGGTCATGCGACCAGTGCACCCGGAGCGGTGTTTCGGCACGACGTGTGTCGGAGCGACACCGACGAAACACCGCTCGCCGGAGGCGAGGACCTCGCCCGCACCGGCGACGATCCCGACTCAGACCGTCGCGACCCGCACCCGGAGACCACCGTCCGGTCGGGGCTCGACCGTCAGGGACCACCCGTGGGCACGGACGATGGCCGCGACGATCGACAGCCCGAGACCGCTGTGCCGCCGGCTCGCTGCACCCTGCGCCCCACGCCGAAACGGTTCGACGAGCACGGCGACGTCGGCCGCCGACACCGCCGGTCCCGAGTTCTCGACGCAGAGGCCGTCCGGACCGGCCGACACGCGGACGAACCCGCCGGGCTCGTTGTACTCGACGGCGTTGTCGACGAGGTTCGCCACCAGCTGTCGGACGAGCACCGGTTCGGCCGACACCACGGCGGACGGGGACGGTTCGACCGTCAGGCTCACCTTCGCGGCCCGAGCGTGGTCCCGCTGTCCGGCGACCACCTGTCCGGCGAGCTCGGCGAGGTCGAGCTCGTCGACGCGACCGTCGAGCCCGCGATCCGCCTCGGCGAGCGCCAGGAGGCTCTCGACCAGGTGCTCGGTCCGCCGGTTCTGCTCGAGCAGTTCCTCGCGCACCGCGACGACGTCGTCGGGACGAGCGTCCTCGCCCAGGCCGACCTGCAGGGCGGTGCGCTGCACGGCCAGCGGGGTCCGCAGCTCGTGCGACGCCTGGGCGACGAAGCGACGCTGGCTCTCGAACGCCGCCTCGAGGCGGTCGAGCAGGTCGTCGATCGTCCCCGCGAGCCGTCGGAGCTCGTCGTCCGGGCCGTCCAGTCCGATGCGCTCGTGCAGGGTCGACGCGGACAGCCGGCGCGCGGTGTCGGTGATCCGGTCGATCGGCCGGAGGACCCTGCGGCTGACGACCCATCCGGTCCCGCCCGCCAGCAGTCCGGCGGCGAGCACCCCGACCGCTGCCCACTGCCACTGCGTCCGGTTCGCGACCGCGACCACCATCACCGCCTCGGGACCACGGACGTGCAGCGAGGTCCCCGAAGAGTGCTCGGGACCGCGCACCGGTCGGTCCCCGGAGCCCGTCCACCAGTCGCCGGCGTCACCCTCGGTGGTGCTCCGCAGCGAGGGGGTCCGTTCGGCCGCACCGCCGTCGATCGCCCCGGTGAGCGTCACCGTCGAGGCCCACGTCACGAGGAGCACGACGGCCGCCGTCAGGACCATCGAGGCGACCGCGAACGTCAGGGTCGTCCGGGCGCGGATGGACCAGAGTCGGGTCACAGCGCGTAGCCCTTGCCCGGGACGGTCCGGATCGGGTCCGGGGCGCCGAGCTTCTTGCGGAGCTTCGACATCGTCACCCGCACGGCAGCGGTGAACGGGTCGATGTTCATGTCCCAGACCTTCTCGAGGAGCTCCTCGGCGGAGACGATCCGTCCGTCCGCGCGGAGCAGGACCTCGAGCACCCCGAGCTCCTTCGTGGTGAGGTCGAGCGGCCGACCGTCGCGCGTGGCGATGCGGCGGTTCGAGTCGAGGAGCAGGCCGTCCCGCTCGAGCACCGGCGCGACGGCGGCGGTGCTGCGTCGACCGAGCGCGCGGACCCGGGCGACGAGCTCGGGGAACTCGAACGGCTTCGGCAGGTAGTCGTCGGCGCCGAGCTCGAGCCCGTGGACGCGGTCCGTCAGCGCCGTCGCGGCGGTCAGCATGAGGATCCGCGTGCAGCCGGACCGGGCGGTCTGCCGTCGGGCGACCTCGTCCCCGTGCATGCCGGGGAGGTCACGGTCGAGCACGACGACGTCGTAGTCGTTCACGGCGAGCAACTCGTCGGCGTGGTCACCGCGGTACGCCACGTCGACGGCCATGTCCTGTCGCGTGAGGCCACGGGCGATCAGGTCGGCCAGGGCTGTCTCGTCGTCCACCACCAGTACGCGCATGAGTACATGACACATGACATTTCTATGCATCGGCTGGGTCGACGTGCACGGTGCCGCGACGCTCGTCCAGGTGGACGACGAAGGCGCGGCTCTCCGGGCCGGGGACGACGAAGAGGGGAACGGTGTCGATCGAGAGCATGTCCATGCGACGAGCCTGGCGAGCCGCCTGTTTCCGCGGCGTTACCCGGACGGTGACGGTGGAGGGAACGCGACGGCCTGGAGGCCCGGTGCCGGTCTCGTGGACCGGCACCGGGCCTCCAGGCCGTCACCTTTGTGCGGTCGGTCCCGTCGCGACCGGGCCGATCGTCCGCCTACTCCTCGACGATCTCGGCCAGCTCGAAGGGCTCGACGACGAGCGCCTCGCCGTCGTCCGCGACGTCCACACGGACCGTGTCGCCGTCGCGGACGTCGCCGGCCAGGATGGCGCGCGCCAGCTGGTCGTCGATCTGCCGCTGCATGAGCCGGCGGAGCGGGCGCGCGCCGTACACCGGGTCGTACCCGCGCTCGGCGAGCCATCCGCGGGCCGACGGCGTGACCGCGAGCTCGAGCCGACGGTCGGACAGGCGCCGGGCGAGCCGGTCGACGTACAGCGACACGATCTGGCCGAGGTCCTCGTGCGTCAGCGCCTGGAACACGACGATGTCGTCGAGGCGGTTGACGAACTCGGGGCGGAACGACTGCTGCACGAGCTCGCGCACGGCCTCCTCGCGCTGGGTGGCACTGAGTGCCGGGTCGGTCAGGAACCGCGAGCCGAGGTTCGACGTCAGGATCACGATGGTGTTCCGGAAGTCGACCGTGCGGCCCTGCCCGTCGGTCAGGCGCCCGTCGTCGAGCACCTGGAGCAGCACGTCGAAGACCTCGGGGTGTGCCTTCTCGATCTCGTCGAGCAGCACCACCGAGTACGGCCGACGGCGGACGGTCTCGGTGAGCTGCCCGCCGGCCTCGTACCCCACGTAGCCGGGCGGGGCGCCGATGAGTCGCGCGACCGAGTGCTTCTCGCCGTACTCGCTCATGTCGATGCGGACGAGGGCCTTCTCGTCGTCGAACAGGAACTCGGCGAGCGCCTTGGCCAGCTCGGTCTTGCCGACACCGGTGGGTCCGAGGAACAGGAAGGAGCCGGTCGGTCGGTCCGGGTCGGAGATGCCCGCGCGGGTGCGGCGGACGGCCTCGGACACGGTGCCGACGGCGCTGCGCTGCCCGATGATCCGACGGCCGAGTTCCGTCTCGAGGTGCAGGAGCTTCTCGGTCTCGCCCTGGAGCAGGCGACCCACCGGGATCCCCGTCCACTGCGCGATCACCGCGGCGATGTCCTCGTCGGTGACGCTGTCGTTCACCATGCGCTCGGCGCTCTCGGCCTGCTCGGCGGCGGCGAGCTCGGCCTCGATGCGGGGCTTCTCGCCGTACTCGAGCCGCGAGACGGTCTCGTAGTCGGCCTCGCGCTGTGCCCGCTGACTGCGCATGTTCAGGTCGTCGAGCTGCTGCTTCAGCTCACCGATGCGGTTCAGGGTGGCGCGCTCGGCCTGCCAGCGTCGCTGGAGTTCGTCGAGTCGTTCCTGACGTCCGGCGAGCTCGGCGCGCAGGGTCTCGAGCCGGGCCTTCGAGGCGTCGTCCTTCTCCTGCTTCAGCGCGAACTCCTCGACGCGCAGCCGGTCGACGGAGCGCTTGAGCTCGTCGATCTCGACCGGCGACGAGTCGATCTCCATGCGCAGGCGCGACGCCGCCTCGTCGATCAGGTCGATCGCCTTGTCGGGCAGCTGGCGGCCGGAGATGTACCGGTTCGACAGGCTCGCCGCGGCGACGAGGGCGGAGTCGTTGATCGTCACCTTGTGGTGCGCCTCGTACCGCTCCTTGAGCCCGCGGAGGATCGCCACGGCGTCCTCGACGCTCGGCTCCCCCACGTAGACCTGCTGGAAGCGCCGTTCGAGTGCGGCGTCCTTCTCGATGTACTGGCGGTACTCGTCGAGCGTCGTCGCGCCGATGAGCCGGAGCTCGCCGCGCGCCAGCATCGGCTTGAGCATGTTCGACGCCGCCACCGAGCCCTCGCCGCCGCCGGCGCCCATCAGGGTGTGCAGCTCGTCGATGAACGTGATGACCTGTCCGTCGGAGTCGTTGATCTCCTTGAGGACGGCCTTGAGTCGCTCCTCGAACTCGCCGCGGTACTTCGCGCCGGCGATGAGGGCGGAGATGTCGAGCGACACGAGCCGCTTGTCCTTGAGCGAGTCGGCGACGTCACCGGCGACGATGCGCTGTGCGAGCCCCTCGACGACGGCGGTCTTGCCGACGCCGGGCTCACCGATGAGCACCGGGTTGTTCTTGGTGCGTCGGGTCAGCACCTGCGAGACGCGCCGGATCTCGGCGTCCCGCCCGATGACCGGGTCGAGCTTGCCGCTCCGGGCGATCGCGGTGAGGTCGACGCCGTACTGCTCGAGGGCGGTCTTCTGCCGCTCCTGCGAGTCGGGGGCGCCCTGGAGGTTCGCCATGCGGTCCGTCCTTTCCGTTGCGGTGGTCGTGTGGTCCCGTACTGCGCGTACGGCTCGTGCTCTTGCACTTGAGTCTACTGGACTCAACTTACGGACGGGCAGGTTTGTTCCGGATCCCCACCGCGCTGACGAGTGCCCCCGCCACGAGCAGGAACGCCATCACGACCATCGCCCGGTGGAAGCCGAGCACGCTCACCCCACCGCCGAGCACGACCCCGGCGAGCGCCACGACCACGAGACCGGCGACCCGGGCGACGGCGTTGTTGACCGCCGACCCCACGCCGGCCTCGCGCTCCGGCACCGACCCGAGCACGGCACTCGTCAGCGGCGTCACCATCGTGGCGATCCCCACACCGACGAGCACCAGCCCGGGCAGCACCGTCCACCAGTACGCCGCCGGGTCGTCGCCGACGCCGAGCATCACGAGCGCCCCGAGCGCGGCGATCGCGGGGCCCGCGGCCATGAACCACCGCGGGCCGTGGCGCCCGGCGAGCGCGCCGACCGTGGTGGACAGCGCGAGGAGCAGGATCGTCGGGGGCAGGCTCGCGACACCGGCGAGCCAGGCGGGGAACGACCAGACCTCCTGCAGGAAGAGCGTCACGACGAAGCCGACCATGCCGAGCGCCCCGTAGATCGACAGGGTCGCGAGGTTCCCGACCGCGAAGTTCCGCGCCCGGAAGAGCTCGAGCGGCACGAGCGGCGCTCCCCTGACCCCGGCGACCCGTCGTTCCCACGGCACGAACGCCACGAGCGCGGCCACTCCGGCGACGAGCGAGACGACGACCACGGGGGCGTCCCACCCGAGTCGCTCCTGCTCGATGAGCCCGAGCACCACGCCGCCCACACCGACGACCGCCAGGACCGCGCCGACGACGTCGATCCGCGGTCGCCGTGCCGGCGGCACGTCACCCGTGATGCGCAGGACCAGCGGGATGGTGACCGCGATCGGCACCGCGGTCAGCACGAAGATCCACCGCCAGCCGATGCCGTCGACCACGAGCCCGCCGACGACCGGACCGACGATGACCGCGGCACTCGACCAGGCCGTCCACGTGCCGATCGCCCTCGCCTGGGCCGCCCCGCGGTACGCGGCGACGATGAGCGCGAGCGAGCTCGGGGTGACGAGTGCCCCGCCGATCCCCTGCACGGCACGCGCCACGACGAGCACCTCGCCCGACGGTGCGATCGCGCACGCGACCGAGGCCACCCCGAAGACGACCAGCCCCCACGTGACGATCCGCACCCGCCCGAACACGTCCGAGAGCGAGCCGGCGACGAGGATGAGCGACCCGAGGGTCACGAGGTAGGCGTCGACGACCCACTGCTGCACGACCAGCCCGCCCCCGAGCTCGTGCCGGATCGCCGGGAGCGCGACGGTGACCACGCTCGAGTCGAGCCCGACGACGAAGGACGCCAGGATCGCGACCACGAGGACGACTCGACGGTCACCGCGCAGCGGCGCTGTCGGGCGGTGCGGGTCCATGACCTCATCGTGCCCGCTCGACCGCCGACCCGCGCACGGCCAGGGCTCTCGATCGACGCCCGTCCCGCACCGGTCGCACCAGGAGACGCACACACCGACGAAACACCGGGTCGCCAGGATCGGAACATGCAACATGTCACGATGCGGCCCACGTCCGCCAGCACCACCGTCACCGCCGCAGGCACCGGCGACCGCCCGCCACGACGCCCCCGACTCGACGGCCTCGACGCCGCGCGCGGCCTCGCGGTGCTGGGGATGTTCGCCGCCCACCTCGCCCCACTCCACGACCCCGTCGACCTCGGCGACCCCTCGACCTGGGGCGCGGTGGTCCACGGGCGGTCCTCCGTGCTGTTCGCGCTCTGCGCCGGCGTGTCCCTCGTCCTGGCGACCACCGGCCCGAGCGAGCGCGGACGGATCCGCGACCGTCGGCACGTCCTGGCCCGAGCTGCGCTGCTCCTCGCGATGGGGGCGCTCCTGACCCTGGTCCCGGGCGGCATCCTCGTCATCCTGCCCACCTACGCCGTGCTGTTCGTCGCGGCGCTGCCGTTCCTGCGGCTCCGGCTGCGCTGGGTGGTCCTGGCCGCGGTCCTCGCCCTCGTCGCCGGCCCCCCGATCGCCCTCGTCGGCCAGTCGGTCGCCGCGCTGAGCGGTGTCGGACTCGCGGACCCGCTGTTCTCGGGCTACCCGGCGGTGTCGTGGTTCGGCGTCGTCCTCGCCGGTGTGCTCCTGGCACGGCTCGGCCTCGAGCGCCGGAGGGTGCTGTGGGGCGCACTCGGCTCGGGCATCGGTGCAGCGGTCGTGGGCTACGGCGGCGGCACGCTCGTCGCGCATGCCTTCGGCATCTCCGGTCCGGTCGGCACGATGATCCCGATCCCCGACCCGCCGGGGTCGAGCACCGGGTCCGGGTCCGGGTCCGTCACGATCCCGACGGGATCCTCCGCGACGATGGTCGTCCCCGAGCAGCAGCCGCTCCCCGAAGTGGACTGGGCGCGGCTGCTCGACGTCTCCCCGCACGGTGGGTCGACCTTCGAGCTCCTCGGGGCGACCGGGGTCGCGGTCGCCGTGCTCGCCGCGGCCCTGCTCCTCACGGCGGTCGCACCGCTGCGCCTGCGGCCGCTCTCGTCGATCGGTCGGTGCGCCCTGACGCTGTACTGCGGACACGTCCTCGCGATCGGTGCGTGGGTGGTCGCCGGACGGCCGGACCCGCTGCCGGCGCTCGACGGGTGGTTCCCGTACCTCGTCCTGGTCGTGGCGGCGGCGGTCACGGCGGCGCTGCTCGACCGAGCCGGCAGACGCGGACCGCTCGAGGCTCTCGCGCGACGCTGCGCGCGGTCCCTGGACGACCGCACCGGCAGCAGCAGCGAGGACGAGACCCGTGATGGGACGACCGAGGTCCTCCCCACCCCTCGACCGGCCGTCACCTGATCGATCTCCGCCAGGACCCGACGTCCGACGCCGGCACAGGAGACGTGGGAAGCCCCCGCGACCGGATGGTCGCGGGGGCTTCCGCCGACAGGACGGGGCTGGGTGTCCTGGGCGTGTTCCCGCAGTGCGGGAGGTCTGGCGAGCTGGAGCGCCCTAGCTCCGGGGGTCGGTGTGCGCGTTCGGCTGCACCGACGGACCGGGGTTCACGACGGGGCCGGCGGTGTCACCCTGCGGCGCCGTGTACTGGGCCGACCCGGGCTGTGCGGCGTCCTGCACCGTGCCGTCCTTCGCCGCCTTCTTGTCGTCGCCCATCTCCTTCTTGAAGATGTTGATCGACTGCCCGAGTCCCTTGGCGAGCGCCGGGAGCTTGGTCGCACCGAACAGCAGGATGATGATCCCGAGGATGATCAGCAGGTGGACGCCACCGAGGTTTCCGAGCATCATGTCTCCTTGTTCTGGAACAGGTCGCCGTGTTGCGTGTCTCCGTCGACCCGCACGGCGGAAGTCCGTCGTCCCGCAATCGTAACCCGCCCCGACGACGAAGCACAGGCCGGGGGCCGGACCGACACCGGACGCACAGGCAGCACCCCCGGAAGCCGCTGCGTTCCGGGGGTGCGCCGTTCCGACCGAGGGTCAAGGCACGGCCGCGCTGTGCATGCAGCACAACCAGTATGTCACATGTCTGAGCGGAGCACCCGGTCCAGGCTCCAGGTCACCGGCTCGCGGTCGATCCGGGCGGCCTCGGTCGCGCTGAGTCCCCGCAGTCGGTACCGCACCCGCTCGCCGGGCAGCAGGGTCATGAAGCCGCGGTCCACGGTGCCCGTCGGCGCGAGGCGGTCCGGCTGGAACAGCAGGTCGCGCACGAGGGAGTCCGCCTCGACGACCAGGTCGTGGCCGTCCCCGTCGGGTGCCGGCGTCACCGACGTCCGGTACCGCGCCGGCTGCCAGCGCATCGCGCGATCGGGCGACGGCGTCCACACCGCACGGCGCCAGTCCATGTCGGCGACGACCAGCTCGTTCGTCGGGTCGTCGACCACGCCCACGGCTTCCGGCAGCGCCACGACGGCCACGCCGGAGGGCCCCAGCTGCACGGGCAGCGTGGCCTCGGCGAGGATCGCTCCCGACAGTGCGATGCGGCGCACCCGCACGACGCTGTCCAGGCCGGCGCGCGACGACCGGACGGCCACCTCGATCGGGGCGTGACCGAAGGCGCCCGGCGAGACGCCGAGCGAGAGCGTGTCGGCCAGCTCGGAGGACCCCGCCGTCTCGCCGTCGTGGGCCGGACGGTCGAGGTGATCCGTGCCTCCCGGCCGGTCCTCGTCCGCTTCCGGACCGGCGGCCGACCCGCGGGTGGCGACCGGACGGATCGTCAGCAGCACGTCGTCGTACAACCGGCGCAGCTCGTGCGCGAGCGGCTTCAACCGACCCGCGGAGTCGATCGCGGACCACGAGGACACCGGCCACAGGTCGTTGAGCTGCCAGACCACGACCCCGGTGTTCCGCGGCCAGTGCGTGCGCCAGTGCTCGACGCCGGTCGCGATCGCACGGGTCTGCTGCAGCTGCGTCAGCCAGTGCCAGCGGTCGAGGTCCTCCGAGTCCACGGCACCGAAGCGCGGCGCGATGCCGCGCGCGAGCTTCCCCATGCCGTCGTCGGCCTTCTGGTGGTGGACGACACCGGGCGAGTCGACGCGCATCGGCTCGTCGGCGACCGCCTCGCGCAGCGTGCGCCAGGCAGGCGGGGCCTGCCACCCGAACTCGGAGACGAACCGCGGCACGGAGTCGCGGTAGTGGTCGTCGGACAGCCGGTTCCAGACGTCCCACGAGTGGTGCGTCTCGTGGTCGACGTGGTTCGCCGGCAGGCTCTCCGACCCCGACCACGGCGAGGCGACCGTGTAGAAGCGCGACGGGTCGACCGCGTCGACGATCGTCGGCAGCAGGTCGAGGTAGTAGTCGAGGCCCCAGCCGCGGTCACCGAGCTCCTCGGCCCAGCCGTCGGCGTCGTGCAGCCAGATGTTCTCGTTGTTGCCGTTCCACACGACGAGCGACGGGTGTCCGGCGAGGCGGGCGACGTTGTCCCGGGCCTCGGCGATGACCTCGCTGCGGATCGGCTCGACCTCGGGGTAGGCGGAGCACGCGAACGGGAAGTCCTGCCAGACGAGCAGACCGAGTTCGTCGCACACGTCGTAGAAGTCGTGCGACTCGTACACGCCGCCGCCCCAGACGCGCACGAGGTTCACGTGCAGGTCGGCAGCGGCGCGCAGCCGGTCCTCGATGCGGGCACGGTCCACACGGGACACGATGACGTCGTCCGGGATCCAGTTCACCCCGCGGACGTCGATGACGGTGCCGTTCACCACGATCGTGAACGGCTTGCCGATCTCGTCCTCGGCCGTGTCGATGCGGGTCGAGCGGAAGCCGGTGCGGCTCGCGCGGCGGTCGAGCACCTCGCCGTCGACCGTCTGCAGCTCGACCGTGACGTCGTACTGCACCTGCTCCCCGTACCCGCGCGGCCACCAGCGGCGGACGTCGGGCACCCGCACCGTGACGACCGTCTCGTCGCTCTGCGGGGTGAGCTGCGCCCGGGAGCGCTGCCGGGTCGTGCCACCGTCGACGGTCGGCCCGCTGACCGTCACGACGAGCACGAGGTCGTCGTCCTCGCCGTCCTGGTCGAGGTCGTTCATGCCCGACCGCTCGACCGTGATGTGCGCGTCGAGCACGCCCTCGCCCGCCTCGACGTCGACGAGCGGTCGGACCTCGGCGAGCCGTGCGGTGGACCACCGCTCGATCGCGACCGGGCGCCACGGCCCGCTCGTGACCGCCGTCAGCCCCCAGTCCCAGCCGAAGTTCGACGCCATCTTGCGCACGTAGGGGAACGGCTCGTCGTACGGTCCGGGCATCGACCCGGCGCGGGCGGCGACCCGGCCGGCCTCGCGGTACGGCGACTCGAACAGCAGCTCGAGGTCGCGCTCGCCGGACGTCCCGGGCACGTCGTTGAGGTCGAAGCGGTAGCGGCGGTGCATGTTCCGCGTGGTGCCGACGACGACGCCGTCCAGGCTGAGCTCGGTGACCGTGTCGAGCCCCTCGCACACCAGGTCGACGCGCTCGAAGCCTCGCGGGGCGACGTCGACGGTGCGGCGGTACGACCAGTCGGCCCGGCCGACCCACGCGGCGGCGGCCTCGTTGCGGTCGTACCGCGGGTCGGCGACGATCCCCTCGCGCTCGAGGTCCGTGTGCACCTGTCCGGGGACGGTCGCCCGGATGGTGCGTCCCGCGATGCCGTCCGGCGCGCCGACCGGCGGCTCGTCGCCCGCGATCGCCACGGTCCAGTCGTCGCGGAGTTCCTCGCGCTCGAGGGTCATGCGGGTCCTTTGCTGGGCGGACGGGTTCGGTGCGGACGAGCGGCGCGGGCGTCGGCGGGGACCGGCGTCCGGACGCCGGCTCGCGGTCGTGCCCGTGGCCGCGGACGGCCTGGAGGCGCGGCACCGGTTGCTCGGCATCGTCGCGTCCGCGCGCGCGGACGATCACTCGCCGTGCGCGGGGTGCTCGGCGATGCTAGTACGCGGACCTTGCCACGCGCCTCCGCCCGGCGGCGGATCCGCGTTCGGCGGTGGCGCATGGCAGGGTGGAGACGTGATCACCGTCGACACCGCCACAGCCCTCCGCGACGCCGGACTCCGCTGGCACCCCGCGACCGGGGACCGCTTCGTCATCGACAAGCCGGGCGTCGACGACGACGTCTACACGGTGTCCGAGATGACCGTCGAGCGGCACGACTACCCGTCAGGCACCGTGCTCGGGTTCAACGGCACGACCGAGTGGGCGCTGGACTCGGTGTCGGCGACCGAGGCCCTGTGGCTCCCCCGCGAGGACCAGCTGCGCGAGCTGCTCGGGCCGGCGTTCGTCTCGCTCGCGGCGGGTTTCACCGTGACCGCGACGATCGGCGGCGAGCAGCGGGAGTTCACCGGCGCGGACGCCGCCGAGACCTACGGCGCGGCGCTGCTGGCGTACATCACGGCCGCGCTGGCCTGAGGCGGACGCTGGTCTGAGCGGGGCGCTGGCCTGCGGCGGGCGCCGGCCTGAGGCGGGCGCCGGCCTGAGCGGAGCGCGGACCCGGGTCGCTCGCGGCCCGGGTCCGTTCCCCCGACTACTCCTCGCCGTGGTCCGAGGTGCCGTCCCCGCCGGGTACACGGACGGCCGGTCCCGTCCGGTCCGCCCGACGTCGCATGACGACGAGGGCCGTCCCGAGCAGCACCAGGCCGAGCGCTCCGACGAGTCCGCCGGCGACGGCCGTGGTGCCGGTGAAGGCCAGCGCTGCCGGGATGCCCGCCGCCCCGGCAGCCGCTGGGGCCTCGACCCGGACCTCGTCGTGTCGGACGGGGGACGCGACCGTCACCGGCCAGGCATCCTCCGCCGGGGTCGACCGGCCGGTGCGGTGGTCCGCCGTGACGGTCCCCGTCTGCGTGGTGTCCGAGCCGCCACCGACGTGCTCGGATCCGCCGTCCGCGCGGCTCACGCGCCCCTCGACCTCGGTGGTGAACCGCACCACGCCGGCGCGGACGTCCGCCGCCGTCACGGTGTGGAACGCCCCGTCGCACGTCGTCGCACCGCCCGGCTGGAGCGTCCGGTCCGCGCAGTCCGACGCGTCCGTGTCAGCGCCCCGGAGCCCGTGCACGACGAGGTTGCCGGTGTGTCGCACCGTCCCGTGGACCGCGATCCGGTCGCCCTCGTGGACGGGCCCGGTGACCGGTCGCACCGCACCATCACGGTCACGTTCGACCACGGTCGTGCGGAGGTCGAGGACGTTCCCGGCACGGAGGCCGACCCGGACGTCGTCACGCGCGTCGACGGCGGCTCCGGTCGGGTCGGTCGCCGACGCGGTGAGCACGAACGGGACGACCCCGCGTTCCACGTCGTCCTGCGTCAGCTCGTGGTCGGGCACCGTGCACGAGACCGTCCCACCCGGCGCCAGCGTCGCGATGGGACACGTCACCGGCGCGTCGACCGACTCGACGAGCTCGGCCGCCAGGTCGTCCAGTGTGACATTGCCCGCGTTCCGGATCTCGACGGCGACCTCGACGTGGTCGCCGGGACGCTGCAGCCGGTCGTCGGTACCGGCAGCACCGGACCCTCCGGAGCCACCGGAGCCACCGGAGCCACCGGAGCCACCGGAATGGACGGTCGCCAGGTGCGCCGTGAGCGTCGCGCCGAGCACCGGCAGCCGTTCGACGTCCACGCCCGTCACCGCGTGGGCTTCTGCGCTCTGCCCGTCCGGGCCGGTACCGCGCGCCGTGAAGGCGACGTCGAGGCGCCCGGCATCGACGTCGGCCTGGGAGAGGTGGTGCGACCCGACCGTGCAGGTCACGGCAGCCCCTGGCGCGAGGTCCCCGGTCGGGCAGTCGACGTCGAGGTCCGGACGGCCTTCGGCGAGCGCGGTGAGGTCGTGCAGCGTGGTGTTCCCGGTGTTGCGGAGCACGAGTCCGAGGCGCACCTCGTCCCCGGCGAGGGGGACGGTCCCCGCTCCGGGCACGATCGCGGCGGTGGCGTCTGCCGCGACGGCGTCACGCCGCGGGAGCGGGAGCTCGGCCGCGGTGTCCGTCCGGACCGCGCTGCCGTCGGGCGCGCGACCGGTGACGGGAGCGGTGAAGGTCAGCGCGCCGCCGTCGATCTCCTGCTGGGTGAGCCTCGCCGACCCCGAGACCCGGCAGTCCTCGTCCGCGCCCGGCGCGAGCGGGGCCGCGGGGCAGGTCACGGTGAACTCGTCCCGACCGTCGACGGCGGCGGCGAGGTCGTGCAGTGTGACGTTCCCGGTGTTCTCGACCCGGAGCGCCAGTGTCACCTCGTCACCCGGGTGCGGCTCGTGGTCGTCCCGGTGCGCGGAGAGCACCCCGGCCACCGCGGGTGCAGCCGCGGGGGTCGGGGCGGTCGCGGACGCGGTGGCCTCGACCGGGTCCCCGGACCGCGCGGTGGCGGTGGCGCGGACGGCATCGTCGATGCGGCCTCGGTCGAGGTCCGCCTGCACGACCGGCCGCCGGGGCGAGGTGCACACCGTGGACGCTCCCGGGTCCAGGTCGGTCGCCGCGCAGGTGCTCGTGCCCGCGGTCCCGACCACGCCGAGGTCGTGCACCGGGGCGTTCCCGGCGTTGCGCACCGTCGTGGCGAACGCGATCTCCTCGCCCAGGTCGGCGACCGCGTCGTCGCCCGTCAACACCGGTTCCTCGGTGGCCACGAGGGCGTTCTGCTCGGGCAGGAACGTCACGCTCGCCGGGTCCGGCAGGTCGACCCCCCGGTGGGCCTCGACGTCGCCTGCAGTGAGCGTGTAGGTCCCCGCGCGGTCCGAGGTCACGTCGAAGGACACAGCGCAGTCGACCGCGTCCGTGGCCAGGTCCCCGTGCACGGTCAACAGGTCACCGCCGGGCTCGGCGGTCACGGCCCCACCCGTGCACGAGCTCTCCAGGTGCGGCGACCCTGCGATGCGCAGGCCCGAGGGGAGGCGCTCCGCGTACGACCAGCCGGGCTTCGACCCGAGCTCCGACGTGTTGACGACCCGGGCGGTCATGCGGGCGGTGTCCCCGACGACCGGCGTCCCCGCGAACGCGTTCGCCACACGCGGCGTCGTGTCGAGGACCGACACCCCGTCGATCGCGCCGTCGTTACCGTCGAACGCCGTCTGCTGGTTCCGGAGCCGCCACTGCACGGTGTCGCCGTCGAACAGCAGCCCGCCGGGTGAGACGAACGAACCCGCCCTGATCTGCTCGCCGCCGACGGTGTAGGTCTGCGCACGTCGGTCCGTGCACGGGTCGATCGGCCCCGAGACGGGGCGTTCCTCGCCACGGTCCACGAGCGAGAACGCGAGCTCCGGGTGCGCGACGTCGCACGATGCCGCGGCCGCCGCGACCCCGAAGGAGACGAAGCGACCGGTCTCGCCGAGCTGCGTGGGGCTGGTCGGCTGCACCTGCACGGCGTCCGCGGGCATGCGCCGGTCCAGGGTCCAGGCGCTGACGGCGTGGTTCGACCTCGGGTCCGTCCCGGTCACGGTCCCGAGCACGGTCGCGAGCGTCCGGAGCTGTGGATTCGCGGAGCAGGCGGCGACGTCTCCGCTCGTCTGGCTGGTCAGGATGCCGTTGCACTGCTGCGGATCGATCCACCGCGGGTCGGCCGTGTACCGCTGCCCGGAGCGACCCACGTACCGGTCGAGCATCACCGGCGTGGTCGACAGGCCGTTCTCGAAGTCCTCGGACGCCCGGACCACCGGTGCAGCGTTCGCACCGCTCGCCTCGGGCATCGCCCCACGGAACGGCGCGACTCCCCCGCGGGCCGCGCCCGGCTCGTCGATCGCGGCAGCAGCCCGGTCGGACGGCGCTCCGACGAGCGCGGCGACCAGGCAGAGTGCGGTCACGAGGACCATCACGGCCGGTGATGTTCTGTGTTCTACGTACATGTTCACGCTTGTACCGGTCGCGGCCTGACCTGTCCGCCCGCTTGCGAACCGGATCGAGCGAGCGGCCCCGGTCCGGTTCGCGCACTCCGCAGCTGCGGACCCGCCCGGCTGAGCGTTGCCGGAATGCCTCCTGGGACCCGTTTGGTTGCATGGCGTCATGACCGTTCCGAACATCACCCTGAACGACGGCAAGACCATCCCGCAGCTCGGCTTCGGTGTCTTCCAGATCGACCCTTCGGACACGAAGGAGGCCACCCTCACAGCGCTCGAGGTCGGTTACCGCCACATCGACACCGCCGAGATGTACGGCAACGAGAAGGAGGTCGGCGAGGCCATCGAGGCGTCCGGCATCCCGCGCGAGGAGATCTTCGTCACCTCGAAGCTCAACAACGGGTTCCACGACCCCGAGGCCGCACTCGAGAACGGCAAGAAGTCGGCCGACCTGCTCGGCGGCTACACCGACCTGTTCCTCATCCACTGGCCGCTGCCCACCGTCTCGGACTTCGTCCCGACGTGGAAGGCGATGGAGGAGCTCTACCGCGGCGGCACGGCCCGCTCGATCGGCGTGAGCAACTTCCAGGCACACCACCTCAACCGCCTCGCCGCCGAGACGACGATCACCCCGGCTGTGAACCAGATCGAGGTGCACCCGTACCTCGTGCAGGAGGAACTGCGCGCGTACGACCGCGAGCACGGCATCGCGACCGAGGCCTGGTCGCCGATCGCGCAGGGCCTCGTGCTCGACGACGAGACCATCACGCGGATCGCAGGGAACACCGGCAAGACCCCGGCGCAGGTCGTCCTCCGCTGGCACATCCAGCGCGGTGACATCGTCTTCCCGAAGTCGGTCACCCGCTCGCGCGTCGAGGAGAACTTCGCGATCTTCGACTTCGAGCTCTCCGACGAGGACATGACCGCCATCACCTCGCTGGACAAGGGCCACCGCACCGGCCCGGACCCGGACACGTTCGACTACGTCCCGGCCTGATCGGCCCGGGTCGCGTCCCGACGTGACCACCACACGGACGGGAGGCCCGTGGCTGCGCAGCCACGGGCCTCCCGTCCGTCCGTGGCCGGTTCAGGACGTGACGCGGGACGCGGTCACGGTGAAGCGGGACGTCCGCACCACCTGCCGCGTCGGACCGACGGTCCGCTCGAGGTCGGCGCGGTAGCGCAGGTGTCCGTTCCAGACGCACCAGAGCTCGCCGTCCTGCTGCAGGATGCGGGCCGCGTTCCGGAACATCGCCGCCGCCGCGTCGGTGCTGACACTGGTGCCGTCGTGGAACGGCGGGTTGCAGAGCACGAGCTTCGCCGAGCCGCTGTCGAGCTCGTCCCCCGCGTCGGTCCGTGCCGTGACCACCCGGTCACCGACGCCGTTGCGGTCGGCGGTCACACGGGTCGACGCGACGGCGACGCTCGAGACGTCGGTCGCCACCACCCGGATCGCCGGCCGGCGGCGCGCGAGGACCGTCGCGATGGTGCCGTTGCCGCAGCCGAGGTCGACCGCCTGGCGCGCGGACGGGACCGCGTCGTCGACCACGTCGAGGAGCACCCGGGTGCCGAGGTCGAGCGACGTCCCGGCGAAGACGCCGCCGTGCGCCGCGATCGTGATGCCGAGCTCGTCGTTGTGCACGGTGCGGGGCCAGGGTGCGGTCACGTCCGCTCGCGCGGCGGCCGCGTGCAGCGGGTCCTGTGCGATGAGGAGTCGGGACTTGGCCCGTCCGCGTGACGCCGTGACCTCGCCGAAGTACCGGCGCAGGACGTCGTTCTGCGACAGGGTCATGTGCTTCACCCGGCCGCCGCAGACCACGACGACGTCCGGAGCGGCCCACCGGGCGATCGCGCGCGCGACCTCGTCGAGCCGGTCGTTCGACTTCGGCAGCCGGAGGAGTACGAGCCGCACGTCGCGGAAGGCGTCCTCGAGGGTCGCCGGGTGGTGGAAGCCCCGACGCCCGAAGGTGCCGGCGTTCGCGGTCAGGGCGCGCTCCCCGACGAGGGAGTCCTGCACGACGCGGATGTCGCTCGAACCGTGCAGCGCCAGGAGTCCGAGCGTCAGCACGCCGTAGCGGTCGTCGACCACGGCGACCTCACCCGGCTGCCGGAGCGCGTCACCGTGCAGGAACGGCGCCTCGTCGAGCATGAAGCGGTCCGTGCCGTCGATCGCGACGATGTCCGGCTGGTCGCCGTCGGAGCGGCGCCGGAAGTGGTCTGCGAAGTCGAACGGCACCGGCCAAGGCTACCCAGCTCGCCCTCACGGGACGTCGCGACCGGACAACGTCGGTATATCACCGGTCTGCTCTGGTATCCCGGGGCCCTACAGTCGGATGCACCGCCCGGACGGGGTGGGACGACGGTGCGAGAGGGGCCGATGTTCGCTTCGCCAGACGCCGGGGTGCGGCCCCGGCTCCGAGACCAGGCCAGGGAGCGGCTCCGCGCCGAGATCATGGGTGGGGTGCTCGCCCCGGGCACCCTGCTCGACGACGACGAGCTGGCCGGCCGTCTGCGCTGCTCCCGCACGCCGGTGCGTGAGGCACTGTCCGACCTCGGGCACCTCGGACTGGTCGAGTTCCGCGCCAACCGGTACACGCGGGTGACCGTCCCCCGGCGCGAGGACCTCGTGCCGACCCTGCAGGCGCTCGGGCTGCTCTTCGGCGGCGTCGTCCGGACGACGATCCCCGAGTTCGACGACCGCCGACGCGCCCTGCTCTTCCGTCGGCTCGGGCTGCTGCTCGATTGCATGGCGGAGACTCGTTGGGAGTGGGGCGCCGATGCCGTGACGCCGGTGTACCGGTCGTTCATCGCGGAGTGCGACAACCCGTTGCTCGCCGCGACGCTGAGCGGTGCGCTCGACGGTCTGACCTACCGGCTGCGCCACGACGACGTCCGCGCCGCGCTGCCGTGGGAGCACATCCGGAACGGGCTCGTGGCACTGCGCATCGCGGTGGACAGCCGCGACGGGCGCCTGGCGGAGCGGGCATCGAGCCGGATCCACCTGCTGCCGGACCCGGACCGGAAGGACCGCTGAGGTGTGCGGCGCCTGCCTGCGCACGGTGGTCGACCGGATCCGTGCCGGGCGACCAGGTCGCTGCAGACCGGTCGACCCGGAGCTCGAGCTGCTCGCCGCGCCCCGGTGCGGGAGCATGACGGCGCGCGCCGAGGAGCGGAACGAACCGCCGGCACCCTGACGCCGTGCGGTGCGAGCCCGCCGGCCACGCGATCGACCGCTGCGCCGCCGTCACTGTGCCGCCGTCGGGGCGCGTGTGCTCGGGCGCGTGTGGTCGCACGCGGACGAGCCCGCGGGCCGCTCGGGCACCGCGGGCTCGTCCGCCTCGACCTCCGGTCAGCTGCCGGAGAGCGACACCGTCGCCGTCGTGGTGTTCGCGCCACGCCCGGTGGCGGTCGCCTCGATCACCTGGTCGCGGACCGGCAGCGCCGGCGTCGACACCGCCCACCGACCGTCCGCGCCCGCGGTGACCGATCCCAGGTCGCTGCCGGGGACACCCCGCTCGGCGAGCCGGACGACCGCGCCTGGGGCGGCGACCCCGCTGATCCGGACGCTCGGGAACACCGGCGAGACGACGAACCCGTCGCCCGGCGAGGTGATCCGGACGGCCGCTCCGTAGTCGACGTCGACGCCGATCGACTGCGGCGGCTGCCCGCTCGCGGTCTGCGTCGCGGTCAGGGACCAGACCCCACCGCGGCCCGGTGCCGCCGGCCGCACGGTCCACGTCCCGTCCTGCCCCACGGTCGTCGAGCCGACCTCCGTCGACCCGTCCCGGAGCACGACCCGCGCGCCGGGGACCCCGTGCCCGGACACGGTCGCCCGCTCGGTCACGTCGTCGGCGAACGTCACCGACGCATCGAAGGTCGGTGCGTCGACCTGCACGTCGACGGTCGTCCGGGCGAGGGACTGTTGCCCGGCGAAGGCCTCCACCTGCACCGTGTTGCTCCCGGCACGCAGTCCGTCGACGTCGACCGTCCACTTCCCGTCCCGCGGCTCCACGCGCTGTGTCGTCGCCTGGCCGTTGCGCTCCCACGTGATCGCGATGCCGGTCGTGACGCCGGGAGCGGTGCCCTCCACACGCGCCGTCCGCCGCGCGGCGTCGACCTCGGCGACCCGAGCGGTCAGGGGCTGGTCGGCCACGGTCGTGTCCGTCGTGGCGGTGGTGTCGAACGTGCCGCCGGTGAAGGACCCGGACAGGTGCCCGGTCATGGAGCCGGTGGTCGGGGAGACGTCGACCGGCGTCTCGACCCGCAGCCCGAACCGGAACTGCTGGTCCTTCGCGACGTCCCAGTTCCGCTGCCCGAGGTCGAAGGTGTAGGTCCGACCGTCACTCGAGCGCGACCCGTTCACGAGGGTGTTGCCACCGAAGGAGTACCACGAGGAACCCGACCGGTACTCCCCGCGCTGGCTGTCCTGGCCGCTCGCGAACCGCGTACCGGCCGGCGCGGCGACCTCGAGCCGCCCCGTCGGGGTGGTGAAGGCGCGCTTCGCGGTGTACGTGCTGTACACGGTCGACGTCTTCCCCCGTTCCAGGGTCGCCGAGCCCCGGTTGCCCGTGATCTGGTCGGGCTGCACGGGGTCGACGATCGTCACCGACACCGTCTTCTGGTCCTTGTACGACCCGTCGACGTACTGCTGGAACGTGCGGCTGTTCGCCCCCACCGACAGGCCCTGCAGGGTGGAGGACCAGTTGCCGGACTGGTCGGCGGTCGTCACCTCGGACCCACCGATGCGGATCGAGGCCTTCGGCGTCGCCGTCCCCGTCACGCGGGCGGTCCGCGCGGCGTCGTCCTTGCTCACGACCGTCGCCGTCAACGACCGTGCGGCGTACGGCCGGGTCACGGATCCGAGCGCGGCCGGTCGGTTCGAGTTCCACCACCACGAGACCCAGTCCCTCGCGGCCGAGTAGACGGCACCGGCGTCGCGCGACTCCCCCTCGCGCCAGTCGGACGGCCACGGCACCGTGTAGCCGCTCGTCGTGTCGACCAGGTCGAACACGCGCCCGCTGGAGTGGATGATCGACTTGCACCCCCAGACGAGTCCGGTGCAGACCGGGTTCGCGGTCACGACCAGACCCGACTGCGTCGCCTCGACGCGGACGCCGGTCGGGACACCGGCGTAGGCCAGTGCCCGCGCCTGCTCCGGAGCGGTCCCGAGGTCGCGGATCGCCTCGGCCCCGGCGCTGGTCTGGTCCTGGTCGGCCGCCGACGCAGCCGGTACTGGTCCTGCGAGGGCGGCGAGGGCGACGAGCCCCACGACGAGTGCCGCCGCGATCGGTGGTCGTTCGTGCATCGTGTTCTCCTGTCGGTCAGGGCCCCGAGCGGGACCCTGACCAACCTACGGAGTCGGAATACTGTGCGTTACGCATCAGTTGCCGTGGAGCCCGACGGTGGCCGACGTCGAGTTCGCACCACGCGACGTCGCCGTGGCCTGCAGCACGTGGTCACGCTGCGGCAGCGCCGGCGTCCGGATCGCCCACCGACCGTCCGCACCGGCCGTCGCGGAGCCGAGGTCGCTCCCGCTCGCACCCCGTTCGGAGAGCCGCACGACCGCCCCCGGCGCGGCGGTCCCGCTGATCCTGACCGCCGGGAATGCCGGCGGGATCACGAACCCGTTCCCCGGCGAGGTGATGCGGACGGCCTGGCCGTAGTCGACGTCGATGCCCACGGTCTCCGGCCCCTGTCCCGCAGCCGTGTGGGTGGCAGTCAGGTGACGGACCCCGCCGCGATCGGGAGCGTCGATCCGCAACGACCACCGGCCGTCCGCTCCGACGGTCGTCTCGCCGATCGTGGTCTCGCCGTCGGTGAGCACCACGCGCGCGCCCGGGACACCCGCACCGGCAACCAGCGCGCGCTGCGTGACGTCGTCGTCGAAGGACACCGCGCCCGAGAACACGGGCCGGGTCTCCTCGATCCGGACGGTCACCCGCCGGTCGTCCCGGAGGGCTCCGTCGACGTACTGCTGGTAGGTGCGGACGTTGTCCCCGACGGCGAGGCCCCGCAGCTCGTGGCTCCACCGCCCGGAGGAGTCGGCTCGCGCGACCTCGTCCCCGACGAGACGGATCGACGCACCCGGGGTCGCGGTGCCCTCGACGCGGGCGGTCCGGGCAGCGTCGTCCTTCGCGGTCACCTCGGCGGAGAGCGCCCGCGGCGTCACCGGTCGGGTGATCGACCCGAGCGAGACCCCGGCGGACGTCTCGGTGTAGCAGCGGCTGCCGTCGCAGGCAGCGCTGAAGACGAGTCCGTCGGTGCGCGTCTCCCCCTCGGCCCAACCCGCAGGCCACGGGACGAGCGCGCCGTTCCGGGTGTCGACGGTGGTGCTGAACCCGGCACTGAGGACGCGGATGTAGCTCTTGCACTCGGGCGCCAGGTCGCAGTGCGGTGTCGCCCGGACGGTGAAGCCCTCGGTGCCGACCGTCACGGAGACGTCGGTGGGCGGGCTGGTGCGGATCGAGATCGCCTTCGTCGATGCGTCGGCCGACGGAGCGACCTGCAGGCCGTCGCCGGTCGCGGCGGAGGCCGGACCGCTGACGCCGCTCGAGGCGAGGACGGCCGTCAGCGCGGTGCCGACGGCGATCGTGATGACGGATGGACGAGAACGCACGGAGTACCTCCTGGGATCGTGACCGGTGACCCGGTCGGGTCGTCCGTCACGCTAGGAAGGTCCGCGTCAGCCGTCAGTCGTCCTTCTGGCTGGTCTGTACAGCACGACGGCGGTGTTCCGCTGCGGTCGCACCCCCGCGCGCAGCGGTACCGCGGCGCCCGTGGTCGTCGCCGCGAAGACGCGCGCGCCCGGTCGGCTGATCAGCTGGTCCGCCAGCGCCCGCTCGAGCTCCCGCACGCGGTCGCGCAGCGCCCGGTTCTCGTTCTCGAGCTCCAGCACGCGACGGATGCCCTCGAGCGAGACCCCCTCGCTGCCGAGCCGCGCGATCTCGCGCAGCTGCGCGACGTCACGCATCGAGTAGCGGCGGGAACCGCCGCGGGTCCGCCCGGGCACGACCAGGCCGAGCCGGTCGTACTGCCGCAGCGTCTGCGGGTGCATCTCCGCGAGCTCAGCCGCCACCGCGATCGCGAAGACGGGCGACTCCTCGTCCATGTCGGTCACGTCACGTCCCTTCCGTCGTCGGGTGGTCCTGGAACAGTCTGGAGGCCCGGTGCGGCTTCCTGACGGAGCCGCACCGGGCCTCCAGACCGGTTCTCGTGCTGTTGCTGGTACCGCCTACCCGCGCGCCTTGGCGAGCAGGTCCTCGCGCGGGTCCTCGTCCGGCAGGGCGGCGCGGAGCGCCTCGACGGCCTCGCGCTGCTTGTCCGACAGGTGCGACGGCACCGCGACCTGCACGGTCGCGAGCAGGTCGCCCGTGCCGTTCTTCGTCGTGACGCCGCGGCCCTTGACGCGCAGGACGCGACCGGACGGGGTGCCCGGTGCGACCTTGAGCTTGACGGGCTCGCCGCCGAGGGTGGGGACCTGGATCGTCGCGCCGAGCGCTGCCTCGGCGAAGGTCACGGGGACGTCCACGCGGAGGTGCTGCCCGTCGCGCTCGAACACCGGGTGCTTGCGGACGCTGACGGTGACCACCAGGTCACCGGCCTCGCCGCCGTCCGGGCTCGGCTCGCCCCGGCCGCGCAGGCGGATCTTCTGCCCGTCGGCGACGCCCGCAGGGATGCGGACGTTCACCGGACGGCCGTTCCCCTGCGACAGCTTGACCGTGTCACCGGCGATCGCGGTGGTGAAGTCGAGGGTCGTCGACGCCGTGACGTCGCGTCCCTTCGTCGGCCCACCGAACCCGCGGAAGCCGCCGGACGACTGGCCGAAGCCCTGGCCGCCACCGAACATCCCGCCGAGGATGTCCTCGAAGCCGCCGGCACCGCCGCCGCGTCCGCCCTGGCCGAAGCGCACGCGCTGTCCGCCCTGCTGGCCGAACATCCCACCGAAGACGTCCTCGAACCCGCCGCCCTGGCCCGGACCGCCCGCGGTGAAGCGGGCGCCCGAGCCCATGGCACGGACCTGGTCGTACTCGGCGCGCTGCTCCTTGTCGGAGAGCACCGAGTAGGCCTCGCTGATCTCCTTGAAGCGGGCCTCGGCGGCGGCGTCACCCGGGTTGGAGTCCGGGTGGAACTGCCGCGCGAGCTTCCGGTAGGTCTTCTTCAGCTCAGCGTCGCTCGCCGTCTTGTCGACGCCGAGGACCTTGTAGAAGTCCTTGTCGAACCAGTCCTGACTGGCCATGAATCCCTACCTCCTTCCCGTGCCTCAGGCGGGGACCGCGACGGCGACCTTGGCCGCACGGATGACGCGCTCGCCGAGCTTGTAGCCCGGCTCGACGACGTCCGCCACGGTCTGGCCGGTCGCACCCGGCGTCGGGAGCTGCACGATCGCCTCGTGCACGTTCGGGTCGAAGGGCTCGCCCTTCTCGCCGATCTGCTCCAGCTTGAACTTGCCGAAGCCGCCGCGGATCTTCTGCGCGATGACCTGCATCGGGCCCTCGGCGAGGTCACCGTGGGCCTCGGCGCGGCTGAGGTCGTCGAGCGCGGGCAGCAGGGCCCGCACGACCTCGGCGATGACGGCGTCGCGGTTCGCCTCGCGGTCGCGCTCGACGCGCTTCCGGAAGTTCACCAGCTCGGCCTGCGCGCGGAGCATGTCGGCACGCATGTCGGCGACGAGGTCACGGTCACCCTGGCTCAGCTTGTCCTCTTCGATGCCGCGGGCGGCGTCGTCGAGCAGGGCCTGGTCCTCCGGGGAGAGGTCGCTCGCCTGGTCAGCGCTCGGGCCGCCGGCGGCGGGGCCGTCCGTGGGGAGTTCCACGTCCGGCCCCTCCGCCTCGATGAGGTCCTCGGGCTCCTGTGCGTTGGTGGCGTCGCCCTCGACCTGGGGCTCGTCCTCCGGCACGTCGCCCTTGGGCGCGTTGTCCTCAGGGTTCGGCATCGTTACTTCTTGTCCTTGTCGTCCTCGTCGTCCACGACCTCGGCGTCGACGATGTCCTCGTCGTCCGCCTGCTGGCCCTGGTCGCCGGCCGGCTGCTCGCCGCCGGCCGACGGAGCGTCCTGCTGGGCGTAGATCGCCTGGCCGAGCTTGCCCTGCGACTCGTTGAGCTTGTCGAAGGCGGTCTTCACGGCCTCGTCGTCGTCACCCGCGAGGGCCGACTTGAGCCCGTCGACGTCCGCCTGCACCTCGGACTTGACGTCCGCGGGGAGCTTCTCGTCGTTCTCCTTGATGAGCTTCTCGATCGAGTAGACGAGCTGCTCGGCCTGGTTGCGACGCTCGTTGGCCTCGCGACGGGCCTTGTCCTCGGCCGCGTGCTCTTCCGCTTCACGGACCATGCGCTCGATGTCCTCCTTCGGCAGCGACGAGCCGCCGGAGATGACCATCGACTGCTCCTTGCCGGTGCCCTTGTCCTTCGCGGACACGTGCACGATGCCGTTCGCGTCGATGTCGAACGTGACCTCGACCTGCGGGACACCACGGGGAGCGGGGGCGATGCCGGTGAGCTCGAAGGTGCCGAGCGGCTTGTTGTCGCGGGTGAACTCGCGCTCGCCCTGGAAGACCTGGATCGCGACCGACGGCTGGTTGTCGTCGGCGGTCGTGAAGGTCTCGCTGCGCTTGGTCGGGATCGCGGTGTTGCGGTCGATGAGCTTGGTCATCAGGCCGCCCTTGGTCTCGATGCCGAGGGACAGCGGGGTGACGTCGATGAGCAGGACGTCCTTGCGCTCGCCCTTCAGGACACCGGCCTGCAGCGCGGCGCCGACGGCGACGACCTCGTCCGGGTTGACGCCCTGGTTCGGCTGCTTGCCACCGGTCAGGCTCTTGACGACCTCGGCCACGGCGGGCATGCGGGTCGAGCCACCGACGAGCACCACGTGGGCGATGTCGTTGACGCTGACACCCGCCTCCTTGATCACGTCGTTGAACGGCTTCTTCGTGCGGTCGAGCAGGTCCGAGGTCATCTGCTCGAACTGCGCGCGCGAGATGGTCTCGTCGAGGTTCAGCGGGCCCTCGGCGGTCAGCGTCAGGTACGGGAGCTGGATGTTCGCCGACATCTGCGACGAGAGCTCCTTCTTCGCCTGCTCGGCGGCTTCCTTCAGGCGCTGCTTCGCGATCTTGTCCGTGGACAGGTCGACGCCGTGCTCGTCCTTGAACTTCTTGACGAGGTGGTCGACGATGCGCTGGTCCCAGTCGTCGCCGCCGAGGCGGTTGTCGCCCGAGGTCGCCCGGACCTGGATCGTGGAGAAGTCGTCGTCCTTGCCCACCTCGAGCAGGGAGACGTCGAACGTGCCGCCACCGAGGTCGAAGACCAGGATGAGCTCGTCCTCCTTGCCCTTGTCGAGGCCGTACGCCAACGCGGCCGCGGTCGGCTCGTTGATGATGCGGAGGACGTTGAGGCCGGCGATCTCACCGGCGTCCTTCGTGGCCTGGCGCTCGGCGTCGTTGAAGTACGCCGGGACGGTGATGACCGCGTCGGTGACGTCCTCGCCGAGGTACTGCTCGGCGTCGCGCTTGAGCTTGCCGAGGGTACGGGCCGAGATCTCCTGCGGCGTGTAGCTCTTGCCGTCGATGTCGACCTTCCAGTCGGTACCGATGTGGCGCTTCACGCTCGCGATGGTGCGGTCGACGTTCGTGACGGCCTGGCGCTTCGCGGTCTCGCCGACCAGGACCTCGCCGTCCTTCGTGAACGCGACGATCGACGGCGTGGTGCGGAGGCCCTCGGCGTTCGCGATGACGGTGGGCTCGCCACCCTCGAGAACGCTGACGACCGAGTTCGTGGTGCCGAGGTCGATGCCTACTGCACGTCCCATGTGTTGGTGCTCCTTCGGTTGGGGTGCTGTCTTGCTGAAGCCTACGCGGAGTTGCGTCCGCTGCACTCAAGTTTACTCAGGGACCGGCGAGAGTCAAGCGCGCAGGGGTGAAGTTGCGTCGAGGCGGCGCAAGTCTCCGTAGTCATCACACTCGGCAGGTTCACAGCGTGTGCATGTGATATTTATTACTCCTTGTGTGAGACGCCGCTGCTCCCAGCGGCCCGATCCCGAAAGACACCTCATTCACATGAAGTCATTCCTTCGAGCTGCGGCCGCGACCGGCGTCGCCGCAGCCACCCTCGCCGCGGGGCTGAGCGTCGCTCCGGCCGCTGGCGCGACGACCGCCGACCCCCTTCAGCAGAAGCGCGGCGGGACGACGTTGCACTTGGTCACATCGCCGGTCGATGGCAAGTACCGGTACTGGAAGACGAGCAGCCCTTGGAGCTACAGCGCCGACTCCGAACAGGAGGCTAGGTCGAAGGCTGGAACCTGGCGAGCCGACTTCGTCCAAGCTGCGGGTGGCTTTGAGTGGTTCCGCCTCTGGAATGAAGATAGGAGTAAGTGTCTCGTTGCGGCGTCAGGCTGGGGCAAGGGACTCCTCTCCCCTCGCGGGGCCGGAAGTGAAGAATGCTCGAACGGAAGTTCGTTGTGGTCGATGCAGAGCGGCCGGCTCCGCGCGAAGCAGAACCTGGATGGCAGTCAGTACGGCACCTGGCTCACCTCCACGCCCGAGTGGAACAGCACGCACGAGGACTTCATTCTCACTCTCAGCACGTCTGCTGGCAGTTCCTACCGCTTTCTCGGCCTCCCAGACAAGCTGCTTCGGCTAGTCGCAAATGTTGCGGATGTGAACCTGGAGGCGGGAACGGCGAAGCTGGTCGACGGCATCGCGCCAGACGGTGCGGACTCGGTCGAGGTGTCGTGGAAGACCGCCGACGGTGCGACGAAGTCGAAGAACGTCACCGTGAAGGAGGATGGCTCGTGGTCGCGTGACCTCGACGGGCTGGCGCTGGGCAAGACGACCGTGCACCTCGAGGCCTTCGCCGGCAGCGAGAGCGTGGCAGAGTCCGACGTCGAGGTCGACCTGGCGGTGTCCGACCTGACCGCGACCGGCGCGTTCAGTGACGACGTCAACGAGGTCGCCCACATCACCGGCACCGCGACGCCGAACAGCTCGATCGTCGCGTTCCACGGGGAGCGGCAGATCCAGACCACGATGGCCGACGCCGAGGGCAAGTACTCCCTGGCGATCAACCCGCCGAACATCGGCGGCCCGTTCGACGTGCGCGTCGAACAGCACATCCGCGGCCAGGTGGCGAACTCGGCCGAGGTGCAGCTCGACTACGGCACCGCCGTGTCGATCACCGGCCCCGAGGACGACGCGACCCTCGACCCCGGCGACGACCTCGTGGTCAGCGGTGCCGCGCAGTCCGGTGCGAAGCTGAAGATCTACGAGCAGGGCAAGGCCGACGCCCCGCTCAAGGAGCTCACCGTCGGCACCAACGGCACCTACCGCGCCGTCATCGACGGGGACACGCTCGAGGACCGCGAGTACAAGCTCGTCGTCACGGGCGTCTCGAAGGGCTACAACGTCACCTCCGCCGAGGTCACGATCAACCCCGGCAAGTCGACCGTGAAGCAGCCCACCGCGCAGGTCGGGTTCGACGCGGACGTGACGCAGAAGGCCGTGGTCTCGGGTGAGGGTGCCGCCGGTGCGACGATCACCGTGAAGAACGGCTCGGACACGCTCGGCAGCACCCGTGTCGCGGACGACGGCACGTGGTCCCTCCCGATCAACCCGATCGGCCCGGGCCAGCACACCCTGACCGTCGAGCAGACCGGCATCGACGGCACGCAGACCACCACCACCGTCGCCGACTTCGGCGCCGCCGTGTCGATCGACGCGCCGGAGACGTTCGCCGACGGCGCGATGACGGTGACCGGACAGTCCTCTGCGGGAGCCCAGGTCACGATCGTGTCCGGTGGCAAGCAGATCGACTCGTTCACCGTCTCGAACGCGGACGGTTCCTTCAGCCGAGACCTCACGGGTCTGGGCTCGGGGAAGATCGAGCTCGAGGTGACCGCGAAGTCGAAGGGCGGGCTGACGACCGAGACCACCGCGTCCTCGACCGCCCCGATCGTCGCCGAGTCCGTCCAGATCAGTTCGCACGTCAAGAACGGGACGTTCATGCCCGGTGAGCAGCTCTTCACCGGCCGCGGGACCGTCGGTGCGACGATCACGTTCAACGTGCACGGGTTCCGCAACCCCGAGTACAACATGACGACGACCGTGGACCAGTTCGGCAACTGGCAGATCCGCCGCGGGCTCGCCGACACCACCTACCCCCTGCTGTCCGTGAAGCAGACGCCGCAGGCCGGCGTGGTGAACGAGCTCACCAACTGGAACCTGCGTCCCTACGACGGCATCGGCCAGCCGGGCGACCTCGAGCTGACGAACTTCAAGGACGGCGACTTCTTCAACCCGGGCGACCAGGTCTTCGCAGGCATGGCGACCCCCGGCGCGACGATCGTGTTCAACCCGTTCGGCCTGGACAACCCCGCGGTCGAGTCGTACAACATCGTCACCAAGGCCGACGAGACGACCGGGAAGTGGGAGATCCGCCGCGCCCTGGCGAACACGAACTACGACCAGATCGGGGTCCGTCAGGAGCCTGCGGCCGAGGGCAAGGTCAACCAGATCAACAACATCCGTGTCGCTCCGTACGGATGGATCGGGAAGCCGGCGGACCTGACGGTCACGAGCCCGACGGCGGACAGCACGGCTCCCGCCGGTGTCCAGACCTTCACCGGCACCGCGACCCCGGGCACCCGGGTGACGGTCTACGTCTGGGGCGACAACCCGACGAACCCCGCGACCGCCATCGCGAACGCGCGCGGCCAGTGGACGATCAACCGCGGGATGGGCGCGTACCCCGTGAAGTACAACGTGCGCGTCGTCCAGGAGAACGCCGGCGACAAGATCGACACCGTCCGCGTGCCCCTCACCATCACCGAGTAACACCCTCCCCTCGGGGGGGGGGGGGGGGGGGCGGCGGCCCCCCCCCCCCCC
>NZ_JAUCMM010000014.1:0-76051 GCF_030362975.1 Curtobacterium subtropicum
GGGGGCCGCGGGCGGGGGGGGGGGGGGGGGGGGGGGGGCCCGCCGCCCCCGCGCCTCCCGTCCGTCAGGAGCCTGCGCCTAGTACGTCGACGCGATCAGGTTCTCCGGCACGTCGCGCGCGGCGTCCTGGTCCACGAAGAACACCGTGCGCTTGCGGCCCTGCACGCCGCCGACGGGGACCTCGTCCACCGCAGCGCCGGCCAGCGCGAGGCCGAGCACGGACGCCTTCTCGGCACCGGACAGGATCACCCACACGCGCTGCGAGGCGTTGATCACCGGGAAGGACAGCGTCAGGCGCTGCGCCGGCGGCTTGGGGGAGTCGTCGACGGTCAGGACTGCACGGTCGGTCACCGCGAGCTGCGGGAACTCCGGGAAGAGCGACGCGGTGTGACCGTCGGGGCCGACGCCGAGCAGCGTGATGTCGAAGCGCGGCGCGACCGCACCCTCGGGCGCGGCGTCCTGGAGTCCGCGCTCGTACTGCGCGGCGGCCTCGTCGATGGACAGACCCGCGTCGGACGGCGCCATCGGGTGGATGTTCGCCTCGGGGATGTCCACGTGCGCGAAGAAGTCGGACTGCGTGCCGGTGACGTTGCGGTCCGCGTCGCCTTCGGCCACCCAGCGCTCGTCGACCCACCAGACGTGCACCTTCGACCAGTCCACGCTCTCACGCGCGGGGGACTGCCCGATCGCCGCGAGGACCAGGGTCGACACGGAGCCGCCACTGATCGCGATGTCGGCGCGCTCCTGCTCGTCCAGCACGTCGATGATCTTCGTGATGAAGCGGGCGGCGACCGACGCGCCGAGGGACTGCTTGTCCGGGTGCACCAGCACCCGTCGTTCGTTGGTCACGTGTCTCCCGTGTTCGTGGCGGCCGACCGATGCGACCGCCTTCGGTCCGGCCGGGCCCGGGTGGTCGTCGTGTCGACCACCCGGGACCCGGTCGTGTGGGGTGCTCAGCCGGCGATGGTCTCGCGCAGCTGGGGCACCCCGTGCTTGACGACGTCTCCGAAGAGGACGTCCGGGTCAAGTCTACGGAGTTCCTCTGCGAGGCAGTCACGGAGGTTCCGCCGCGGCAGCGACAGGTCGTGCGTCGGCTGGCCGGGCATCGACAGCGTCGCGACGTCGACGAGCGAGCGCTCGAGGTCGATCGTGCCCGAGGCGCGCTCGAGCTTGACCCCGTGGATGCCGCTCGACCCGGTGGCCCGCGGCGAGGTCACGACGGACACCGGCACCTGGAGCTGCAGCTGCAGCCAGGCGGCGAGCAGGACGGTCGAGGGGCTGTCGCTCGCGCCGGAGACCTCCACACCCGTGACCGGCTCGTACGGCGGCTGGTCGAGCGCCGCGGCGAGCTGGTTCCGCCACAGCGTCAGACGGGTCCACGCGAAGTCGGTGTCACCGGGGACGTAGGACTTCCCGAGCGCCTCGATGGCGCCGTTCGGGTCCTTCTGCGCGGCAGCGTCGGTGATGCGACGCTGCGCGATCCGGCCCAGTGCGGACGCCGCCGGCTGCTCGGGAGCGGCCTGCGGCCACCACGCGACGACGGGGGCGTCCGACAGCAGCAGGCCCGTGACCAGGCTCTCCTCGTCGGTCGCGGTCTCGCCGTACGCGCGGAGGACGATGACCTCGCTCGCCCCCGCGTCGCTGCCGACACGGATCTGCGCGTCGAGGCGCCCGGGGGACTTCGTGTCCCCGTCGTTCTTCGACACGATGATGACGCGCATCGGGTGCTCGCGCGACGCCTGGTTCGCCGCCGAGATCGCCTCTTCCTCGTGGCCGAGGGCCGTCGAGATGATGAGTGTCAGCACGCGGCCGAGGGCGACGGCGCCGCCCTCCTCGCGGATGTGGACGAGCTTCTTCTGGATCTTCGAGACCGTGGTGTTCGGCATGTCGATCTTCATGGACGCCTCCAGGTCCGGCCGTCGCGGGCGAGCAGGGCATCGGCGGACGCCGGACCCCACGTGCCGGGACGGTACTGCTCGGGTTGGCCCTGCGTGGCCCAGAACTCCTCGATCGGGTCGAGGATCTTCCACGACAGCTCCACCTCTTGGTGACGGGGGAACAGGGGCGGGTCGCCGAGGAGCACGTCGAGGATGAGTCGCTCGTACGCCTCCGGCGAGGCCTCGGTGAACGCGTGCCCGTAGCCGAAGTCCATCGTCACGTCACGCACCTGCGTGCCGACGCCGGGGACCTTCGAGCCGAAGCGGAGCGTGACGCCCTCGTCCGGCTGGACACGGATGACGAGCGCGTTCTGCCCGAGCGGCGCCTGCGTGTTGCCGTAGACGTCCTCGGGGACGCGCTTGAAGACGATCGCGATCTCCGTGACCCGCCGGCCGAGGCGCTTGCCGGCACGCAGGTAGAACGGGACGCCCTGCCAGCGGCGGGTCGCGATGTCGAGCTTGATGGCGGCGTAGGTCTCGGTCGTGGACTCGGGGTTCATCCCCGCCTCCTCGAGGAACCCGAGCACCTTCTCGCCGCCCTGCCACCCGCCGTCGTACTGCCCGCGGGCGGTCGCCGTGGCGAGGTCCTCGGGCAGGCGCACGGCGGAGAGCACCTTCTCCTTCTCGGCGCGCAGGTCAGCGGCCTTGAACGAGACGGGCTCCTCCATCGCGGTGAGCGCGAGGAGCTGCAGCAGGTGGTTCTGGATGACGTCGCGCGCGGCACCGATGCCGTCGTAGTACGCGGCACGACCCGCGACGCCGATGTCCTCGGCCATCGTGATCTGCACGTGGTCGACGTAGTTCGAGTTCCAGATGGGTTCGTACATCTGGTTCGCGAACCGGAGCGTCAGCAGGTTCTGGACGGTCTCCTTGCCGAGGTAGTGGTCGATGCGGAACACGTCGTCGGGCGCGAAGACGCTCTCGACGATCGCGTTCAGCTCGCGCGCGGTGCGGAGGTCGGAGCCGAACGGCTTCTCGACGACGACGCGGCTCCACGAGCCCTCGCGCTTCTCGGTCAGACCGGAGACCTTGAGCTGCTCGGTCACCACCGGGAACATCTTCGGCGGGATCGACAGGTAGAAGGCGTGGTTGCCGAGCGTGCCGCGCTCCGCGTCGAGCTCGTCGACGGTGCGCTTCAGCTCGAGGAACGCCTCGGGGTCGTCGAACGAGCCCTGCACGAAGCGGATGCCCTGCTCGAGCTGCTTCCAGACGGCCTCGTCGAAGGGGGTGCGGGAGTGGTCCCGGACCGCGTCGTGCACGAGTTGGGAGAAGTCCTGGTCCTCCCAGTCGCGCCGGGCGAACCCGACGAGCGCGAACCCGGGCGGCAGGAGCCCCCGGTTCGCCAGGTCGTAGACCGCGGGCATCAGCTTCTTGCGGGACAGGTCGCCCGTGACGCCGAAGATGATGAGGGTGCTGGGACCCGCGATCCGGTTCAGACGTCGGTCGGTCGGCAGCCGGAGCGGGTTGTGCTCCGGGGTGATCGCCACCGGTGACATGGGTGTGGACTCCTTGTGGGTCGAACGGAGACGGCGGAGCGCAACGCTGCGGTGGCAGCGGCGACTCCGCCGTCGTGGTGGTCAGGGTCGGCCGGGAGGCGCGTCGCGGCTCCGGTGGACCGGTCCTGACCGTGGGTGCCCGCGTTCCGACGACGGTGGTGCCGTCACCGGGACGCGGGCTCCTGTGGTGCCTACTTGCTGTTCTCGAGCGCGGTCTTCACCGTGTCGACGAGCTCGCCCCAGGAGACGTTGAACTTGTCCACGCCCTCCTTCTCGAGCAGCGCGACGACGTCGTCGTAGTCGACGCCGGCCGCGGCGATCTGGTCCATGACCTGCTGGGCGCCCTCGTACGAGCCGGCGATGGCGTCGCCGTGGATCTCGCCGTGGTCGAACGTCGCGTCGAGCGTCTTGCCCGGCATGGTGTTGACCGTGTTCGGCGCGGCGAGCTCGGTCACGTAGAGCGTGTCGGGCAGCGACGGGTCCTTGACACCGGTCGAGGCCCAGAGCGGACGCTGCGTGTTGGCACCCGACTCGAGCAGGCCCAGGGCGCGCTCGGTGGCGAACGCCTCGGTCCAGACCTGGTACGCGAGCTGCGCGTTGGCGATGCCGGCCTTGGACTTGAGGGCCTTCGCCTCGTCGGTGCCGACGGCGTCGAGGCGCTTGTCGATCTCGGAGTCGACGCGCGACACGAAGAACGACGCGACCGAGTGGATCTTCGAGAGGTCGTGGCCGGCGGCCTTGGCCTTCTCGAGGCCACCGAGGTAGGCGTCGATGACGGCGCGGTAGCGCTCGAGCGAGAAGATCAGCGTGACGTTGACGGAGATGCCGGCGCCGATGACCTCGGTGATGGCCTCGAGGCCCTCGAGGGTCGCGGGGATCTTGATGAGCACGTTCTCGCGGCCGACCTTCTCGAACAGGAACTTCGCCTGCTCGATGGTCTTCTGGGTGTCGTGGGCCAGGCCCGGCTCGACCTCGATCGAGACACGGCCGTCGAAGCCCTTGGTCTCGTCGTAGATCGGCTTGAAGACGTCGGAGGCGTTCGCGACGTCCTGCGTGGTGATCTCGAAGATCGCCTCGGTGACGTCGGTGCCCTTCGCCGCGAGCTCCTTGACCTGCGTGTCGTAGCGCTCACCCTTGGCGAGGGCCGACGCGAAGATGGTCGGGTTCGTGGTGACGCCGACGACGTTCTTCTGCTCGATGAGCTCGGTGAGCTTGCCGGTCTCGAGGAGCTCGCGCGACAGGTCGTCGAGCCAGATGCTGACGCCGACCTCGGAGAGGGCGGCGGTGGGGGTGTTCTCAGCCATGGTTTCTCTTCTTCTTTCGTCGACCGGCCCGGTGCGCGGAGGCGACCAGGGCCGTGGTGTCGTGGTCTGTGGGCCGGGAGGCGCGGGGCGGGCCCGCTGCGTGCCTCCCGGCAGAGGGGCCGGACCCGGCGTACCGGATCCGGCCCCTCGTGGGTCAGGACGCTGCGATCGATTCCTTGGCGGCCGCGACCACGTGCTCCGTGGTGAAGCCGAACTCGGCGAACAGGCGCTGGTAGTCGGCCGACGCACCGAAGTGCTCGATCGACACGCTGCGGCCCTTGTCGCCGACGATGTCGCGCCAGCTCATCGCGATGCCGGCCTCGACCGAGACGCGTGCGGTGACGGCCTTCGGCAGGACCTGCTCGCGGTAGGACTCCGACTGCTCGAAGAACCACTCGAGCGACGGGGCGCTCACGACGCGGGCGTTGATGCCCTCGCCCTTGAGCTGCTCGCGGGCGTCGACCGCGATCTGGACCTCGGAACCGGTCGCGATGAGGATCACGTCCGGGGTGCCGTTCGGCGCCTCGGCCAGGACGTACGCACCCTTGGCGACGTTCTTCGCCGACGCGAGCGTGTCGCCGGAGGCGTCGCCCTCGCCACGCTCGAACACCGGGAGGTTCTGGCGGCTCAGCGCGATGCCGGCCGGGCGGTCCTTGTGCTTGAGCATCTCGAGCCAGGCGTACGAGACCTCGTTGGCGTCGGCCGGACGGACGACGTCGAGACCCGGGATCGCACGGAGGGCGGTGAGCTGCTCGATCGGCTGGTGCGTCGGGCCGTCCTCGCCGAGGGCGATGGAGTCGTGGGTCCAGACGTAGATCGCCGGCGCCTTCATGAGCGCGGCGAGACGGACCGCCGGACGCATGTAGTCGCTGAAGATGAGGAACGTGCCGCCGAAGGGACGGGTGTTCCCGTGCAGGACGATGCCGGACAGGATCGATCCCATCGCGTGCTCGCGGATGCCGAAGTGCAGCACGCGGCCGTACGGGTCGGTCGACCAGGTCTTCGTCGAGGCCTCGGCCGGACCGAAGGACTTGGCGCCCTCGATCGTGGTCAGGTTCGACTCGGCGAGGTCGGCGGAACCGCCCCAGAACTCGGGCATGAGCGGCGCGATGGCGTTGATGACCTTGCCGGACGCGGCGCGGGTCGAGACGGCCTTCTCGGTGGAGAACACCGGCAGCGCCTCTTCGAGACCCTCGGGGAGCTCACCCGCGTTGATGCGGTCGAGCATCGCCTTCTTCTCCGGGTTGGCCGCAGCCCACGCGTCGAAGGTCTTGTTCCACTCGGCGTGCTGCTCCTGGCCCTTGGCGATCGCACCGCGGGTGTACTCGAGCACCTCCGGGTCGACGTGGAAGGTCTTGTCGGCGTCGAAGCCGAGGACCTCCTTGAGGCCCTTGAGCTCGTCGGCGCCGAGCGCCGAACCGTGGATCTTGCCGGAGTTCTGCTTGGTCGGCGACGGCCAACCGATGATCGTCTTGAGGACGATGAGCGACGGCTTGGTCGTCTCGGCCTTCGCGGCCTCGACGGCGCGGTAGAGCTCCTCGACGTCCTCGGAGTACTCGCCGGTCTTCTTCCAGTCGACGTGCTGGACGTGCCAGCCGAGCGCCTCGTAGCGGGCGGCGACGTCCTCGGAGAACGCGATGTCGGTGTCGTCCTCGATCGAGATCTGGTTCGAGTCGTAGAAGACGACCAGGCGACCGAGCTGCTGGCGGCCGGCGAGGCTCGCGGCCTCGTTGGTGACGCCTTCCTGCATGTCGCCGTCACCGGCGATCACGTAGGTGAAGTGGTCGAAGGGCGACTCGCCGTCGGCGGTCTCCGGGTCGAACAGGCCGCGCTCGAAGCGCTGGGCGTAGCCGAAGCCGACGGCCGAGGCGAGGCCCTGGCCCAGCGGGCCGGTGGTGATCTCGACGCCGTCGGTGTGGCCGTACTCCGGGTGACCCGGGGTCTTCGAGCCCCACTTGCGCAGGTGCTGCAGGTCCTCGAGCTCGAGGCCGTAGCCGTGCAGGTAGAACTGCACGTACTGGAGGATCGAGGCGTGTCCGGCGGACAGGATGAAACGGTCGCGGCCGATCCAGGTGGAGTCGCTGGGGTCGCGACGCATCACCTTCTGGAAGAGCAGGTGGGCGACCGGCGCGAGGCTCATCGCGGTGCCGGGGTGACCGTTGCCGGCGGCCTCGACCGAGTCGGCGGCGAGGACGCGCGCCGTGTCGACGGCCTTCCGGTCGATGGCGTCCCAGGTGAATTCAGCCACTTGGATGTTGACCCTTCGTTGTTGCGACATGTGCGAGGGCTCGTGCCATCGCACGGACATGATCGCCGTCCCGGGGCCGTGTGTCGTGTCGCCGTCGAGCGGCGGCCGACCGGCTCTTCGCGACCGACGTCTTCGGGGCACACGATGCGGGAGGGCGTGTCCAGCATAGTGACAACGCTCTCAGAAGGTGTCCAGGTGACGACGGTGCCGTGTCGAGCACTCGGCCCGGTCGGCGAGGCGGGGCATCCTCGCGGCGCCTCGATGGCCTAAACTGGCGGAGACCCGTGTGCATTCCGGGTCGACGCACGCCCCGACGGTGACGGAGCCGCCCACCGAGCGTGCGAGCTGACGCGAACGGACTGAGGTTCCCCTGTTGACTGCCACCGCGACCCGGCCCGACACCGATCGACCCCGCTCGACGCTGTCGCGCAAGGTCCGGGCGTACGTGTCGCTGACGAAGCCCCGGGTCATGGAGCTGCTCCTCGTCACCACGGCGCCGACGATGTTCCTGGCGGAGCGCGGGGTGCCGGACCTGTGGCTCGTGTTCTGGACGATGCTCGGCGGCGCGATGTCCGCGGGCTCGGCGTCGGCGTTCAACTGCTACATCGACCGCGACATCGACCGGCTGATGAAGCGCACGAGCCAGCGGCCCCTGGTCACCGGCGAGCTCTCCGACCGCGAAGCGCTCGTGTTCTCGTGGACCCTCGCGGTGCTCTCGACCGCGGTCCTCGGCTTCCTGGTGAACTGGCTCGCCGCCGCGCTCAGCGTGGTCGCGATCCTGATCTACGTGTGCGTCTACACGCTGTGGCTCAAGCGCCGCACCCCGCAGAACATCGTCTGGGGCGGATCGGCCGGGTGCATGCCCGTGCTCATCGGCTGGGCGGGCGTCACCGGGTCGCTGTCCTGGGCGCCCATCATCCTCTTCATGGTGATCTTCCTCTGGACGCCGCCGCACTACTGGCCGCTGTCGATGAAGTACCGCGACGACTACGACGCCGCCGACGTGCCGATGCTCGCCGTCGTCCGCGGCCGCACGGTGGTCGGGCTGCAGGTCGTGCTCTACGCCTGGGCGACGCTGGTCTGCTCGCTGCTGCTCATCCCGGTCGCGCACATGGGGCCGCTGTACACGGTCGTCGCGCTCGCTGGTGGCATCTGGTTCGTGGTCGAGTCGCACCGCCTGTACTCGCGGGCGATCCAGCACGTCGAGCAGGTCCAGCCGATGCGGGTCTTCCACAGCTCGATCACCTACCTGACGCTGCTGTTCATCGCCGTGGGCATCGACCCGCTGCTGCCGCAGGTCTTCACCTTCACGATCTAGTCCGGGCTCGTCGCCCCGTTCCCACAGCGCCGCCGGTCCGCCGGCGGCGCTGTCGTGTGCCGTGCGTGCGTGCGGTCGCGTACGGCATGCGTGCGATCGCGCACGGGCGATTGCGGCTGTGACGACAGCTCCGTTGTCGGACGACGGCGACGGTGTCGCGGTGCCCCGTGGGCGTCACCGGGTGCGCCGAGCCTGCCGGACCGGGCGACGATGCCGTTGTCGGACGACGGCGACGGTGTCGCGGTACCCGTGGGCGACACCGGGTGCGCCGAGCCTGCCGAACCGGGCGACGATGCCGTTGTCGGACGACGGCGACGGTGTCGCGGTGCCCCGTGGGCGTCACCGGGTGCGCAGAGCCTGCCGGACCGGGCGACGATGCCGTTGTCGGACGACGGCGACGGTGTCGCGGCAGCCGCGGGGCGGTGACCGGGCGCCGGACGGGAGGCGCGTGGCGGGCGGGGGACGAGCCTCCCGTCCGCATGGTGGCCGGGTCGGCGCGGGGCGCGAGCCGGTGCTGACCCGCGCGAGGCGGTCGCGTCCGCGCGAGACGGTCGCGTCCGCGCGAGACGGAGCCGGATCCGGGGGCGTCTCGCTCGGTGGGCGGTGTCTCACGCCGACGCCGGCGTCTCGCCCTGGTCCGCCACCGACGCCACTCGGACGACGACATCCCACCGGTCGGACGACAGGTGGGATGTCGTGCTGCGCGGGAGCGGTCCCGGGGCCAGCGCCGGGTCAGGCGGCGATGCGCTCCCGGACGGCCTGGCGTCCCGCACTGCCGCGCGTGGAGAGCACGACGACGGTGACGGCGCCGACGAGGAGGCCGGCGAGCACCATGTGCGTCCCCACCAGGCCGACCGGCAGGCCCGTCCGCGCCTGGGTCAGGCCGACGGCGATCTGCACGAACTCGACCACGAGCAGGACCAGGGCCCAGCGGCTCGAGAGCCGCAGGACGACCGCGCCGACGACGAGCGCGAGGGTGAGGGCGAAGAGCACGTAGGCCGGGATCGCGTGCAGGTGCTCCATGAGCTGCGGATCGAACCCGGTGCGGTGCAGGCGACCGCCGTCGACCGCCTCGCTCGCTCCGGCGTGCGGGCCGGAGCCCGTGGTGAGGATGCCGACCAGGACGGTGACGACCACGGCGGCGACGGTGCCGCGGACCAGACCGGTGTACCAGCCGGGGACGAGTCGGGCAGCGGTCCGGGGGCCGTTCATCGAGCGGTACACGAGCGTCGCGGTGACCGCGACGAGGGTCGTGGAGACCACGAAGTGCAGGCCGACGACGAAGGGGTTCAGGTTCGTGAGGACGCTGAGACCGCCGATCACGGCCTGCACCGGGATCGCGATGCCCTGGGCGAAGGCGAGCCAGAAGAGCTCGGGACGCGTGCGGCGCATCCGGACCACGAGCAGGAACATCGCGACCGCGACGATCACCAGGACGAAGGTGAGCAGACGGTTCCCGAACTCGATCACGCCGTGGATGCCCATCTCGGGCGTGGACACGAGCGACTCGGCGGTGCACTTCGGCCACGTCGGGCAGCCCAGACCCGAGGCGGTGAGCCGGACGAGGCCGCCGGTGCCGATGAGCACGACCTCGACCACGAAGGACGCCCAGGCGAGCCAGATCACGCGGGGGTCGACGGCGCGGGGGAGCGACCACCACCGTGGGTCGCGGGTGCCGGGGCGGACGCCCTGCTCGACGGTGGGTCCGACGCGAGTCACGAGGGTGGTGCCTTCCTGTTGTTCCGTGCGGTGAACCTGTAGGATTCGAGGGTTCAGCAGCAGTCAAGTCTAGGCAGGCGCCGGCTCCGAATGGGCCGAGATCGCCGATCGGTCGGACGACTGCGTGGGACCATCGACGTTGCGAGGCAGCAACGCCGTGGGACTCCTGTCGGAGGTCCGCGGTGGAATGGCGTCCGGACGTCACGGGTTGTCCCGGAAGACGCTGCCGCGAGAAGGAAACGAGGAGACCATGTCCGACGTGCTCATCGACCGTCCAGAACTCGAAGGGCTCGGCCAGTACGAGTTCGGCTGGTCCGACTCCGACACGGCCGGTGCGTCTGCGCGCCGTGGTCTGTCGGACGAGGTGGTCAGCGACATCTCCGCCCGGAAGGACGAGCCCGAGTGGATGCGCAAGCTCCGCCTCAAGGCGCTCACGCTGTTCGACCGCAAGCCGATGCCGTCGTGGGGTGCCGACCTGTCGGACATCGACTTCGACAACATCAAGTACTTCGTGAAGTCCACCGAGAAGCAGGCCCAGACCTGGGAAGAGCTGCCCGAGGACATCCGCAACACCTACGAGCGTCTCGGCATCCCGGAGGCCGAGCGCCAGCGTCTCGTCGCCGGCGTGGCCGCCCAGTACGAGTCCGAGGTCGTCTACCACCAGATCCGCGAGGACCTGGAGCAGCAGGGCGTCATCTTCATGGACACCGACACGGCGCTCCGCGAGCACCCGGAGTTCTTCGAGGAGTACTTCGGCTCCGTCATCCCGGCCGGTGACAACAAGTTCGCCGCGCTGAACACCGCCGTGTGGTCCGGCGGCTCGTTCGTCTACGTCCCGAAGGGCGTGCACGTCGAGATCCCGCTGCAGGCCTACTTCCGGATCAACACCGAGAACATGGGCCAGTTCGAGCGGACGCTGATCATCGCGGACGAGGACTCCTACGTCCACTACATCGAGGGCTGCACGGCGCCGATCTACAAGTCGGACTCGCTGCACTCCGCCGTGGTCGAGATCATCGTGAAGAAGAACGCCCGCGTGCGCTACACGACGATCCAGAACTGGTCGAGCAACGTCTACAACCTCGTCACCAAGCGCGCGATCGCGCACGAGGGCGCGACGATGGAGTGGATCGACGGCAACATCGGGTCGAAGGTCACGATGAAGTACCCGTCGATCTACCTCGCCGGCGAGCACGCCAAGGGCGAGACCCTCTCCGTCGCCTTCGCCGGACCGGGCCAGCACCAGGACGCCGGCGCGAAGATGATTCACATGGCGCCGTACACGACGTCGTCGATCGTCTCGAAGTCGATCGCCCGCGGTGGTGGCCGCGCCGGCTACCGCGGTGAGGTCCGGGTCGACCCGGCTGCGCACCACGCCGCGAACACCGTCCGGTGCGACGCGCTGCTCGTCGACACGGTCAGCCGCAGCGACACGTACCCGGCGATCGACATCCGCGTCGACGACGTGCAGCTCGGGCACGAGGCCACCGTCTCCCGCGTCAGCGAGGAGCAGCTGTTCTACCTGATGTCGCGCGGCATGCCGGAGGACGAGGCCATGGCCATGATCGTCCGTGGCTTCATCGAGCCCATCGCCCGCGAGCTCCCGATGGAGTACGCGCTCGAACTCAACAAGCTCATCGAGATGAGCATGGAAGGATCCGTCGGCTAGATGTCGAACACCAGCACCAACCCGACACCGACCGACGGGGCCACCCCCGCGCCCCGTATCGACCAGCCGGTCGAGCCCTCGGCCGTGGCGCAGGGCCAGCAGGCCCCCTCGGCGCAGGGAACCGAGCGCAGCGCTGGATCCGAACAGCACGGCGCTCGGGCACACTCCGACGGCGGCTGGGACACGAAGGCCCCGGTCCAGACCCGCTCGGAGCGCCCGCAGTCCGGTGACCTCGACGCCTTCCCGCCGGTCACCGGCCGCGAGGTCAACTGGAAGTTCGCACCGCTCGCGAAGCTCCAGCCGCTGCTCGACGGCGGCCTCGACGGCTCCGCCTACCGGTTCCTGGCCCGCCAGACCGAGGGCGCGGACGTCGAGTGGGGCCGGAGCGACGACCCGGTCGTCGGCTCCGCCGGCCTGCCCGAGGACCGCGCTGCGGCTGCGGCCTGGACCGCGCGTGACGCCGTGCTCAAGGTGACGGTCAAGGCGACCGAGGCGCACGAGTCCATCTCGATCACCCGGTCGGACTTCGGCACCGAAGCCCGCGCAGCGCACACGGTCATCACGGCCGAGCAGCACGCGCAGGGCATCGTCGTGATCGACAACCGTGGGTCGGCGCTCCTCAGCGAGAACGTCGAGATCGTGGTCCGCGACGGCGCACGGCTGACGGTCGTGAGTCTGCAGGACTGGGACGACGACGCGGTGCACGTGTCGACGCAGTTCGCCGAGGTCGGCCGCGATGCCTTCCTCAAGCACGTCGTGGTCTCGCTCGGCGGCGACGTCGTCCGCGTGAACCCCTCGACGCACCTCGGAGCACAGGGCGCCGACACGGAGATGTACGGCGTGTACTTCGCCGACGCGGGTCAGTACATCGAGCAGCAGGTGTACGTGAACCACGACGCCCCGAACACCCGCGGCCGCGTCAACTACAAGGGCGCACTGCAGGGCGAGGGCGCGCACACGGTCTGGATCGGGGACGTGCTCATCGGTCGCGCCGGTGACGGCACCGACTCCTACGAGCAGAACCGCAACCTCGTCCTCACCGACGGCACGCGCGCGGACAGCATCCCGAACCTCGAGATCGAGACGGGCAACATCGAGGGGGCCGGGCACGCCAGTGCGACCGGTCGCTTCGACGACGAGCAGCTGTTCTACCTGCAGGCCCGTGGCATCCCCGAGGAGGAAGCCCGTCGCCTCGTCGTCCTCGGCTTCCTGGTCGAGGTCATCCAGAAGATCGGCGCGCCTGAGCTCGAGGAGCGGCTGGTCGCCGCCGTGGAGCAGGAGCTCGCCGACGGCCGCACGGCGGTCGCCGCGGCCGAGCAGGCGGACGCCTGATGGCCGAGAAGGTCTGCGCCGAGTCCGAGATCGCGGTCGACAGCCCGATGCGGGTCGTCGTCGACGGCACCGCCGTGGCGATCGTCAAGGACTCCGCCGGGGCCGTCCACGCGATCGGCGACACCTGCACGCACGGGGACATCTCCCTGGCGGAGGGCTTCGTCGAGGGCGACACGCTCGAGTGCTGGGCCCACGGGTCCCGGTTCTCGCTGGCGACCGGCAAGCCGCAGAACTTCCCGGCGTACGAGCCGGTGCCCGTCTTCCGGGTCGAGGTCCGTGACGGCGACGTCTACGTCGACGTGCACGACACCGTCCCCGTCGACTGAGCGACCCCACTCTCCTCCGCGGCTGACGCCGCACACCAGCTGCAACCGAAGGAACGCAATGTCCACTCTCGAAATCCGCGACCTCCAGGTCTCGATCGACACCGATCAGGGCACCAAGGAGATCCTGAAGGGTGTCGACCTCACCATCAACGAGGGCGAGATCCACGCGATCATGGGGCCGAACGGCTCCGGCAAGTCCACCCTGGCCTACACGATCGCCGGGCACCCGCGCTACACCGTCACGGGTGGCTCGATCACCCTGGACGGCGAGGACGTCCTGTCGATGAGCGTCGACGAGCGCGCCCGCGCCGGCATGTTCCTCGCCATGCAGTACCCGGTCGAGATCCCCGGCGTCACGGTGTCGAACTTCCTGCGCACCGCGAAGACCGCGATCGACGGTGAGGCCCCTGCGCTCCGCGGCTGGGTCAAGGACCTCCGCCAGTCGATGGCCGACCTCAAGATGGACTCGTCCTTCGCCGAGCGCAACGTGAACGAGGGCTTCTCGGGCGGCGAGAAGAAGCGCCACGAGATCATGCAGCTCGAGCTCCTCAAGCCGAAGTTCGCCGTGCTCGACGAGACCGACTCCGGCCTCGACGTCGACGCGCTGAAGATCGTGTCCGAGGGCGTGAACCGCGCGAAGGCCGCCACCGGGCTCGGCGTGCTCCTCATCACCCACTACACGCGCATCCTCCGCTACATCAAGCCGGACTTCGTGCACGTGTTCGTCGCGGGCAAGGTCGCCGAGCAGGGCGGCCCGGAGCTCGCCGAGCGCCTCGAGAACGAGGGCTACGACCGCTACGTCCAGGCAGCTGCGGCGGGCAACTGATGATCACCGCACTCTCCCCGGAGAAGTTCGACGAGGTCGTCGAGGGCCTCAAGGAGGTCCAGGACCCGGAGCTCGGCGTGAACATCGTCGACCTCGGCCTGATCTACGACCTCGCGATGGACGACGAGGCGAACGCGCTCGTGATCAGCATGACGCTGACGAGCGCCGGCTGCCCGCTCACGGACGTGATCGAGGGCGACACCGCGAACGCGCTCGACGGCATCGTCGACGCGTTCCGCATCAACTGGGTCTGGATGCCGCCGTGGGGTCCGGAGCGGATCACCGACGACGGGCGCGAGATGATGCGCGCGCTCGGCTTCTCGATCTAGGCGCGACCACCTGACGGACGGGAGGCGCGGTGCCAGCTGGCACCGCGCCTCCCGTCCGTCGTCGGTGCTGGTGCGCGCAGAGCGCCCCGCTCCGGTTGCGCAACCTGCCGCTCACGTCCGTCCCGGTCGCAGGACCTGCCGCTCGGCTTCGCGCCCGACGGCATGTCATGCGACCAGAACCGAGCCCGCGGACGACCTCGGCGACCGACCACGGTGCCTCCGCCGGAACGACGACGGGCCCCGCACCAGCAGGTGCGGGGCCCGTCGTGTTCCGGCGGCGTCAGCGGCGACCGGTGAGCTTCCACGCCAGGGGCAGGACGCCCGCGGCGATGAGGGCCTTGGCGACACCGCCGACGATGAACGGGTACAGGCCGGCGGCGAGCACGGACTGCAGGTCGTTCGGCGCACCGAGCTGGCCGAGCACCACCGCGAGCCACGGCAGGCCCGTGACGAACGGGATCGCGCTCGCGAGGAGCATCGCCACCGCCGCACGACCGACCCTCCGGTCCCAGTTGCGGCGCGCGAGCCACCCGACCAGGCCGGCAGCGGGCACGAACCCGATGACGTAGCCGAAGCTCGGCGACGTCAGCGCTGCGAGACCGCCGGAGAACTCGGCGAAGAACGGCGCACCGGCGAGACCGGCGACGGCGTAGACGAGCAGCGAGAGCATGCCGCGGCGGGCGCCCAGCGTCGCGCCGACGAGCACGACCGCCAGGGTCTGCCCGGTGATCGGGACCGGCCACATCGGGACCTGGAGCTGCGCCATCGCGGCGGTGAACAGGGCGCCGCCGGCGACCAGGGCGGCGTCGGTGGCGAGCCCCGAGGTGCGAAGACGGTCGGCGAGGACTGCGCGGCGAGCGAACCCGGTGGCGTTCGTCATGGATTCTCCTAGAATGGACTGCTGGTCCGCTTCCGGACCATCGGTCCCGTCAGCGTAGCGGTGCACCTCCCGCACACGTCGTTGTGCACATCACCAACTGATTGGACGTCCTCCTGTGCTTGCCGTGCACGACCTCGAGATCCGCGTAGGCGCCCGCCTCCTCATGGAGCACGTGTCCTTCCGCGTCGAGAAGGGTGACAAGATCGGGCTCGTCGGGCGCAACGGCGCCGGCAAGACCACGATGACGAAGGCCCTCGCCGGCGAGTCGCAGCCGACCGACGGCAAGATCGACCGCTCCGGCGAGATCGGCTACCTGCCGCAGGACCCGCGGTCGGGCAACCCGGAGGACACCGCTCGCAAGCGCATCCTCGACGCCCGAGGCCTCGGTGAGCTCGTCGAGGGCATCCGGCAGGCGACGCTCGACATGGCGAGCGAGGACCCGGACACCGCCGAGAAGGCCATGCGTCGCTACAGCCGGCTCGACGACCAGTTCAACGCGCTCGGGGGCTACGCGGCCGAGGCCGAGGCGGCGTCGATCGCGTCGAACCTCAAGCTGCCGGACCGGATCCTCGACCAGCCGCTCAAGACGCTGTCGGGCGGTCAGCGTCGTCGCATCGAGCTCGCGCGCATCCTGTTCTCGGACGCCGAGACGATGATCCTCGACGAGCCGACGAACCACCTCGACGCCGACTCCATCATCTGGCTGCGCGAGCACCTGAAGACCTATGCGGGCGGGGTCATCGTCATCTCGCACGACGTCGAGCTGGTCGACGAGGTCGTCAACCGCGTCTTCTACCTCGACGCCAACCGGCAGACCATCGACGTCTACAACATGGGGTGGAAGCTCTACCAGCGGCAGCGCGCCGCCGACGAGGACCGCCGCCGCAAGGAGCGCGCGAACGCCGAGAAGAAGGCCGCGACGCTCAAGGACCAAGCCGCCCGCTTCGGCGCGAAGGCCACGAAGGCAGCCGCGGCGCACCAGATGGTCGCGCGCGCCGAGAAGCTCCTGGCGGGGCTCGAGGACGAGCGCGCCGTCGACCGTGTCGCCAAGCTGCGGTTCCCGACGCCCGCCGCCTGCGGCCGGACGCCGCTCATGGCCGAGGGGCTGTCGAAGTCCTACGGCTCGCTCGAGATCTTCGCCGGCCTCGACCTGGCGATCGACCGGGGCTCGCGCGTGGTCATCCTCGGCTTCAACGGTGCCGGCAAGACGACCTTGCTCCGCATCCTCGCGGGCGCCGACCAGCCGGACACGGGGGAGATCCTGCCCGGGCACGGCCTGCGCATCGGGTACTACGCGCAGGAGCACGAGAACATCGACGTGAACCGCACTGTGATCGAGAACATGGTGTCGGCGTCGCCGAACCTCACCGAGACCGAGGCCCGTCGTGTCCTGGGCTCGTTCCTGTTCACGGGTGACGACGGCTACAAGAAGGCCGGCGTGCTCTCCGGTGGCGAGAAGACGCGTCTGTCGCTCGCGATGATCGTGGTGTCCGGTGCGAACGTGCTGCTGCTCGACGAGCCGACGAACAACCTCGACCCCGCGTCGCGCGAGGAGATCCTCGGTGCCCTCGCCGGCTACGAGGGCGCGGTCGTCCTGGTGTCGCACGACGCCGGCGCGGTCGAGGCGCTCAACCCGGAGCGCGTCCTGCTGCTGCCGGACGGCACCGAGGACCACTGGAACAAGGACTACGCGGAGCTCGTCGAGCTCGCCTAGCCACCTCTGACGGACGGGAGGCGCGGTGCCGGCCGGCACCGCACCTCCCGTTGCGTCAGCGCTGTGCGCCGAGCAGCTCGTCCTCGACCTCGTCGTCGGACCGCGGCTTGGCGTCCTTCCGCCGCTGGCGCTCGAGGGCACGCTCGCGCTCCTCGGGGTCGTCCTGGTTGAGGTTCCGGTACTCCTGCACCATGACGTAGCCCAGGAAGCCGAAGCTGCCCGCGGCGAAGAGGAACCACTGGATGAAGTAGCTGAGGTGCAGGCCGGTGTCGGCAGAGGGTCGGTCCCAGCCGAGGGGGCGGGACTCGGCAGGCGCGGGCGACTCGGACGCGAGCTGGCCGTAGGCACCGGTCCAGATCGGCGTGCCCACCTTGTCCGCGACGTCGGCGAGTGTCACGGACTGCACCTGGTCGGTGTGCGACGGATCGGTGCGCCCCGGGATGCGCGGCTCGCTCTGCTGCAGGCGCGCCGTCACGGTCACCTCGCCGCTCGGGGGAGCGGGGACGCTGTCCGGCGCGTCCTGCCGGTTGCCGGTCGGCACCCAGCCCCGGTCGACGACGAACGCGCGACCGTCGGCGGTCACGAGCGGGGTGAGGACCTCGAACCCGGGCTGCCCGTTGTGCACCCGGTTCCGGACGAGGAGCTGGTCGTCGACGTCGTACCGGCCGGTGACCTCGACGCGGAGCCACTGCTGGTCGTCGTCCCACGACGAGGCCCGGGGGAGCGCCTGGTCGAGCGGAACCGGGGTGTGGTCGTAGTTCTGCGCGATCTGCTCGTTCTGCCGGACCGCCTCGTTGCGGCGGTCCCACTGCCACATCCCGAACAGCGCGCAGATGATCGCGAACGCCACCGCGATGGCGAAGTACCCGAGCCAGCGACGGCTCCGGACGAAGGCCCAGCCGACGGTCGGGCCGTCCGCCGCGGTCAGGCCGACGGACGCGGCACCACGGTCGGACGCGTCGTCGCGCTGCAGCTTCGCGGCGTGCTTCCGGCCGTAGCGGGCCGTGGGGTCGAACTCGTCCGTCATCGTCCGGTGCCGGTGGAGCGCACCCCGACGTCGTTCTTCGGGGCGTCCTCACGCGCGCGGACGTCGTCGAGGCTGTCGACGTCCTCGTGCATGCCGGTCACCCGGACCGGGAACGAGCGGGAGCGCAGGTAGTCGGCGAGGAAGTCGCAGTGCTCCTCGCACGCGGCCCAGATCTTGACCCGGTCGACGGCGTGGATGCGCGGGTTCCGCCAGTTGATCCGCCACTCGGCGGTGTTCGTGCACCCCGCGCGGGAGCAGACCGGGGTGGAGCCGGGCTCCGTGAACAGGTCGAAGGTCGCGCCCATCAGCGTCGCGTCCGGGACTTCGTGGACCAGACACGGGAACGGTCCCCGTTGCGCTGCCACTCCTCCTGCGCATGCTGGGCCTGCTCGCGCAGGCGTTCCTGCTCGGCGCGGTAGGCCTCGGCCCTGGCGTCCTCCTGCTGCTCGCGGAGCCGGGGGTCGACGGCGTCGTACAGCTCGATGGCGCCGGCCGGTGCCACGATGTCGCTCTCGGCCTGGCTGCCGGCGTTCGCGAGGATGACGGCGACCCACGGGATCACCGCGGCGAGCACGATCGGGATGACCGCGAGCCAGGTGTGCCAGGTCGTCCAGATGAGGACCGCGCCGATGAAGCACACCACGCGCACGGCCATCTGCCAGACGTACTTGGACAGGCGGTGTGCCCGGTCCAGCTCGGGGGAGTCAGGCAGGGACGTGATGCTCTGCGTGGACCCGGAGTGGGTGTGCGTCGCGTGGAACCGGCGCTGCGTCGACTTCATACGGTGTTCTTCCATTCGCCAGGGTCAAGCCTAAGCCCGGACCACCGACAGTTGACCCGCCGCGCGGGGGACAGCTGCGGGGAACGGCTCCGGTACGCTCGTCCGGGCGTGTCCAGCGGCCGACGGCCTCGCTGTCGGACCGGCGCACGCCGCGTCACCACACTCGAACGGAGCGATCATGACCACCCCCCGTACCGTCCTCGTCACCGGCGGCAACCGCGGCATCGGCCACGCCCTCGCCGCGCGGTTCGTCGCCGAGGGACACCGCGTCGCCGTGACCTCCCGCAGCGGACAGGGCGGCCCCGAGGGAGCGCTCACCGTCGCCGCCGACATCACCGACTCCGCTTCCGTCGACGCGGCCTTCACGCAGGTCGAGGCCGAGCTCGGACCGGTCGAGGTCCTCGTCGCGAACGCCGGCATCACGAACGACCAGCTCCTGCTCCGCATGTCGGAGGAGGACTTCACCAGCGTGGTCGACACGAACCTGACCGGCACCTTCCGGGTCGTCAAGCGCGCGACCAAGGGGATGATGAAGGCGAAGTTCGGCCGCATCGTGCTCATGTCGAGCGTCGTCGGCGCGTACGGCCAGGTCGGCCAGGTGAACTACGCCTCGTCGAAGGCCGCACTCGTCGGCATGGCCCGCTCGATCACGCGCGAGCTCGGCTCCCGGGGGATCACCGCGAACGTGGTGGCGCCCGGGTTCATCCAGACCGACATGACCGCGGCGCTGCCCGAGGAGCTGCAGGCCGAGTTCAAGAAGCAGATCCCGGCGGCCCGGTACGGCACGGTCGACGACGTCGCCGACGCCACGCTGTTCCTGGCGAGCGACGGCGCCGGCTACGTGTCCGGTGCGGTGATCCCGGTCGACGGCGGACTCGGGATGGGTCACTAGCCCGTCTGCGTCGTCCCGGGACCCGGACGTACGCCTCCGAGTCTCGGGACCAGCGACGGGTTTCGCGCCCTCCGGCACGAGATCGGTCGCCGACCCCGAGCCTCGGGGACGGCCGGCCGAGCTCCGGCTCAGCCGCGCAGGCCGAGCGTCGCGAGCACCACGGACAGGTCGCGGTCCACGACCGCGACGTCGGCCTGCTCGCGCACGCGCGGCTTCGCGTCGAACGCCACGCTGAGCGCCGCGACGCGCATCATCTCGAGGTCGTTCGCGCCGTCGCCGACCGCCACGGTGTGCGCGGCGTCCACGCCGTCCGCCTGCGCCCACTCGCGGAGCGTCGCCGCCTTCGCGTGGGCGTCGACGACGTCGCCGAGCACCCGGCCGGTGAGCGTGCCGTCGACGACCTCGAGCCGGTTCGCCCGGCAGTGGTCGAGGCCGAGCCGGGAGGCGAACGGGTCGAGCACCTCGTGGAAGCCGCCGGAGACGACACCGACGGTACCCCCGGCGGCGTGCACGCCGCGGACGAGCTCCTCGGCACCCCGCGTCACGCGGACCGCCTGCTGCGCACGGGTGCAGACGTCGGCCGGGAGGCCCGCCAGGGTCGCGACCCGCTCCCGGAGGCTCGCGGCGAAGTCGATCTCGCCGCGCATGGCGCGCTCCGTCACCGCCTGCACCTGTGGCCGGGTCCCGGCGTGGTCGGCGAGCAGTTCGATGACCTCGTCCTCGAGCAGCGTGGAATCGGCATCGAGGACGACGAGGAAGCGGGGCACGGACCAACGGTACCGACAGCGGGAGGCGCGGCGACGTCCGTGACGTCAGCCGCGCCTCCAGGCCGGTGTGATCCGTGGGTCAGGCCTCGACCCGCACGCCCTTGCCGACGACCGTGATGCCCGACTCGGTGACGGTGAAGCCGCGGGCCTCGTCCGCCTCCCGGTCGACGCCCACCTGCGCGCCCGGCGCGATGACCACGTCCTTGTCGAGGATCGCGCGGTTCACGATCGAGCCGGCCCCGATGGACGCGCGTTCGAACACGATCGAGTCGAGGACCTTCGCGCCGGAGTCGATGCCGCACCACGGGCCGATCACGCTGCGCTCGACCTGGGCTCCGGAGAGCAGGCAGCCGAGCGCCACGATCGAGTCGACCGTCGAGCCGGTGTTGCCGTTCGCGTCGCGCACGAACTTCGCCGGCGGCAGGTTCGTCTGCTGGTTGAAGATCGGCCAGTCCTGGTTGTACAGGTTGAAGACGGGGACCGGCGCGATGAGGTCCATGTGCGCGTCGAAGAACGAGTCGATCGTGCCCACGTCGCGCCAGTAGTACCGGTCGCGGTCGTTCGAGCCGGGCACGTCGTTGCGCTGGAGGTCGTAGACGCCGGCGTCGCCGCGGGCCACGAAGTCCGGCACGATGTCGCCGCCCATGTCGTGCTTGCTCGACTCGATCTGCCCGTCGCGGAGCACCGCGTCGACGAGGGCGTCGGCGTTGAACACGTAGTTGCCCATCGACGCGAGGATCTCGTCGGGCGAGTCGGTCAGGCCGACGGCGTCCTTCGGCTTCTCGAGGAACGCGTCGATCCTGGTCGGGTCGTCCTGGTCCACCTGGATGACGCCGAACTGGTCGGCGAGCCCGATGGGCTGCCGGATCGCCGCGACCGTGGCACTGCGGCCGGAGGCGATGTGGGCCTCGATCATCTGGTGGAAGTCCATCCGGTAGACGTGGTCGGCGCCGACCACGACCACGATGTCCGGGCGCTCGTCGCGGAGCAGGTTGAGCGACTGCAGGATCGCGTCCGCCGACCCGGCGAACCACCGCTTGCCGAGTCGCTGCTGCGCCGGCACCGACGCGACGTACGACCCGAGGAGGCCCTCCATGCGCCAGGTCTCGGCCACGTGGCGGTCGAGGCTGTGCGACTTGTACTGGGTCAGGACGACGATCTTCTGCAACCCGGAGTTGACCAGGTTGGAGAGCGCGAAGTCGATGAGGCGGAAGTTGCCGCCGAACGGGACTGCGGGCTTCGCGCGGTCGGCGGTGAGCGGCATGAGCCGCTTGCCCTCGCCGCCGGCGAGGACGATGCCGAATACCTTCTTTGGTGCCATGTGGTTCACAGTAGGCGTCCGGACAGTGAACCCGTTACGTTGAGTCCGTGCGAGTCGATCTACTGACCAGGGAGTATCCGCCGGAGGTCTACGGCGGAGCGGGTGTCCACGTGGCTGAGCTCACGGCTGCGCTGCGGTCGGGGACGGACACGGACGTGCGCGTGCGTGCCTTCGGGGCGTACCGCGACGAGGAGGGCGTGTGGGCCTACCGCACGCCCGAGGGCCTCGAGAACGCGAACGGTGCGCTGCAGGCGCTCGGGACCGACGTCCGCATCGCCGCCGACGTCGAGGGCGCCGACCTGGTGCACTCCCACACCTGGTACGCAAACGCTGCGGGGCGCATCGCGCAGCTCACCCACGGCATCCCGCACGTGGTCACCGCGCACAGTCTCGAGCCGCTGCGCCCCTGGAAGGCCGAGCAGCTCGGTGGCGGCTACCGCCTGTCGAGCTGGATGGAGCGCGAGGCGTTCGAGCAGGCCGACGGTGTGATCGCCGTCTCCAAGGCCATGCGCGCCGACATCCTGCGCTCGTACCCGTCCATCGACCCGGCGAAGGTGCACGTCGTCTACAACGGCATCGACATCGACGAGTGGAAGCCGACGGTCGACGAGGACGCCGTGCGCGCCCTCGGCATCGACCCGTCGCGCCGCTCGGTGGTGTTCGTCGGCCGGATCACCCGGCAGAAGGGGCTGCCCTACCTGCTCCGTGCGGTGGCGTCGCTGCCGTCGGACGTGCAGATCGTCCTGTGCGCCGGCGCGCCCGACACCCCCGAGATCATGGCCGAGGTCACCGGACTCGTCGAGTCCCTCCGGCAGGAGCGCGACGGTGTCGTGTGGATCGATCGCATGCTGTCCCACCAGGAGGTCGTCAACGTCCTGTCCTCGGGCACGGTGTTCGTCTGCCCGTCGATCTACGAGCCGCTCGGCATCGTGAACCTCGAGGCGATGGCGTGCGGCATCCCGGTCGTCGGGACGAGGACCGGGGGCATCCCGGAGGTCGTCGCCGACGGGCTGACCGGGCGCATCGTCCCGATCGACCAGGCGCAGGACGGCACGGGCACGCCGAACGACCCCGACCGTTTCGTCGCCGACCTGGCCCGCACCCTCGACGAGGTCCTGGCCGACGAGGGGCTCGCGAGGCTCATGGGCCGCGCCGGACGCCTGCGCGTCGAGAGCGAGTTCACCTGGGACGCGATCGCGCACCGCACACGGCAGGTCTACGACGAGGTGCTCGCCCGGAAGCCGTAGGCTGGAGCCATGCCCTCGGTCGTGCGCTTGTCAGACGTCTCCGTGGTCCGCAACGGGGCCACCATCCTCGACGGGATCTCGTGGGAGGTGCAGGACGACGAACGCTGGGTGGTGCTCGGTGCCAACGGTGCGGGCAAGACCACGCTGCTGCAGGTGGCCGGTGCCCAGACGTTCCCGACCTCGGGCAGCGTCGAGGTGCTCGGGACCGAGCTCGGCGGCGCGGACCTGTTCGAGCTGCGTCCCCGGATCGGCTTCGCGTCGACCGCCCTCGCCCGTCGGATCCCGGTGACCGAGAAGGTCGTCGACGTCGTGCTGACCGCCGCCTACTCGGTGACCGGGCGCTGGAACGAGGAGTACGAGGAGCTCGACGTCCGCCGTGCCCAGCGTGTGCTCGACGAGTGGGGCCTCGGTGACTTCACCGACCGCACCTTCGGCGAGCTGAGCGACGGCGAGCAGAAGCGCGTGCAGATCGCCCGCGCCGTCATGACGGACCCCGAGGTGCTGTTCCTCGACGAGCCGGCGGCCTCGCTCGACCTCGGCGCACGCGAGAGCCTCGTGCGCACGCTCGGCGGCTACGCGCAGAGCAGCGACTCACCGGCCATCGTGATCGTCACGCACCACGTCGAGGAGATCCCCGAGGGCTTCACGCACGCCCTGGTGCTCGCCGACGGCGCCGTGCAGGCCGCCGGTCCGATCGACGAGGTCCTCACCGCCCCGACCCTCTCCCAGGCCTTCGGCGTCGAGCTGACCGTGTCGAAGGACGCTGGCCGGTACACGGCGCGCGCAGCCTGACGCTCCCGATCCGGCCCGTCGTCTGGTAACGTGGACGGCTGGCGCACGCCGCAGACTTCCCGCGCGGGGGTCCCGATCGAGTCCGCTCGAACCGGCCGTCCGCGCATCTCCCACCATCTCCAACCGAGGAATCTCCATGAAGACCGACACCCACCCCGAGTACAACGCCATCGTCTTCCGCGACCTGGCCTCCGGTGAGACGTTCCTGACGCGTTCGACCGCGACCAGCGACAAGACCATCGAGCTCGACGGTGCGACCTACCCGGTCATCGACGTCGAGATCTCGTCCGCGTCGCACCCGTTCTACACGGGCAAGCAGCGCATCCTCGACTCGGCCGGTCGCGTCGAGAAGTTCAACCAGCGCTTCAAGGGCTTCAGCAAGTAAGTCCGCGTTCGCGCTCGGACGGGCGGTCCTCCTGCGGGAGGGCCGCCCGTTCTGCGTCGGGCGGGTTGCCGACGCGTCGGCGTGTTCCGAACCACGTTCTCGACATCGAACCAGCGCCGCGGCCTGGTTCGATGTCGGGAAGGTGGTTCGACTCGGATGCCGCTGGGCGGTGCGGTGCGTCGCGGTTCGGAGTGCCCGCGCACAGCTGCGGCCGGGGGAATGGCCGTACGGAACCAGGTTCCCGACATCGAACCAACGCGCCGACCTGGTTCGACGTCGGTTCCGTGGTTCGACTCGGGCGACGGGCGACGGGCGACGGGCGACGGGCGACGGGCGACGGGCGACCGCGGGCAGCGCTCAGCGCGATGCACGCGGCGCAGCGCGGTGGGGAGCGTGCGAGCGCTACGAGCCGTTGCGGTGCGGCCAGCGACCGTCGGCGCTGAAGGACGGGTCGCGCTTCTTCCGCATGTAGTCCTGGAACGAGGTCGCCTGTTCGGCGCACCAACCGACCTGCTTGCGGTGGAGCTCCTCCGCGGAGACACCGAGCTCCTCCGGGTACTTCGCCGCGATGGCCTGCGCGACACGCCCGGCAGCGATGGCGTCAGCGCCGGCGTCGTGCGCGTCCGACAGCGTCACGCCGTACAGCTCGGACGCGGCCTCGAGCGTGCGCTTGCCCTTGCGGTAGGTGTCGAGCGCCTTGTCGATCACCAGCGGGTCGACGACGTTGCCGATCACGGGGGAGGCGATCCCGTGCCGACGGGCCTCGCGGTCGAGCACGGTCAGGTCGTACGGCGCGTTGTAGATCACGAGCGGGATGCCCCGGGCGAAGACGGCCTCGACCGCGGCGACGATCTCGGCGACGACCTCGCCGGCGGGACGCCCCTCGGCCTGCGCACGCTCGGTGGTGTAGCCGTGCACGGCCGCCGCGCCCTCGGGGATGGCGATGCCCGGGTCGGCGACCCAGGCGCCCTCGACGATCGAGCGGCCGGTCATGTCGATCAGACCGACGTGCGCGGTGACGATCCGGGCGGTCTCGACGTCGACACCGGTCGTCTCGAGGTCGAACACGCCGAGGGCGTGCCACCACGGGCGACCGCTGAGGTCCTGCACCGCCGCGGCGGCAGGTGCGGGCGTGTCGAGCGCTGTTGCGGAGTACGTCACGCGACGAGGCTAACGGGACGTACCGACACGCTCCACGCGACCCGCCTGCCGGGGGCGAGCCACGCCTCCCGGCCGACACGAGGACGCGGCCACCGACGGACACGACGACGCGGCCACCGGCAGTCACGACGACGCGGCCACCGGCCGGAGCCGGTGACCGCGCGGGGGACCGAGGTGGCGACCGTGCCTAGACGCCGACCGGCGCGCCCACGTGCAGCCAGTAGAACGACTGCGTCCCCATCGTCAGCGTCACGGTGCCCTCCTCGTCGAACGAGGGGAACGACCCGCCGCCGAACAGGTCGTAGAGCGGCCGACCGGCGAACTCCGGTGCCGAGATCGTCACCGACGTCGGGTTCGTGGCGAAGGAAAACACGCAGAGGACGTCTTCGGCGGACGGCCCGAACTGCTGCCCCGAGCCCTCCCACGAGCGGACGAACGCGAGCACCGACTCGTTCGTCGTGTCCTGCACGTGCAGGGAGCCCATGCCGAACACCGGGTGGGCCTTGCGGACGTGGATCACGTTGCGGACCCAGTGCAGCAGCGAGCGGGACTGTGCGAGCTGCGCCTCGACGTTCACCTGCGCGTAGTTGTAGACGAGCGACTGCACGACGGGCAGGTAGAGCTTGCCCGGGTCGGCGGTCGAGAAGCCAGCGTTGCGGTCCGGCGTCCACTGCATCGGCGTGCGGGAGGAGTCGCGGTCGGGCAGCCAGATGTTGTCGCCCATGCCGATCTCGTCGCCGTAGTACAGGAACGGCGATCCGGGCAGCGAGAACAGCAGCGCGTGGATGAGCTCGAGCTCGGCACGGGAGTTGTCGAGCAGGGGGGCGAGGCGGCGGCGGATGCCGATGTTCGACCGCATCCGCGGGTCGTAGCCGTACCAGCCGTACATCGCCTGCCGGTACTCCTCGCTCACCATCTCGAGCGTCAACTCGTCGTGGTTGCGGAGGAACACGCCCCACGCCGCCTTCTCGGGCACGTCGAGCGTCTCGGACAGGATCGCCTTGAGCTCGGCGGCGTGCTGCGCGCGGAGCGAGTAGAAGATGCGCGGCATCACCGGGAAGTCGAACGCCATGTGGCACTCGGGCTCCTCGTCGGTGCCGAAGAACGCCGCCGTCTCGCGGGGCCACTGGTTCGCCTCGGCCAGCAGGACACGACCGGGGTACTCGTCGTCGACCATCGCGCGGAGCTTCTTGATGAACTCGTGCGTCTCCGGCTCGCCCTCGCCGTTGCCCTCCTCGGACTCGAACAGGTAGGGGATCGCGTCGAGCCGCAGCCCGTCGACACCCAGGTCGAGCCAGTGGCGGACGACCTCGTAGACGGCCTCGACGACGGCCGGGTTCTCGAAGTTCAGGTCGGGCTGGTGCGAGAAGAACCGGTGGAAGAAGAACTGTCGACGGACCGGGTCGAACGTCCAGTTCGACTCCTCGGTGTCCACGAAGATGATGCGGATGTTCTCGTAGTGCTCGTCGGTGTCGCGCCAGACGTAGAAGTCGCCGTAGGGGCCGTCCGGGTCCTCACGGGACTGCTGGAACCACTCGTGCTGGTCGGACGTGTGGTTGATCACCATGTCGATGACGATGCGCATGTTCCGCTCGTGCGACTTCGTGACGAGTTCGCGGAAGTCGTCGAGGGTGCCGAACTCGGGCAGGATCGCCTTGTAGTCCGAGATGTCGTACCCGCCGTCGCGCATCGGCGACTGGAAGAACGGCGGCAGCCAGATCGCGTCGACCCCGAGCCACTGCAGGTAGTCGAGCTTCCCGATGACGCCCTGGATGTCCCCGATGCCGTCGCCGTTCGAGTCGACGAACGAACGGATCATGCACTCGTAGAAGACCGAGCGCTTGTACCACTGCGGGTCCAGGGTCAGGCCGGGCAGCTGGATCGGGGCCGTGAAGGTCAAGCGTGCTCCTCGTCGTCGGCGGGCCGGCGACGTGGCCCGACTCCGGCCACAGTAGGCGCGTGCTCCTGCTGCTGTCCGCGGGTCGGGACCCCGACCGCGTCGCGCGGCCGGACGGCGGGTCGGCCGGGCGGTGGTCGACACGTCCCGCAGGTCCTCCGGCAGGTCGGCCGGGAGGCGCGGCGCCCCTCCACAGCGCCCCGTGCGCTGGCCGTCGTCCACAGCCGGGCGCGGGGCGCACCCCCGCCGGGCGCCGCTTCGTAGACTGGCCGCGATGCAACCCCCCGTGATCTCCCCGTACCAGTCGCTCGTCGCCGCGACGCCCGTCGTGCACCGGGCCGTGGCCGTCGACGGCCGCACCACGCACTACTGGGAGTACGGGCCCGCCGACGCGACCGAGACGGTCCTCGCCGTGCACGGCTTCCGGGGCGACCACCACGGCCTCGAGACGATCGCCGCGCACCTGCTCGGCAAGCGCGTGGTCGTCCCCGACCTGCCCGGGTTCGGGACATCCGACCCCCTGCCGGTGTCCGACATCGACTCGTACGTCGCCTGGCTCACCGCGTTCCACCGCACGCTCGGCCTCGACGCCGACACGGTCGTGCTCGGACACTCGTTCGGGTCGATCGTGACGGCGGCCGCCGTCGCCGCCGGACTCGACACGCGTCTCCTCGTGCTCGTGAACCCGATCGCTGCGCCCGCACTGCAGGGGCCGCGCGCCATCGGCACCGGGATCGCGATCGGCTACTACCGCGCCGGCGCCCTGCTGCCACGCGCGCTCGGGCTCGGGCTGCTCCGGAACGGGGCGATCGTCCGGGCGATGAGCCTGGCGATGCTGAAGTCCGGTGACCGCGACCTGCGGCGGTGGGTGCACGACCAGCACGACCGGTACTTCTCGGCGTTCGCGAACCGCACGAGCGTGCTCGAGGCGTTCCGGACCTCCGTGACGCACGACGTCTCCGAGTTCGCCGACCGCATCGAGGTCCCGGTACTGCTCGTCGCAGCCGAGCGTGACGACATCACGGCGCTGCCGGAGCAGCGGGCGCTGGCCGCACGGCTCCGGGACGCCGAACTCGTCGTCGTCCCCGACGTCGGACACCTCGTCCACTACGAGACCCCCGGGGCGGCCGCCGACGCGGTGCTCCGACGGATGGCCGACACTCCGGGGTCGCGTCGGACCGGGCGGGGGACGGCTCGAGGCGCCAAGCGCGGGTCCGGACGGACGACCCGGACGGTCGCCGACGCGGGGGAGCCCGCGTCGTGAGGCGCCTGCGGATCGGCATCGACTGCCGCTACGTCCGGATCGGTCGGCACGACGGCATCAGCCGCTTCACGGCCGGCATCGTGGCGCACCTGCCCGACCGGCACGACCACGTGCTGCTCGTGCACGACGAACGGCAGCTCGCGTCCCTGCCCGACGGCATCCCGTGGGAGCGGATCCCCGCACCGACCGACGCCGGTGAGCCGTTCGTCGCCCGGGCGGTGAACCGACTCGGACTCGACGCGGTGTTCTCGCCGATGCAGACCATGGGGTCGCGCGGCCGTCGCTACGCGCTCGTGCTCACCCTGCACGACCTGATCTACTACCGGAACCGCACGCCTCCGCGGGAGTTCTCGTGGCCGATCCGACTGGGGTGGCGGCTCTTCCACCTGAGCTGGGCGCCGCAGCGGGCGCTGCTGAACGGTGCGGACGGCGTCGTCACCGTGTCCGAGACCACCGCGGGGCTCATCGAGCGGCACCGCTTGACGAAGCGTCCCGTGACCGTGGCGTACAACGCGGCCGACCCCGCCACGCCGCGCGACCCCGCTGCCGGACGTTCCCGGACGCTCGTCTACATGGGGTCGTTCATGCCGTACAAGAACGTCGAGACGCTCGCGGCCGCACTGCCCCTGCTCGGCGCCGACTGGACGCTGCACTGCATGTCACGGGTGTCCGATGCCGATCGCCGTCGGCTCGAGGCACTGGCGCCGTCCGGGTCGATCGTGTTCCACGATGGTGCGTCGGACGACGAGTACCTGACGACCCTGCGGGGCGCGACGGCGCTGGCGACGGCCTCGTTCGACGAGGGCTTCGGCATCCCCCTGGTCGAGGCGATGGGCGTGGGCACACCCGTGGTCGTCAGCGACGTCCCGATCTTCCGCGAGATCGGCGGGGACGCGGCCGAGTACTTCGATCCGTCCTCGCCGTCCGCGGTCGCCGCTGCGGTGCGCCGACTCGAGGGTCGCTGGGACGAGGCCGCACGGGCGTCGCTGGAGCGGGCGGCACGGTTCCGGTGGCAGGACTCCGCGGAGCAGGTGACGCGCGCGGTCGAGCAGGCCGTCGCGGGTCGGCAGCGCGGGTGACGGGAGCCGCCGTGCGGACCGCAGAGGCCGACCCTGCGGACGACGCGGAGCGTGTCGTCAGGACGGCTGGCGCGCACTGACGCCGGCGTCGGGGAAGACGTCGTGCGTCGCGCGCTGGGCGACGTCCGTGATCGCCGCGAGGGCGACGTCGGTGGCGGCCGTGACGAGCTCGACCCGTTGCGCGGCTGTGTCGTCCGACGGCGCGTCGGTGGCCCAGTCGCACCGCACTGCGACGACACCGCCGATCCCCGCCACCGACCTGGCGACCTCGAGTCGCTGGCGCGTGACCTCGGCGTCCGTCGTGACCCCGATCACCATGGTGTCGAACCGGACCTCCGCCGACACGACGACGCCGTTGCCGTCCGCGTCGGCGGCCGCCGCGCTGAGTGCCCGGGTGATGTCCACCTGCTGGCCGTGGGACAGCCCCGGTGCCGCGTCGACCACGGCCGAGACCCGGTACGCCGCCAGGGAGTCCCGCGTCGTCTCCTCGTCGCGGACGGCGCGCACCCCCGCGACCTCGGTCGCCGCGGTGCGGAACCGGTCGAGCGCTGCCTGCGGACGGGGGAACACACCGCCGACCCCGGTCTGGATGCTGCCGACGATGGTCGAGAGCACGACGGCGATGACGACACCGGCCGCGACGAAGGACAGCGTGATGACGGTGCCGCGTCGCAACCGCTGACCGGTGGACGCCGTCGTGACCGAGGCCGTCTCGGGACCGAACGCCCGGTCGAGGTCGTCCGTCGGGTCGACGCGGTCGTCCGCCGGTCCCTGGTTCGTCACGGCCCCTCCTCGCGCACGGGTGCGATCACCACCGGGCGGTGGTCGGGTCGCCCGTGGAGCGGAGCCTAGTCCGGGCGGGTCCTGTCGATCCCGCGGCCGCGGGTAACGGTCGGGTACCGGTCCGCTGCGCGCGGGTGACCCTCGGCCGATCCGCTACGCGGCCCTTCCGTCGCGCGGGTGACCCTCGGCCGATCCGCTGCGCGCGAGGGACCGCTGCCCGCGCTACCGGCGCTCGAGCGGGTTCTGCTCCGCGAAGGACTCGTCGCCGGTCTGCTCGGAGACGTCGTCGAGCGGGTCGTCGAAGCGCACGAGCTCGGCGCGGAACCGTTCGGGGTCCCAGCGGAACGAGTGCACGGACCCGTTCCGGATCGGCGTCGTCCACCGGTCCGCCGTGCCGGGAGCGGCGGCGTTCACGACGGCGCGGATGACGGCACCGTGCGTCGCGACCACGACCGACCCGGCGTCGAAGCGGACGGCGATCTCGGCCAGGGTCTCGGTCGCACGCGCCAGGAGTGCGGAGCGGGACTCGCGTCCGGGGATCACGTCGTCCGGGTACCGGCGGGCCACCTCGGTGTCGGTGAGCCCCTCGGCCTCGCCGTACGAGCGCTCCGCGAGACCCGGGTACGTCGTCGGCTCCGGGAGCTCGAGGTGCCGGGCGATGATCGCGCCGGTCTCGAACGCGCGGGACAGCGGCGAGGCGACGACCGCGTCGAACCGTCGGCGGCCGAGGAGGAGCGCGGTGGCCGCGGCCTGCGAGCGCCCGGTGTCGTTCAGGGGGATGTCGGTCGAGCCCTGGATGCGCCGCTGCGCGTTCCAGTCGGTCTCGCCGTGCCGGACCAGGGTGAGGAGCGTCGTCACCCGTCGATCCTGCCAGACGCCCCTCGAGCGGCCGGCGCAGCGCCCGACGACGGAACGGCCGACGACGCGGCGTCGGACGGCACCAACCGTGCGGCCAACGCCTCGAGCGTCTCCGTCGTCCCGGCGTCCAGCTTCGCCGCCGCCCGGCGATCGCTGCGGGTGGCCCCGCGGTTCACGATGACGACCGGGTGCTTCCGCCTGGTGGCGTGGTCCACGAGCCGGACGCCGGAGTTCACGGTGAGCGACGAGCCCACGACGAGCAGCGCATCGGCGTCCGCGACGATCGAGACCGCCTCGCGGAACTTCTCGGCCGGCACGAACTCGCCGAAGAACACCACGTCGGGCTTCAGCACCCCGCCGCACACCGAGCAGTCCGGCACCCGGAACCGTTCGACGTCGGTGATCTCGACGTCACCGTCCGGCTGGAGCTGCACGGTGCCCGGTTCGTCGATCCACGGGTTGTCGCGGTCGAGCACGGCGGCCAGGTCGGCGCGCGAGAACACCTGTCCGCAGGTCAGGCACACCGCGCGGTCCATCGAGCCGTGGATCTCCACGACCCGCCGCGACCCGGCGCGCAGGTGCAGGCCGTCGACGTTCTGCGTGACGATGCCGGTGAGGATGCCCGCGTCCTCGAGTGCTGCGAGCGCCCGGTGGCCCGTGTTCGGTCGGGCGGCGGCGAAGGTGCGCCAGCCGAGGTGCGATCCGGCCCAGTACCGCTGGCGCTTCGCGGGGTCGGAGCGGAACTCCTGGAACGTCATCGGCTTCCGCACCACGCGCCCCTCGCCGCGGTAGTCCGGGATGCCGGAGTCGGTGCTGAGACCGGCGCCGGAGAGCACGGCGACACGCTTGCCCGCCAGGAGCTCCACGACGCGGTCGAGCTCGTCCGTCGTCGGGTCGGTCAGCACGTCGTCCACGGTACCCTCAACAGCCGAACGCCCAGCCGCCTTCCCAGGAACGAGCCCCGTGCACCCCATCCGCATCGACTCCCTCGACGACCCCCGCCTCGACGACTTCGCCCGGCTGACCGACGTGGCGCTCCGCCGGGTCACCGAGCCGGAGGGCGGGCTCTACATCGCCGAGTCGAACACCGTGATCGAGCGCGCGGTCCGCGCCGGGCACGTCCCGCGCAGCGTCATCGTCCAGGAGAAGTGGCTCGACAGCGTGCTGCCGCTCGTGGCGGAGCACGAGGGGCCGGTCTTCGTCGGACCCGACGCACTGCTCGAGGACCTGACCGGCTTCAAGATGCACCGTGGCGCCCTCGCCGCGATGCACCGCCCGGAGCTGCCGTCCGTCGCCGACGTCGTCCGGGACGCGAAGGTCGTCGTGGTGCTCGAGGACGTCGTCGACCACACGAACGTGGGCGCGGTGTTCCGGAGCGTCGCCGGACTCGGGGCGGACGCGGTGCTCGTCAGCCCGCGCTGCGCCGACCCCCTCTACCGCCGCAGTGTGCGGGTGAGCATGGGCACGGTGCTCCAGGTGCCGTGGACCCGCATCGGTGAGTGGCCCGCCGCGGGCGAGGAGCTCCGCGCGCAGGGCTTCCACCTTGCCGCGATGGCGCTCACCGACCGCTCGGTCGACCTCGACGCGTTCGTCGCCGACGTCCCCGAGCGGGTCGCGCTCGTGATGGGCACGGAAGGGCGGGGTCTGACCGACGCCGCCATCGCCTCGGCCGACACGACGGTCCGCATCCCGATGGCGCACGGCGTCGACTCGCTCAACGTCGCGGCAGCCAGCGCCGTGGGCCTCTGGGCGGTCACGCACGCGCAGCGCGCTGCACGACCGACCGTCTGACCCCTCCGGCCCACGCGACGAGCTCGGATCCCTCAGGTCGCGCAGCTCGCGCAGACGGTTCACACCGCGCCGGCCGGGAGGCTCGCCCCGACCCCGTCGCGCAGCCACCGCTGCGCCGTGGTCACCAGGGCACGGTCGCTGCCGGTCCCGCCGGTGAGGCACACCCCGACGGGCGCGCCGTCGACGCTGAGCGCCGGCACGCTCAGCGAGGGCACCCCGCCCACGCTCGCGAGCGCGGTCATGGTGGTCGTGGCGATCCGCACGCGCTCGAGCTCCTCCGCGCCGGCCGTGAGCGACGGCGCCGGACCGGGCGCGGTCGGGGTGACGAGCACCCGGTCGGCCAGGGCTTCGCGGATCGCGGCACGGACGACGGGGAAGCGCTCGCGGGCTGCCGCGACGAGGTCCGCTTCGTTCGCTGCAGCCGCGGCGAACCGCGCACCGACGACGACCCCGAGGGCACCCGGGTGGGCGGCGATCCACGCGCCGTGCACCGCGGTCGCCTCCGCGCCCTGCACGAGTCGCAGGAGCTCACGCAGGTCGTCGAGCGGCGGGATCCCGAGGTCGTCGAGGGTCACGACCGGCAGGTCGCCGGCGACCGCGCGGAAGGCGTCCTGCGTCGCCGGGTCCGCCGCCGCGAGGAGCTCGGCGAGCACGACGGGTGTACCGGTGTCCGACGCGTGCGAGGAACCCGGCGGCACCGACGCGTCGAGGGCGCGGACCAGGGTGTCGGCGTCGCGCGTCAGCCAGCCGACGGTGTCGAACGACGGGGCGAGGGGCAGCAGCCCGGCGCGGTCCACGACGCCGTGCGTGGTCCGGAGGCCCCAGAGCCCCTGGTACGAGGCGGGGATCCGCAGCGATCCCGCGGTGTCCGTGCCGAGTCCGACGTCCGCCGCGCCGGAACGCACGGCCGACGCGGACCCGCTGGACGAGCCTCCCGGCACACGCGACGGGTCGGCGCCGTTCGGCGGGGTGCCGTGGTGCTCGTTCCGCCCGGTGAGGGCGTAGGCGAACTCGTCGGTGCGCGCGATGCCGCGGACCGACGCACCCGCGTCGAGGAGTGCGGCGACGGCGGCGGCGGACGCGGCGGCGGGCTCGGACTCCCGCAGGTACGTCGGGTTGCCCGCGCCGACGCGGTGTCCGGCGACGGCGTACAGGTCCTTCACCGCCACCGTGTGACCGTCGAGGGGTCCGCTGCCGGTGGGCGGGAGGAGCGGGTCGCCGACGACGCGCCAGACCGTGGTGTCGAGGGGGCGCTGTCGGCCGGTGACGTGTGCCGCCTCGATGCGCCACGCGTCGGCGTCGCGCCGCCAGAGCTGGGTCTGCAGGCCCGACCCGCCGTCGCGGAACGTGGAGACCGAGACCACGAGGGCGAGGTCCTCGGCGAGCACTCGGACCTCGACACGGCTCAGGTGCCGTGGGGCGATCCCGCCCCGCGTCCCGCGGAACGCGCTGATCGCGTCGTGGCCGACGAGCAGCCCGCGGTCGTCCCCGCGGAGCGTCGACGGGGAGCGGACGAAGGCGTCGTCGAGCGCGGCCAGGTCGTCCTGCGCGAGCGCCCGCTCGTAGGCGTCGAGGGCGTCGAGGAGCCCGGGGGGTCCGGACGGACCGCCGGCGCTGGGTGCCGCGGCGCTCACCGGACGTCCTCGAAGTCGGCCTTGCGGATGCGGGCGTGCGCTCCGGTGACCAGGTCGACCACCTGGGAGACGTCGAAGTCGGTCGCTGCGCTGAGGTAGGCGTACGCCAGGTGCGGCTCCATGCCGTACCGGGCGCCGAGGATCGCGATCGCGTGTCGGACGCAGGCGCGGACGGCCTCGTCGAGGTCGGGGTCGAGCCCGGTCGGCACCAGGTGCTCGTGCGTCTCGACGAGCGGCCAGACGAGCTCGCCGAACTGCTGCGCGGCCTCGGCGGCCGGCGTCACGTCGAAGCGCACGGTCGCACGGAGCGAGGCCTCCATCGCGGTGAGCGCGACCTCGCCGTCGCCCTGCGCGAAGTGCGGGTCGCCGACGTACGCCAGCGCACCGGGCACGAGCACGGGCAGGTGCAGCTGCGCACCGACCTGCAGCAGGTTCACGTCGATGTTGCCGCCGTGGCGGCCGGGCGGCACCGAGTGCAGCCGTTCACCGGGCGTGGCGACGCCCATGATCCCGAGGAAGGGCGCGAGCGGGAAGCGGGCGTACCGGTCGCCGCCCTCCGTGATCGGGATGCGGCCGCGGGGGCCGTCGTCGCCGGGCACCACGTCGGCGAAGACGCTGACGGTCGTGCCGTCGACGGGGTACTCGCCGTGCAGCGCCCCGCGGCCGTGCCGGTTGGACACCACGCCGTAGGGCACGCGGGGGAGCGTCTCGAGGACGGTCATGGTGAGGACGTCGCCCGGCTCGGCACCCTCGACGGCGATCGGCCCGGTGACGACGTGCGGGCCGTCCTGCTCGGGGTGGCGGCGACCCGCCCTGGCGATCGCGACGGCGTCGGCGAGGACGTGCTCGGGTGGGACGCCGTGACGGCCGAAGAAGGCCACCGGGTCGCTGCCCTGGTCCGGCAGGAGTCCCTCGTGGCTCACCGTGTCGATCGTCAGGTCGTCGCCGGGCGCGAGCGTGACGACGGGGCGGTCGTCGCCGTTCGGGAGTCGCCCCCAGAGCACCCGGTCCGCCTCGGCGGGCAGGTACCGGGACGAGCGGACGGGGCCGGTCCCCGGCTGGAGCACCGGCGTCGTGGCCGTCGTGCCCGTCGTGCTCGTCGGGTCCGTCGTCCCTGTCGCGCTCGTGCGGCCGACGGTGGGCGGTGCGGTGGTGCGGCCGCCCGACGGGGCGCCCGGGGTGGATCCGTGGTGCATGTCCAGCACGCTAGGGGCAGCCCGACGTCGGACGGGGGCCGCAGCGCGATGTTTTACGTGTTCGTCACACGGCGGGGGCGACCCGAGTCCGCTGGCCGGCGCCGGCTGCCGGTCCGCTGTCGGCCGACGTCCCGGCACGGCCCGCTACCCTCGGTTCCCGTGCCCCGTCCCGTCCGCAGCCCCCGCTCCGCCGTCCGGAGGCCCGTGACGATCGGCGTCGTCGCGGTGCTCCTGCTCGCCGTCGGGTACCTCGTGGCCGTCGCGGTCGTGCCGTTCGCCCCGGCGAGCGCCACCACGACGACGTACTCCGCCCCGACCTCGACCCTGCCCGACCTGCGGTTCCCGGGCTACGGCGCGACCGCGGTGCAGGCCACCGGGTTCCCCGAGAGCCTCCGCACGAGCGGCGACACGGAGCCGCGGTCCATCGCGAGCATCACGAAGGTCGTGACGGCCCTGGTCGTGCTCGACGCGAAGCCCCTCGACCGCGGGGCGTCCGGGCCGACGATCCGCTTCGACGCACAGATGCAGGCGCTGTACGCCGAGTACCTCGCGCAGAACGGCGAGGTCGCTCCGATGCCGGACGGTCTGCAGCTGTCCGAGTACCAGACCATGCAGGTCATGCTCATGAAGTCGGCCAACAACTACGCCGGCGCCCTGGCGCTCTGGGCCTTCGGGTCGATGGGCGCCTACCAGCGCGCGGCCTCGACCTGGCTCGAGGCGCACGGCCTCGACCACACGACGATCCACGAGCCGACGGGCCTCGACCCGGCGAACCAGTCGACCGCGACGGACCTCGTCCGGCTGGGGCAGCTCGCGCTGGCGGACCCGGTCGTGAAGGAGATCGTCGGCACGCAGCAGGTGACGGTGCCCGGGGCCGGGCAGATCGAGAACTCGAACAAGCTCCTCGGCCTCGACGGGATCGAGGGCATCAAGACCGGCACGCTCGACCAGGCGGGCGCCTGTCTGCTCTTCGCCGCCACGTACCAGCGCGGCGGACGCCAGGTGACCGTCGTCGGGGTGATGCTCGGCGGCAGGGACCACCCGTCGCTCGACGTCGACGTCCGCACGCTGCTCCGCTCGGTGGCCGACAACTTCCAGGTGGTGACGCTGACGCACGCCGGTCAGACCTTCGGCACGTACTCGACGCCGTGGCACGACGACGCCGACGCCGTGGCCGACCGGGCCGCCGAGGTCCTGGTGTGGGGGGACACCAGGGTCACCGCGCGCACCCGGCTCGACAGCGTGACCCTCGGCGACCGCGGCGAGCGCGTCGGCACGGTGCGGTTCACCATCGAGCACCACGACCCGGTGACGGTGCCGCTCGAACTCGAGCGCTCCATCGAGGACCCGGGTCTCTGGTGGCGCTGGACGAACCCCTTCCGTGGCGTCGAGACGACCGCAGCAGCCGGACCGACCGCAGCCGCCGCGCCCACCGCAGCGGCCGGGCCGGCCCCTGCAGCGTCCGCCGGGCGCTGGGGGCTCGCCGCGTAGGCTCTGCTGCGTGACGACGACGTTCCCGCGCAGCACCCCGTCCGCACTCGGCATCGACGCACGCGGGGTCACCGCGTTCCTGGACGCCCTCGAGTCGACCCCCGACGTCGAACCGCACAGCATCGTGCTGCTGCGGCACGGCCGTGTCGCGGCCCAGGGCTGGTGGGCGCCGTACGCCGCCGACCGCGTGCACCTGCTGTACTCCCTCAGCAAGAGCTTCACCGCCGCCGCCGTCGGCATCGCCGTCCGCGAGGGGCTCGTCGACCTCGACGCCACGGTCCTGTCGTGGTTCCCGGAGTTCGACGCAGACGTCACCGACGAGCGCAGCCGACGGATCCGGGTCCGGCACCTGCTCGCGATGGCGTCCGGACACCGCGAGGAGACCCTGCAGCGGGCGGAGGCCACCGATCCCGAGGACCTGGTCCGCGGGTTCCTCCTCACGCCCCCGGACGATGAACCCGGCACGGTGTTCGCGTACAACCAGCCGTGCACGTACACGCTCGCCGCGATCGTCCGCCGGGCCAGCGGCGGGTCGCTCGTCGACTACCTGCGCCCGCGCCTGCTCGACCCGCTCGGCATCGACGACCTCGCCTGGAAGCGCGACGACACCGGCGCCGAGCTCGGCTTCAGCGGCGCGTACGCACCCACGGCCGCCGTCGCCGCGCTCGGCCAGCTGTACCTGCAGCGCGGCGTGTGGGACGGGCAGCGGATCCTCGACGAGGACTGGGTCGACGCCGCGACGAGCACGCAGGTCGAGAACCCCGACGAGCAGGAGCCCGACTGGCGCCAGGGCTACGGCTTCCAGTTCTGGATGGCCCGGCACGGCTTCCGCGGGGACGGTGCGTACGGTCAGTTCTGCGTCGTCCTGCCCGAACAGGACGTCGTGCTCGCCCTGACCGGGCAGTCGCTCGACATGCAGGCCGTGCTCGACGCCGCCTGGCAGCACCTGCTCCCGGCGATCGCGCCGCGCGACCCCGACACGGCGGACGACGCAGACGCGGACGGCTCCGACGCGGACGCCGGCCTGGAGGCGCGACTCGCCTCCCTCGGGCTGCCCCCGGTGCAGGGCGGTCACCTCACCGGAGCAGCGGCCGGTTCGTACGAGTCGGACGGCGTGCTCGAGGGGCTCCGGCTGGAGCCCGACACCGACACCGGTGCTGGCGCGTGGCGGCTCACCGTCGACGTCGACGGCGGGCTGCTGTCGTTCCCGGTGGGGCAGGGGGAGTGGGCGGTCGAGGGACCGCTCGCCGCGAGCGCCGCGACCGGTGCCGACGGTGCCGTGCAGGTCGTCGTCCGGTTCGTCGAGACCCCGCACGCCGCTCGGCTCCGGCTCGACCCCGGTACCGGCACGGCATCGGGGGAGTGGGTCACCCAGCCGCTCCACGACGGTCCGCTCACGCTGCGTCGCCCGACGGCCTGACCGGAGCTCGCGTCAGGGCGTGTCGGAGGTCCCGGCGACGGGTTGCAGGTCGGGACGCTTGGCGCTGATGCCGTCGCCGGACGAGGTGTGCTTGAGACGACGCACGACCCAGGGGACGAGGTACTCGCGCGCCCACCCGAGGTCCTCGACGCGGGCCTCCCGCCACGGCCGCGGCTCCAGCGGTTCCGGCGTCACCGGGTCGAGTCCGTGGTCGACCCCGAGGGCGTCGAGGACGGCGGCGGCGACCGTCGCGTGCCCGGTCGGCGAGTGGTGCAGCCGGTCCGGCGCCCACATCCGGGGGTCGCGGAGGACCCGGAGCGCCCACATGTCCGCGACCAGTGCGCCGTGCTTCAGGGCGATCGCGTGCAGGTTCTCGTTGTAGATCGCCGTCTTGCCGCGGACCATGCCGAGCACCGGGGTCATGCCGACGTCCGGGCCGGTGAAGAGCACGACGCTCGCACCGCCGCTCCGCAGGCGCTCGACCATGCCGTCGAACCGCTCCGCGAGCTCGTCGGGGTCCGAGCCCGGGCGGATGATGTCGTTGCCGCCGGCGGAGACCGTCACGAGGTCGGGGCCGAGCGCGAGAGCCGGTTCGACCTGCTCCTCGACGATCTGCCCGAGCAGACGCCCGCGGATCGCCAGGTTGGCGTAGGAGAAGTCGTCGGTCCGGGCCGCGAGGACCTCGGCGACCCGATCGGCCCAGCCGCGGTGTCCGCCGGGGACGGTGGGGTCGGGGTCACCGATCCCCTCGGTGAACGAGTCACCGATCGCGACGTACCTGGACCACGCATGACGAGCTGACACGCCTCCGACCGTAGTCTCGTCGCATGACGTTGGTCGACGACCCCGGGTGGACGCTGCCGGAGGACCTGCTCGAGCGGATCGCCGCCCGCGCCCCGCGGTACGACGCCGAGAACACGTTCTGCACAGAAGACCTGGACGAGTTGCGCGCGGCAGGCTGGCTCCGGATCGGCGTCCCGGTCGAACAGGGCGGCGCCGGGCTCGGGCTCGCCGCGACGAGCAGCCTGCAGCGGCGGCTCGCTCGGGCCGCACCGGCGACCGCGCTGGGGCTCGGGATGCACCAGGTCTGGGTGCAGGCGGCGCGCGCCGTCACCGCGCGGGGTGGGTCGTTCCTCCAGACCGTCACCGACCACGCGGCGGACGACCACCTGCTCGCGTTCGGGGTGAGCGAACCCGGCAACGACGCGGTGCTGTTCGACTCGTCGACGACGGCGGAGCCGGACGGCGACGGCGGCTACCGGTTCACCGGCACGAAGGTGTCCACCTCCCTCGCACCCGCGTGGGACGTGCTCAGCGTGTTCGGCAAGGACACCAGCGGACCGGAGCCGCGGCTCGTGCACGGCTTCGTGCTGCGCTCGGACGGCGACGTCGAGCACCTCGACGACTGGGACACGCTCGGCATGCGCGCGACCCAGAGCCGCACGACCCTGCTGCACGGCGTGCACGTGCCGGCGTCGCGGATCGTCCGGGTGCTCCCCGTCGGTCCGACGCAGGACCCGCTCGTCTTCGGGGTGTTCGCGGCGTTCGAGCTGCTCGTGGCGTCGGTGTACGTCGGGATCGCCGAGCGGGCGCTCGAGCTGGCCGTCGCGGCCGTGTCCGGACGGCAGGGGCGCGACGGGGTGCCGCGGTCGCAGGACCCGGACGTGCGGCGTGCGGTCGCCGACCTGCGCGGAGCGGTGGACGCGGTGACGCTGCAGGTGTCGTCGCTCGCCCGCTCGGTGGACGACGCCGACGACCTCGGCGCACGCTGGTTCCCGCTGCTCGTCGGCACGAAGGCACGGACGGTCGACACGGCGCAGCACGTCGTGGACGAGGCGCTCCGGCTCGCCGGCGGATCGGCCTTCCGGGCGTCGTCCGAGCTCGCCCGGCTGACCCGCGACGTCCGCGCCGGGCAGTACCACCCGTCCACGCGGGACTCGGCGGCGCGCACGATCGCGGCGGCGGAGCTCGGGCCGCTCGCGTAGGCGCCCGGCCCGCTACGGCGCTGCGGGTGTCGGTGGCACGTGGCATCATCGCCAGGTGAGCAAGCAGGACGGACGGAACCGCCTCGTCTCCGCGCAGCCGGTCGACGACGTGACGGCGACGGTCCTGCACGTCGACATGGATGCCTTCTTCGCCTCCGTCGAACTGCTCGACCGTCCGGACCTGCGCGGGCTCCCCGTCATCGTCGGGCACGACTCGGACCGCTCCGTCGTCACCGCCGCCACGTACGAGGCCCGTCGGTACGGCGTGAACTCCGCGATGCCGATGGCCGTGGCGAAGCGACGCTGCCCGAACGCGGTCATCGTCGAACCGCACTTCGAGAAGTACGCGGCGAAGTCGGCGGCGGTGATGCGGGTCTTCGGCCAGTTCACGCCGAAGGTCGAGAAGCTCGGCATCGACGAGGCGTTCCTCGACGTCGCCGGAGCGCTGCGGCTCTACGGCACCCCGTGGGAGATCGGCACCGCGATCCGCGCGGCCGTGCTCCGCGAGACCGGGTTGCACTGCTCCGTCGGGGCGGCCTCGACGAAGTTCGTCGCGAAGCTCGCGTCGAGCCGCTCGAAGCCGGACGGGCTGCTCGTGGTGCCGGCGGAGCACACCGTGGCGTTCCTGCACCCCCAGCCGGTGTCCGCGCTCTGGGGTGTCGGCGGGACGACGCAGGAGAAGCTCGAGCGCCGGGGCATCCGCACCGTCGGCGACCTGGCGCACACCCCGCTGCCCTCGCTCGTCGCCGCCCTCGGGCCCGCTGGCGGACAGCGCCTGCACGACCTATCGTGGGGGCGCGACCCGCGCGTCGTCGACACGGGCGTCAGCGAGAAGTCGATCGGGCACGAGGTCACGTTCGGCCGCGACCTCACCGAGCGCGACGACGTGGCGCGCGAACTGCTGCGTCTGGCCGACAAGGTCGCCGTCCGCCTGCGTCGAGCCGACGTCCAGGCGCGCACCGTGGCGCTCAAGGTCCGGTACACCGACTTCAGCACGCTGACCCGCTCCCGGACGCTCGCCGAGCCGACCGACGTCGCCAAGCGGCTGCACCACGAGGCGGTCGAGCTCTACGACGTCCTGCACCGCCCGGGCAACCGGATCCGGCTGATCGGCGTCCGGGGTGAGAACCTCGTGCCGGCGGCCGCGAGCAACGCCCTGTGGGACGACGACGCGCCGTGGCGTGAGACGGAGACGACCGTCGACGCGGTCGCCGCGCGGTTCGGTGCCGGCGTGCTGCGACCCGCCTCGCTCGTGCGCGGCGCGCCCGAGCAGCGCCCGCCGCACGCCCGGCAGGACCCGGCCTGACGGTAGGATCGTCTGAAGTGAGCGCAGCGGAACACGACGACGAGCAGCAGCCCGCGACGCTGTGGGGCGACACCCCGGACGGCGTCGACCAGGCGACGCGGGAGCACCCCGCGGCCGGTGGCGAACCGGCCGAGACGGCCGCTGCCCGACCCCACGACGAAGCCGTGGTCCAGGCGGAGAACGCGGGCAACGCGGCCGCCGAGCACCTGTCGCCGGCGTTCCCGGAGCGCGCAGCGTGGGGCACCGCGTCGAAGCTCCGCGCCTGGCAGGTCGAAGCGCTCACGAAGTACTTCGAGACCGAGCCGCGCGACTTCCTCGCGGCCGCCACGCCCGGCGCCGGCAAGACGACCTTCGCGCTCCGTCTGGCCACCGAGCTCCTCGCCCGGGGCACCGTCGACCGCATCGTCGTCGTGGCGCCGACCGAGCACCTCAAGCGGCAGTGGGCGGACTCCGCCGACCGTGTGGGCATCCGGATCGACCCGATGTTCAAGAACGGCGACGGGATGTTCGGGCGCCACTACCAGGGCGTGGCGATCACCTACGCCCAGGTCGGCATGAACCCCGAGGTGCACCAGAGGATCACCGAGGGCAGCAGGACGCTCGTGATCCTCGACGAGGTCCACCACGGCGGTGACGCCCTGACGTGGGGTGACGGCATCCGTGAGGCCTTCACCAAGGCGACGCGGCGCCTGTCGCTCTCCGGGACCCCGTTCCGGTCCGACACCGCCCCGATCCCGTTCGTGCAGTACGCCCCCGACGAGCAGGGCATCCGGACCTCGATCTCCGACTACAACTACGGCTACGGCCGCGCGCTCAAGGACGGCGTCGTCCGACCCGTGCTGTTCATGGCCTACGCCGGGCAGATGCGCTGGAAGACGCGCATGGGCGACGAGATGTCCGCGTCCCTCGGCGAGCAGGTCACGAAGGACATCACGGCCCAGGCCTGGCGGACCGCGCTCTCGCCCGAGGGTGAGTGGATGCCCGCCGTGCTCTCGGCAGCCGACAAGCGACTGACCGAGGTCCGTCGCGGCGTCCCGGACGCCGGCGGCCTGGTGATCGCGACCGACACCACGACCGCCCGCGCCTACGCCCGGATCCTGCAGCAGATCACCGGAGAGCGACCCACCGTGGTCCTCTCCGACGAGGCAGCCGCATCGAGCCGGATCCAGGCGTACTCCGAGGACACCTCCCGGTGGATGGTCGCCGTCCGCATGGTGTCCGAGGGCGTCGACGTGCCCCGGCTCTGCGTCGGCGTCTACGCGACGAGCGCGAGCACCCCGCTGTTCTTCGCCCAGGTGATCGGCCGCTTCGTCCGGGCTCGTCGCCGCGGGGAGACCGCGAGCGTGTTCCTGCCGAGCGTGCCCGGTCTGATGGCGCTGGCGGCGTCGCTCGAGCTCGAGCGCGACCACGCCCTCGACCGGCCGAAGGACAGCGACGACGGGATGTACAACCCCGAGGACGCCATGGTCGCCGAGGCGAACAAGGAGGACCGGGCGTCGGAGAGCCTGCTCGAGGTGCAACCGTTCGAGGCGCTCGACTCGCAGGCGTCGTTCGACCGGGTGCTCTACGACGGCGGCGAGTTCGGCACCGGGGGCGAGGTCGGCTCGCTCGAGGAGCTCGACTTCATCGGCATCCCGGGCCTCCTCGAACCCGACCAGGTGCGCGACCTGCTGCGGGCACGCCAGGCGTCGCAGGCGAAGCGGTCGAAGGGCCGCACCGCGAAGGACGGCATGCCGAAGCCGAAGCCGGACGAGGCGCGCCCGATGTACCAGACGCTCAAGGAGCAGCGGACCGAGCTCGCACGACTCGTGTCGATCTGGTCGCGGCACGCGAACGAACCGCACGGCGCGATCCACGCCGAACTCCGTCGGATCAGCGGTGGACCCGCCGTGGCGCAGGCGAGCATCGAGCAGATCCAGAAGCGCATCGACGTGCTGCGCTCCCGCATCGGGAACCGCCGGTGATCGAGCCCGTGGACGACCGGACGTGGCTCGTGAAGCGCACGCCGGAGTCGTCACCCGAGGCGATCATCGACCGCTTCGGCGGCGGGTACCGCCTGCGCCGGTTCTCGCTCACCGAGTCCCGCCGGACCCAGCACGGTGTCTTCACCGGCCCGGAGCTGGCCGAGACCGCGTGGTGGCGCCTGCAGGACCGTCCGCGCGGCCGGTGACGACCGAGTGGCTGATCCGGTTGCGGAGCGCGGACGGGGCGGCGCGGCTTGGTGACGTCCGAGGGCAACTTCCGGTAGACCGGGTGCATGGCAGACTCCATCCCTCACGTCCTCGTCCTCGGCGGCGGTTCCGCCGGCTACACCACGGTCAAGCAGCTCCAGAAGCACGCCGCGACCGTGCCGATGCGGATCACGCTGGTGGACCAGAACACGTACTACACGTACCTGCCGTTCCTGCCGGAGGTCGCGGGCGGGCACATCGCCCCGAAGGACGTGACCTTCGAACTCCGTCGTGCGCTGAAGAAGACCCGCGTCATCCAGGGCAAGGTCACCGGCATCTCCTCGAAGGACAAGACGGTCTCGATCGCCACGGCCGGCGGTGACGACCGCACGCTCGGCTACGACCAGCTCGTCGTCGCGCTCGGCTCGGTGACCCGCACGTTCCCGACCCCCGGGCTCGAGGAGTACGGCGTCGGCTTCAAGACGGTCGAAGAAGCTGCCTACGTCCGCGCCAAGCTGCTCGACAACATCGCGAAGGCCGCTGCGACCCGCGACGAGGACGAGCGTCGTCGCCTGCTCACGAGCATCTTCGTCGGCGGTGGCTACACCGGTGTCGAGGCGATCGGTGAGCTCTTCGACGTCTCGCAGGCCGCCATCAAGACCTACCCGTCGCTCGCCGGCGAGCAGCCGCGCTGGGTGCTCATCGACGCACTGGACCGCGTCGCGCCGGAGGTCGGCCCGGAGCTGTCGAAGTGGACCCTCGAGTCGCTCCGCGCCCGCGGCATCGACGTCCGACTGAAGACCACCATGCCGAGCGCCGAGGGTGGCGTCATCAAGCTCTCGGACGGCGACGAGTTCGCCGCCGGGCTGCTCGTCTGGACCGCCGGGGTCAAGCCGAACCCGCTCCTCGACGCGTCTGACCTGCCGCGCGGTCCGAAGGGCCACCTCGCCGCGAACGCGAAGCTCCAGGTCGGGGCCGAGGACACCCACGAGGTCGTCCCCGGCGTCTGGGGCCTCGGCGACGTCGCGCAGGTCCCCGACCTGACCGCCGAGAAGCAGCCGGCCTACTACCCGCCGAACGCGCAGAACGCCGTCCGCCAGGCCGTCGTCGCCGCCGACAACGTGGTCGCCACGATCACGGGCAAGCCGCTCGAGGAGTACCGCCACCCGTCGATCGGCACCGTCGCCTCGTACGGCGTCGGCAAGGGAGCGGCGAACATCAAGGGCGTCAAGATGACGAACCTGCTCGCGTGGACGGCCCACCGCGCGTACCACGTGTACGCGATGCCGACGCTGAACCGGAAGGTCCGGATCGTCATCGGCTGGATCACCGGTGCGGTGTCCGGTCGCGACGCGACCTCGCTCATCAAGGAGACCGATCCGCGACGCAACTTCGTCGAGGCCTCCAAGAGCTGACGCCACCACTCGACGGACGGGAGGCGCGCTACCGGACGGTACCGCGCCTCCCGTCCGTTCTGTGTCACGTCTGCTGTCGCGTCCGGGGCCGAGGTGCGGCAGACTGACTCCCTCGGTGCCGTGCACGGAGGTCCACGACGAGGAGCCCGGCCGTGCCCACCACCCCCTGTCCCCGCTGTGCGTCGACCCGTGGCGCGGGTCTGCACCGTTGCCCCGGTCCCGCTGACGCTGTCCGGTGGCTCCGTCTCCCGCAGGGTGCTGAGGCGCTGCTCGCGGTGCTGTCGACCGTCGGACGACCGCTCGTCGTCGGCGGTGCCGTCCGTGATGCGCTGCTCCGCGAGGTCGACCGGCCGGTCCCGGACGTCGGGCCACCAGACGTCGACGTCGAGCTGCACGGCGCCGCGGACACCGATGCGGTCGTCGCGGTCCTGCGCGCGACCGGGGCCGTCGTGGTCACCGCAGGGGCCGCGTTCCCGGTGTGCAAGGTCCTCCTCGACGACACGCACCTCGACGTCGCGGTGGTGCCCGGCACGGTCGCGGACGACGACGCCCTCGACGCTGCAGTCGCCTCGTCGGCGCGCCGGCGGGACCTCACCGTGAACGCCGTCGCGTGGGACGTCGTCCGGAACGAGCTGGTCGACGCCGTCGGCGGCATCGACGATGCCCGCGCCGGACTCCTGCACCACGCGTCGGAACGGTTCGGGGACGACCCGCTCCGGGTCCTCCGACTGGTCCGGTTCGTCGCCCGGTACGGCTGCACCGTGCACCCGGCGACCATCGCACTGGCCCGCAGCCTCGGCGACCGGTGGGACGCCATCGTGCGCGAGCGGCTCTGGCCCGAGGTGCGCCGGATGACCGAGGGCGACGAGCAGTCCGCCGCCCTCGACGTCCTGCACGCCACCGGTTGGGAACGGCACCTGCCGGAGCTCGCCGCGGTCCGCGACGTGCCGCAGGACCCGACGTGGCACCCGGAGGGCCCCGTGCACGTGCACGCAGGGCTCGCGGCCGATGCCGCGGCGCGAGCCTGCCGTGCGGCCGGTGTGATCGGGGAGCGGCGCGTGGTCGTCGTCCTCGCAGCGCTGCTGCACGACCTCGGCAAGGCCGGGGACGGCACCCAGCGCGTCGTGGGCGAGGACGGTTCGGTCCGCATCCGGAGCGTCGGGCACGAGGTCTCCGGCGCAGCCGCGGCCACCGCACTGCTCCGTCGACTCGGCGCACCGCGGTCCGTCGTGCAGGAGGTCACACTGCTGGTCCGTGAGCACATGGTGGCGCACTCGACGGCGGATGCGGCGCCGTCCGTGCCGGCTGCCCGGCGACTCCTGCGCCGCCTCGGCGGATCACTCGAGACCGCGAACGCGTGGGCACGCGTCTGCGAGGCCGACGCGCAGGGCCGCGGACCGGCCGCGAGCCGCAGTCCGGCGTGGTCGTGGCTGGAGGTGATGTCGGGTGACCAGGTCGCGGGACGTCGCGAGCGACTCGTCACCGGCCGTGACCTCGTGGACGCGGGGCTCGAGCCCGGCCCGCGCTTCCGTGCGCTCCTGGCCGAGGCGGCCGACGCGCAGGACGACGGCGTGTTCGACGAGGTGTCCGCGGCGCGTCGCTGGCTGGCGGCCCGCCTGGCGGAGCGCGCTGCGGCCCTGGACTGACGCGTCCACCGGAGCGGGCAGCACGGCGGACCCGAGCCGCGCCTCCCGGTCATCCGTCCGCCCGGTCGTCCGTCCGCCCGGTCCCGACGACCGCGGGCGTTCTGCACAGATCGCGCGGTCCTGGGTCGGCACGCACGGCACCGCGGTGACCGTGGGGGTCACGAGCGAGAGGAGCGCCCATGCGTGCCATGACCTACCGCGGACCGTACCGGGTCCGCGTCGAGGAGAAGCCGGACCCCCGGCTCGAACACTCGAACGACGCCGTCGTCCGGGTCGAACGGGCCGCCATCTGCGGTTCCGACCTGCACCTGTACCACGGGATGATGCCGGACACCCGGGTCGGGCACACCTTCGGCCACGAGTTCATCGGCGTCGTGGAGGAGGTCGGCTCGTCCGTCGCGAGCCTGGCGGTGGGGGACCGCGTGATGGTGCCCTTCAACGTGTACTGCGGCTCGTGCTGGTTCTGCGCGAGGGGACTGTTCTCGAACTGCCACAACGTCAACCCGAACGCCACGGCCGTCGGCGGGATCTACGGGTACTCGCACACCACGGGCGGGTACGACGGCGGGCAGGCCGAACGTGTCCGCGTGCCGCTCGCCGACGTCGGACCCTCGGTGATCCCGGAGTGGCTGGACGCCGAGGACGCCCTCCTGATGACCGACGCGCTGAGCACCGGCTACTTCGGGGCGCAGCTCGCCTCGATCCGTGAGGGCGACACCGTCGTGGTGCTCGGTGCCGGTCCCGTCGGGCTGTTCGCGGCCCGGTCGGCGTGGTTCCTGGGCGTCGGACGGGTGATCGTCGTCGACCAGCTGGAGTACCGGCTCGAGAAGGCCCGGAGCTTCGCGCACGCCGAGACGATCAACTTCGCCGAGGTCGACGACGTCGTGCTCGAGCTCAAGCAGCAGACCGACTTCCTGGGAGCGGACAGTGTGATCGACGCCGTCGGTGCCGAGGCGGACGGCAACTTCACGCAGCAGGTCACGACGTCGAAGCTGAAGCTGCAGGGCGGGTCCCCGACAGCGCTGAACTGGGCCATCGACGGCGTCCGCAAGGGCGGGACGATCTCGGCCGTCGGTGCGTACGGTCCGATCCCGAGCGCGGTGAAGTTCGGCGACGCCATGAACAAGGGCCTGACGATCCACACGAACCAGGCGCCGGTGAAGCGCCAGTGGCCGCGGCTGCTCGAGCACATCCAGGCCGGACACTTCCGTCCGAGCGACATCATCACGCACCGGATCCCGCTCGAGCACATCGACGAGGCCTACCACCTGTTCTCGTCGAAGCTCGACGACTGCATCAAGCCGGTGATCGTGCCGTGAAGGAGACACCCGTGACCGACCACACGCCCTACATCGCCGATCCGCCCCACCGGGTGCCTGCGTCGGCGGAGCTCCGCGAGCGCATCCCCGGGTGGGGGAGCGACCTCGACCTCGTCGACCGTCCCTCGGTACCGAAGCTGTCCCGCGAGGTCGGACTCGCCTCGGGCGCCCACTGGGACGTCCCCGAGCAGCAGCCCGGTGCTCAGGGCCGCGAACGCTCGATCGAGCACGCCCACGTGACGCCGGTGTTCGGCACCGCGCAGCCGCTCTCCGGGCTCGCCGGGGTCGTGAAGCGGTTTGCGTACGCCAGGTACAGCGAGGGACGACTCGCGCACTGGTTGCTCCTCGTGCTGGGCGACCGGATCGACGTGGCGACGCACCGGGTCACCGACGCGTTCCGTGGCCGCCCGGACCGGGTCGTGCACGAGACCGGGTGGCGCGCCGAGCTCGGCAACCGGCCGGTGGCGTCACGCCTGACGTCGTCGCGACGGGACTGGCGGCACCAGCTGCTCGACCCGGTCGTCGCCAATTGGGGGTGGCTCGCCGCCCTCGGCGGCGTGGTGCTGCTCGTGCGCCGCCTGCGGCGGCGCTGAGGCGAGGCTGCGCGCCGTCGGAGCGCGGAGACTCCGGCAACGACCACCAGCCGGACGGGAGGCGCGGGGCGAGCCTGCCCCGCGCCTCCCGTCCGGTTCGCGGGACGTGGTGCGCGGTGCGTGGTGCGTTCGTGTCACGGCGTGGTCGCACCGGTCCTGCGACACGACCGCTGTCGTTCGACAGCGGCAATGTCGCACGATGCGCACGCACCGAGTGGGGCGCGTGGAATGCGACAAGGCGGCTGTCGTTCGACGGCGACGATGTCGCACCATGCGCACGGTCGCCGGCCGGCCCTGAGCGCAGCGATGGCGATGCTCGCCGGGAAGCACGAACAAGAAATGCCCCTGACCGACAGGTCAGGGGCATCCCGTTTCTTGTGTCCGAGGGGGGACTTGAACCCCCACGCCCTAATACGGGCACTAGCACCTCAAGCTAGCGCGTCTACCAATTCCGCCACCCGGACAGGGTGATGATTCACTTGTTCGGCTGTCGTTCCGGGCTGTTTCCCCGGCGTTCCTGCCGAGAGAAGACACTAGCACGGCTCTGAACGCACGATGAACACGGGCGCGCATCCCGGGCGAGTCCCGCGGAACGACGGGGGAGCAGGGGGCGCGGGCCCGGCCGCGACGCGCGCTGCCGGTAGCGTTGGCGCCATGAGCGACGCCCTGCCGACCGAGCCGGACCTCGAGGCCACCGCCGCCATCGCGCGGGACCTCATCCGCATCGACACGACGAACTGGGGCGAGGGGAAGTCGGTCGGGGAGACCGAGGCCGCGCACTACGTCGAGGCACGGCTGCGCGCCCTGGGTCTCGAGCCGCAGCTCTTCGAGTCCGAACCGGGCCGGGTGAGCGTCGTCGCCCGGGTGGCTGGCCGCAACCGGGACAAGCCGAGGCTCGTCGTGCACGGGCACCTCGACGTGGTGCCGGCGGACCCGGAGAACTGGACCGTCGACCCGTTCGGCGGCGAGGTCCGCGACGGCATGCTCTGGGGTCGCGGCGCCGTGGACATGAAGAACATGGACGCGATGATGCTGACGGCACTGGCGGACGTGGTGGAACGGCAGGGTGCGCCCGAGCGTGACCTCGTCATCGCGTTCTTCGCGGACGAGGAAGCCGGCGGGGTCCTCGGTGCCCACCACGTCGTCGACACGCACCCGGAGGTCTTCGCCGGGGCGACCGAGGCGATCAGCGAGGTCGGCGGGTACTCGGTGACGCTCGGCGGGCAGCGGGCCTACCTGCTGCAGACGGGCGAGAAGGCCCTGATGTGGATCAAGCTCGTCGCCCGCGGGACGGCGGCGCACGGGTCGCACGTGATGCGGGACAACGCCGTGACGAAGGTCGCCGCCGCGGTCGCGCGCATCGGTGCCGAGGAGTGGCCGGTGCGTCTCTCGGACACGACCGAGGCGATGGTCCGCGAGATCGCACGGCTGCTCGGCGTGGACCCGAACGCGAGCGGGCCGGACGAGGTCGCCCTCGCGACGGGGTCCGCCTCGCGCTTCATCCACGCGGCACTGCACACGACGACGAACCCGACGGTCCTCCGCGCCGGGTACAAGCACAACGTGATCCCGGACACGGCCGAGGCCCTCGTCGACCTCCGGTGCCTGCCCGGGGACGAGGTGGCCGTGCTCGATCGGGTCCGGGAACTCGCGGGCGACGACGTCGAGGTCGTCATGACGCACCGCGACGTGGGGCTCGAGCAGGACTTCGGCGGGCCGCTCGTCGACGCCGTCCGGGCGACGCTCGAGCGGCACGATCCGGGCGCCCCCGTGCTGCCGTACCTGCTGTCCGGCGGGACGGACAACAAGGCGATGTCGCGGCTCGGGATCGCCGGGTACGGGTTCGTCCCGCTCCGCCTGCCCGAGGACGTCGACTTCCCGGCGATGTTCCACGGGGTCGACGAGCGCGTGCCCCTCGACGCCCTGGCCTTCGGGCGGCGCGTCCTCGGCGACCTGCTCGCCACGTACTGATAGCTTGCCGGGTCGCCCCACGGCGGCGACCCGTGACGACCGGCACGAAAGGCCCCGCTCGATGCACATCCTCGAGGCGATCTTCCTCGGCTTCGTGCAGGGACTCACCGAGTTCCTGCCCGTGTCCTCCAGTGCGCACCTGCGCATCGTCGGACTCTTCCTGCCCGATGCGAAGGACCCGGGTGCCGCCTTCACCGCGGTGACGCAGCTCGGCACCGAGACGGCCGTGCTGATCTACTTCTGGAAGGACATCACCCGGATCGTCGGGCGGTGGTTCCGCTCGGTGTTCCGGCGCGACGTGCCGAAGGGCGACCCCGACGTGCGGCTCGGGTGGCTGGTGATCCTCGGCACGATCCCGATCGGCGTCGCGGGGCTCCTGCTCAAGGACTCGATCGAGACCACCTTCCGGTCGCTGTGGATCGTCGCGATCGTGCTCATCGTGTTCGGTGTGGTGCTCGGTGTGCTCGACGTCGTCGGGCGGAAGGTCCGGCCGATCGAGCAGATGACCTTCCGGAGCGGCCTGCTCATCGGCGTCGCGCAGATGCTCGCACTCGTGCCGGGCGTCTCGCGGTCCGGTGCCACCGTGTCGATGGGCCTCGCGCTCGGCTACACCCGACCAGCTGCGGCGCGCTTCGCGTTCCTGCTCGCCGTGCCCGCGGTGTTCCTGTCCGGCTTCTACGAGGCCGCGACCAGTCTCGGCGACCACGGCGCCCCCTTCGGCCTGGTCGACACGCTCGTCGCGACGGTGGTCGCCTTCGTCGTCGGCTTCGTGGTGATCGCCGGGTTCATGAACTACATCGCCAAGCGCAGCTTCATGCCCTTCGTGGTCTACCGGATCGCACTCGGTATCGTGCTCATCGTGTTGCTGTCGCTCGGAGTGATCCAGCCGTGAGGGCCTGGCAGGTCCCGTCCGTCCCGTCCGTCCCCGGGGACGCGCCCCGACCCGTGGTGCACGACACCGCGGCGGGGAAGCCGGTCGACCCGACGCAGGGCGCGGAGGGCGCGACGCTCTACGTCTGCGGCATCACGCCGTACGACGCCACGCACCTCGGCCACGCCGCGACCTACCTGGCGTTCGACACGCTCGGCCGTGCGTGGCGTGACGCCGGGCTCGAGGTCGAGTACGCGCAGAACGCCACCGACGTCGATGACCCGCTGCTCGAACGCGCGACGCGTGACGGCGTCGACTGGCGCGAGCTCGCCGCGTCGCAGATCGACCTGTTCCGCCGCGACATGGAGGCGCTCCGCGTCCTGCCGCCGGACGACTTCGTGGCCGTGACCGACGAGGTCGAGCGCATCGCCGAGGCCGTCGCGTACCTGCAGGAGACCGGGTACGCCTACGACGTGCCGACCGACGACTCCGAGGGCGACGACGTCTACTTCGACGTGAACCGTCCCACCGAGGCGTGGGCGCTCGGCGACGAGAGCCGGCTCGACCGCGAGACCATGGCCGCGCTGTCGGCCGAGCGTGGCGGCGATCCCGATCGGCCCGGCAAGCGTGACCCGCTCGACCCGCTGCTGTGGCGCGCCGCGCGCGAGGGCGAACCGAGCTGGGACACCGCCGTCGGCCCCGGGCGTCCGGGCTGGCACATCGAGTGCAGCGTCATCGCAGGTGACCGCCTCGGCCTGCCGATCAGCGTGCAGGGCGGCGGGAGCGACCTGGTCTTCCCGCACCACGAGATGAGCGCCGGGCACGCCGCGGCGCTCGCGCACCAGCCGCTCGCGAACGCCTTCGTGCACACGGGCATGATCGCCTACCAGGGGTCGAAGATCTCGAAGTCGCTCGGCAACCTCGTCACCGTGCGAGGACTGCTCGACGACGGTGCCGATCCGCGCGCGATCCGGCTCGCGCTGCTGTCGCACCGGTACTCGGACGACTGGGAGTGGTTCGACGGCGAGCTGACGAGCGCGACGACCCGTCTGGCGACCTGGGACGCGTGGGCGTCCGGCGACGCGCCCGGTCACGAGGACGACGCCGCCGAGGCGATCGCGCGCATCCGGGCCCGCGTCGCCGACGACCTCGACACCCCGGGTGCGGTCGCTGCCGTCGACACCGCGATCGCGGCGGGGACACGCGCGACGCCGGAGCTCGTCGACCTCGTCGACGCGCTGCTCGGCATCCGCCTCGCCTGAGGTGCGCTCGGCGCGGGGCCACCCGCCCTGCGTCAGCCGTCCGTCCGGTGGTCGCGGCTACTGCTGCGGCGGCTGCGGGGGCCGCCACGGGCCTTCGCCGCCGGCGGTGCCGCCGTCCTTGCCGTCCTTGCGCTCGCGACGGCGCAGGTACTGCTCGAACTCCTGCGCGATGGCGTCGCCCGACGCCTCGGGGGAGTCGACCGTGTCGCGGGCCTGCTCGAGCTGGCCGATGTAGCTCGCCATGTCCTCGTCGTCGGCGGCGAGGGCGTCGATGCCCTCCTCCCACTCGGTGGCCTCGTCGAGGAGGCTGCCGCGCGGCACCGTGACGTCCGCGAGCTCCTCGATCTTGTCGAGCAGCGACAGGGTCGCCTTCGGCGACGGCGAGTTGTGCACGTAGTGGGGCACCGAGGCCCAGAGCGAGAGCGTGGTGAGCCCTGCGGTGTCCATCGCGTCGGACAGCACCCCGAGGATGCCCGTCGGGCCCTCGTACGACGAGCGGTCGACGTCGAACGCGGCACGGACACCGGCGTTCTCGCTCGACACGAACACCGAGATGGGCCGGGTGTGCGGGACGTCGGCGAGCATCGCCCCGACGAACACGACCGCATCGATCGAGTACACGTCGGCGAGGTCGATGACCTCGGCACAGAAGCCGCGCCACGTCCGCGAGGGTTCCGGCCCGACCAGGACGAACACGTCGCGCTCGGTCTCGGAGCCCGCGGCGCCGATCACCGGACGACCCTCGGCACCGGGGCCGTGCAGCACGATGCGGGGCCAGCGGATGCCGCGCGAGCCGTCCTCGGCGGTGCCGACCTCCGGCCGGTTGAACTGGTAGTCGACGTACCGCTCACCGTCGATCTCGCGCAGCTCGTCGAGCTCCAGCGCGTCGACGATGCGGCGTGCGAGGCCGCTCGCAGCCTCGCCGGCGTCGTTCCAGCCCTCGAACGCGACGACGAGCAGACGGCCGTCGCTGAAGGGGGAGTGCTGTGGCACGGAGGGGCCTCCTGGTGGTGGAGCAGGGCGCACGCGGTGGTCGCGCACGGCCGGACACGGTCGGTCACCCAGGATAGGCCGGAGCCGACCGTCGGCACCGCTCCGTCCGCCCCGAGCGGAACCGCGGGGCCGGTCGGCGCCCCGGTAGACTCGTCGCCCGTGACCGCCCAGCACCCCGAACGCGTCCTCCCCGCAGCCGTGCTGTGGGACATGGACGGCACGATCATCGACACCGAGCCGATCTGGCAGCAGTCCCAGGTCGAGCTGACCGACCGGTACGGCGCCGAGTGGACCCACGAGGACGGTCTGTCCCTGGTCGGCAGCGGCCTCGAGCGGTCGGGCGAGATCCTCCGCGACCGGGGCGTCGACATGGAGGTCGAGGAGATCGTCCTCTGGATGACCGACTACGTGACGCAGCGTCTGCAGGGCGGTGAGCTGCCCTGGCGCCCCGGTGCCCGTGAGCTCGTCGAGGAGCTGCACGACCGCGGCATCCCGACCGCGCTGGTGACGATGTCCCGTCGCACGATGGCACTCGTCACCGCGGACGCCATCGGTGCCCGCGGCTTCCGCGTGGTCGTCGCCGGCGACGACGTCGACCGTCCGAAGCCGTACCCGGACGCCTACCTCGCCGCCGCGGCGCAGCTCGGCGTCGACCCGACCGCGTGCGTCGCGATCGAGGACTCCGCCACCGGGGTCGCCTCCGCCGTCGCGTCCGGCGCGGTGACCGTGGCGGTCGAGCACATCGTGCCGCTGTCCGAGATCGCCGGCGGCGACGTGCACCTGACGACGCTCGCCGACGTGGACGTCGACCGTCTCGTCGAACTGACCAGCCCGGCCCTCGCGGCCCGTACCGAGACGGCGACCCGATGACCGACCAGACCCAGCAGCCCCAGCAGTCCCAGCACGACCCGCGGCCCTCGGGGGAGGACGTCGTCGCCCTGCCGCACACCGCCGGTGGCGCGCCGCACACCCCGCCCCGCGGACCGTTCCGCGCCGGCGACCGCGTGCAGCTCACCGGTCCCAAGGGCAAGCTCACGACGCTCTCGCTCGAGACCGCCGGCGAGTACCACACCCATCGCGGCGTGCTCCGGCACGACGACGTGATCGGGCAGCCCGACGGCTCGGTGATCCGGGCGAGCACCGGCGACGAGTACCTGGCGCTGCGCCCGCTGCTCAACGACTACGTCATGTCGATGCCTCGCGGCGCGGCCATCGTCTACCCGAAGGACGCCGCCCAGATCGTCGCGTTCGCAGACGTCTTCCCGGGCGCCCGGGTGGTCGAGGCCGGCGTCGGCTCCGGTGCGCTCTCGCTCTTCCTGCTCCGGGCGATCGGGCCGACCGGTCGCCTGCAGTCGTTCGAGCGCCGTGAGGAGTTCGCGGCGATCGCCCGCGGCAACGTCGGCACGTTCCTCGGCGCCGTCCCGGACAACTGGTCGGTGACCGTCGGCGACCTCGTCGAGGAGCTCCCCGGTGCGACCGAGCCCCAGAGCGTCGACCGCGTGGTCCTCGACATGCTCGCCCCGTGGGAGTGCGTCGACGCGGCGGCGGACGCCCTCGTGCCCGGCGGGCTCATCGTCTGCTACGTGGCGACCGTCACCCAGCTGTCCCGCACTGCCGAGGCGCTGCGCGACACCGGACGCTTCACGGACCCGCAGTCGAGCGAGACCCTCGTGCGCACCTGGCACGTCGAGGGACTCGCCGTCCGCCCGGACCACCGGATGGTCGGCCACACCGGGTTCCTCGTGACCGCGCGTCGTCTGGCCGACGGGGTCGTGCTCCCGAACCTGAAGCGTCGCGCAGGCAAGGCCGAGTTCTCCGACGAGGACGTCGAGGCCTGGACGCCCGGGGCCGTCGGCGAGCGGTCCGCCAGCGACAAGAAGCTGCGCAAGGTCGCCCGGCAGGCCGCGGCCCAGGCGCGCAGGGTCGCCGCGGCCGGGACGGACCCGCAGGCGGCCGCGCACGACGGTGGCCCGGTCGCTCGGGACACCTCGCACGATGCCGCCGACGACGCCCGCTAGGCTACGCATGCCCGTCCAGCACCGAACGGAAAGAGGGTCCGTGCGCACCATCCCCGCACTCCTGGTCACCATCGGCCTCGCCGCCTCCCTGACGGGGTGCGCCGCCAGCGGGGCCGGCACGGCGCCGTCCGCGTGCCCCGAGCCCGGTGCCGCCTCGGCAGCGGTGACGGCGACGGGTGCGTTCGGCAAGGAACCGAAGGTGTCGGTGCCGTCCGGGCTGACCACGAAGGGCACCCAGGTCTCGGTCCTGCGGTCCGGCGACGGGCGCCAGGTCGAGGAGGGCACGCCGGTCCTCGTCGAGTACACGCTCGTCGACGGCGCCACCGGCCAGGTCGCGCAGACCAGCGGCTACTCCGGCCAGACGGCACCGATCACCGCCGGCGCCGCCAACTACGGCCCGCTCGGCACCGCGCTCGAGTGCGCCCACGTCGGCGACCGGCTCGCCGTGGCAGTGCCGAAGAGCGAGCTGAGCGGGAGCGCCACCAGCGCGTCCGGCACCTCGGGGAAGACCGAGGACGCCGTCGTCGCGGTGATGGACGTCAAGCAGGCCTTCGACGCCCGCGCCACCGGGACGCCGCAGCTCGCCGGGGACGGCATGCCCGCGGTCGTCCTGGCGCCGTCCGGAGCGCCCGGGATCACCATCCCGTCGTGGAGCGCGCCGAAGGAGGACGCGATCCACCTGCTCCGCAAGGGGTCGGGCGCGAAGCTCACCGCGAAGGACAGCGCGGTCATCAAGTACACGGCCGTCTCGTGGGCCGGCAGCAACGGCGACTCGTCGGTCGTCGCGTCCAACTGGACCGACGGCTCGGGTGCGCAGGCGGTCCCGCTGGCCGAGGGGCAGGTGATCGACGGCGTGCGGAACGCGATCCTCGGCCACCGCGTCGGCGACCAGGTCCTGGCGATCGTGCACCAGCAGTCCGGCACCACCGCGTACGTCATCGACGTGCTCGGGAAGATGCCCGCCTGAGCCCCGACCACCCCTCCACCGACCGCGCGCGGGTGCACTCCGGGGCACCCGCGCTGCCGTAGGATCGGGCTCGTGCCAGCCACCCGAGCCCCCCGCGTCCCCGCCGAGGAGCGGCTCTTCAGCCTCGTGCTCGCGCTGCTCTCGACCGAGGCCGGGCTGACGAAGGCCGAGATCCTGGCGAACGTGCAGGGTTACCGCCAGCGGTTCACGCCCGGCGGGGACAACGCCTCGCTCGAGCGCCAGTTCGAGCGCGACAAGGACGACGTCCGCGACCTCGGCATCCCGCTCGAGACCATCGAGACGCCGGGCGCCGCCGGCAACAACCAGACGCTGCGCTACCGGATCCCGAAGGGCGAGTACGACCTGCCGCTCGACGTGCGCTTCACGCCGGACGAGTCCGCGCTGCTGTCCCTCGCGGCGATGGCGTGGCGCGAGGGGGCACTGTCCACCGACTCCCGTCGCGCGCTGCTCAAGGTGCGCTCCGCGGGGTCGGACGACGACGGATCGACCACCGCGCAGGGCGTCGCCGGCATGGGCGCCTACGCGCCGCGGCTCCGCGCCCGGGACGCCGCGTTCGAGCCGCTGCGTTCCGCCCTCGACCGAGGGGCTGCGGTCCGGTTCGACTACATCACGCCGGGGGAGCACGCGCCGCGCCGCCGAGACCTCGCGCCCCTCGCACTCGTGCAGCACGGCGGCCGCTGGATGCTCGCGGCGCACGAGTTCTCGACCGGCGGGACGAAGAACTACCTGCTGTCCCGGATCGTCGGGCCGGTCAGCGTGCACCAGGTCGGGCAGCACCCCGCGCCCGCCGGGGCCGCCGAGACGGCCCTCGCCGAGCTGGACCGCGTGTGGGCCGAGCGCACCGCACGGATCGCGGTCGTGCCGGGCTCCGACGCCGAGCGTCGGCTCCGTCGTCGTCGCGGCACCGAGGTCGACGACGACGGTGTGCTCGTCGTGCACCACGTCGACCCGCAGATCCTCGCCGAGGAACTCGCGGCCTTCGGTCCCGAGGTCCGGGTGCTCGACCCTGCCGCGCTCCGTGAGCGGGTCGTCGCCCGACTGCGCGCCCTCGTCGCCGACCACACGGACGACGACCAGACCGCTCACGCCGACGACACGGTCGACCACCAGACCGCTCAGGCCGACCACACGGGCGACGACCAGACCGCTCACGCCGACCACACGGGCGACGACCAGACCGCCGGCGCCGACCACGCTGACGCCGGAGGTGCCCGTGGCTGACCAGCAACCCCTGCAGGCCCAGGACAAGCTCGCGTTCCTGCTCGTCCTCGTGCCGTACCTCATCGACCACGAGCGCGTCTCGGTGGCCGAGGCCGCTCGGCACTTCGGCGTCCCCGAGCAGCGCATCCGCCGGGCCGTCGAGCTCATCGCGGTGTCGGGGGTGCCCGGCGAGACGATGCAGTACCAGCACGGCGACCTGTTCGACATCGCCTGGGACGACTTCGAGCAGAACGACATGATCGTGCTGACGAACCTCGTCGCCATCGACGACTCGCCCCGGCTCTCCGCACGCGAGGCCTCGGCGCTGATCGCCGGACTGCAGTACCTGTCCGCCCTTCCCGAGGCCGCGGACCGTGACGCCATCCGGGCACTCATGGCGAAGCTCTCCCGCGGCGCCGGGGGAGCGGCGTCGAACGTCGCGGTCGGCCAGGACCTGCACGACGCCGCGCTCTCGACCATCCGCCGCGCCGTCGCCGACGGTCGCGGGCTCGCCTTCGAGTACGCCGGCCCGCGGACCCGCGGCGGCACCCGTCGCGTGGACCCGCTGCGCGTCGAGTCGATCGACGCCGACTGGTACCTGCGGGCCTGGGACCTCGACCGGCAGGCGTTGCGGACCTTCCGGCTCGACCGGATGACGAACGCGCGCGTCGACGACCGCCCGGCCCAGAAGACGATCGGCGACGTCGTGATCCCGGACACGCTCTTCCAGCAGTCCGGCGGCGACGTGATCGTCACCGTCGAGCTCGACTGCTCGGCGCTGCCGCTCGTCGCCGACTACCTGGCGGACACCGCCGACGCCGAGGACGCCGACGGCCGCGTCCGCATCCGGCTCGCCGCGTCGAACGGCTTCGACGGCGTCGTCCGCCTGGTGGCCGGCCTGCCGGGTCGCGCGGTCGTCCTCGACCCGCCGGCGGCACGTGCCGCCGTGCGCGCGTTCGCCGAGGCGGCCCTGGCGGCCGAGTAGCGCCGCGTCCCCGGACGCGCCACCGCCGCGACCGCGACCGCCCTCCCTCGGGCGACCGCCGCCGGACGGGAGGCCCGCAGCGGGCCCGCCCCGTGCCTCCGTCCGGCGCTCCTCCTGTGGGTCCGCCGCCGACGGCCCGACTGTCGGTCCCGGTCCCGTAGGATCGGGCCATGGCTTCGACGACCGCGAGCGGGCGAGCGGGGCGACCAGGCCGTCCGAAGAAGGACACCGAGGGTCGCATGTCGCTCGGGCAGCACCTGATCGAGCTGCGGAACCGTCTCTTCAAGGCCGTCCTCGCGGTCGCGGTGTGCGCGATCGGCGGGTGGTTCCTCACCCCGTTCGTCCTCGACGCCCTGCGGCAGCCGGTCACCCAGCTGGCCGAGGTCGGCGGCCACACCGCCGAGCTGAACTTCCCCCAGATCACCGGGGCGTTCGACCTGCGGCTGCAGATCGCGATCACGATCGGCGTGGTCATCTCGAGCCCGGTCTGGCTGTACCAGGTGTGGGCGTTCATCGTCCCGGCGCTGGTGCGGCGCGAGAAGCAGTACGTGTTCGGGTTCCTGGGCACCGCGATCCCGCTGTTCTTCGCCGGATGCTGGTTCGGCTGGTACGTCCTGCCGCACATCGTGGGGATCCTCGGCAGCTTCGTGTCGTCGCAGGACACGTCCATCGTCGACGCGAAGGCGTACTACGACTTCGTCATCAAGCTCATCGTGGCCGTCGGCATCGCGTTCGTGCTGCCGGTGTTCCTCGTGCTGCTGAACTTTGTCGGCGTGCTGTCGGCGAGCTCGATCATCAGGGCGTGGCGCGTGGCGATCCTCTGCATCCTGGTGTTCTGCGCCATCGTCACTCCGTCGGCCGACGTCATCTCGATGTTCCTGCTGGCGGTGCCGATGACGGTGCTCTACGCCGCCGCCTGCCTGGTGACGTGGTTGCACGACCGCCGGGCGGCGAAGCGCCAGGCGAAGCTGGACGAGGAGTACGCACGCTGATGACCCCCGGACCCAGTGCTGCCGAGCGCTACCAGGCGGCGAAGGTCCGGAACCGCTCGCGCAACCTCGAGCTGTTCCGTGCCGACCTGCGCTTCGACCTCGACCCGTTCCAGGTCGCCGGCTGCGACGCCCTCGACCAGGGGCGGAGCGTCCTGGTGGCCGCCCCGACGGGCGCCGGCAAGACGATCGTCGCGGAGTTCGCGATCTGGCTCGCGATGCGCCAGCCCACGGCCAAGGTGTTCTACACGACGCCGATGAAGGCGCTGAGCAACCAGAAGTACAACGAGCTCGTGGCCGACTACGGCGAGTCCGAGGTCGGGCTGCTCACCGGGGACACGAACGTCAACCCGCGGGCCCGCGTCGTCGTGATGACGACCGAGGTGCTCCGCAACATGATCTACGCGGACTCCGACCTGCTCGACGACCTCGCCTGGGTCGTCCTCGACGAGGTCCACTACCTGGCCGACCGGTTCCGCGGCGCCGTGTGGGAAGAGGTCATCCTGCACCTGCCGACCGAGGTCCGGCTCGTCTCGCTGAGCGCGACGGTGTCGAACGCCGAGGAGTTCGGCGACTGGCTGCAGACCGTCCGCGGCGACACCGACGTCATCGTGTCCGAGGACCGTCCGGTCCCGCTCGAGCAGCACGTGCTCGTGGGTTCGAAGATGGTCGACCTGTTCGACTCGAGCGGTGCGGCGGCGACGAACCGGGTGAACCCGGAGCTGCTCCGGCTGGTCGGCGGTGCCTCGCGCAGCGAACGGCACGGCGGTGGGCACCGGGGTCGGCGCGGTCGCGGCGGGTACCCGGAGCGCCGGGGTCCCCGGACCGAGAAGATGTACCGCGAGCAGATCGCGAAGGTCCTCGACGAGCGCATGCTCCTGCCGGCGATCTTCTTCGTGTTCAGCCGCAACGGCTGCGACCAGGGGGTCCGCCAGGTCCTCCGCTCGGGCATCTCGCTGACGACGGCGGACGAGCGCAACGAGATCCGCGAGACCGCCGAGTACCACTGCCGGACCCTGCTCGACGAGGACCTCGCCGTGCTCGGGTACTGGGAGTGGCTCGAGGGCCTCGAGCGCGGTGTCGCCGCACACCACGCCGGGCTCCTGCCCGCCTTCAAGGAGGTCGTCGAGGACCTCTTCCAGCGCAAGCTCCTCAAGGTCGTCTTCGCGACGGAGACCCTGGCCCTCGGCGTGAACATGCCGGCCCGCACCGTCGTGCTCGAGAAGCTCGAGAAGTTCAACGGCGAGGCCCGCGTGCCGATCACGCCGGGGGAGTACACGCAGCTCACCGGTCGTGCCGGTCGTCGCGGGATCGACGTCGAGGGGCACTCGGTCATCCAGTGGTCGGACGGCCTCGACCCGCAGGCCGTCGCATCGCTGGCGAGCCGCCGTACGTACCCGCTCAACTCGTCGTTCAAGCCGACGTACAACATGGCCGTGAACCTGATCGAGCAGTTCGGGCGGCAGCGCACGCGCGAGGTCCTCGAGACCTCGTTCGCGCAGTTCCAGGCCGACCGGTCCGTCGTCGACCTCGCGCGCAAGGTGCGGTCGCAGCAGGAGTCCCTGGACGGGTACCAGCGCGCGATGGCGTGCCACCTCGGTGACTTCACCGAGTACGCCGCCCTCCGCCGTCGCCTGTCCGACCTCGAGCGCACGAACGTCCCCGGCGGGCGCGAGGCCTCGCACGGTGCCCGCCAGGAACGTCAGGCGGCGATCACCGACGTCCGTCGCCAGATGCAGCGGCACCCCTGCAACGCGTGCCCGGACCGGGAGGCGCACGCCCGGTGGGCCGAGCGCTGGTACAAGCTCAAGCGCGCCAACGACAAGCTCGTGCAGCAGATCCGCTCCCGGACGGGTGCGGTCGCGACGACCTTCGACCGGGTCACGAACGTGCTCCTGCAGCTCGGCTACCTCGTGGCGTCGGGCGACGACGAGGCCACGGTCGCCGCGGGCGGTCGTCGCCTGCAGCGCATCTACGGGGAGCGCGACCTGCTCGTCGCCGAGTGCCTCGAGGCGGGCGTGTGGAAGGAACTCACCCCGGCGCAGCTCGCCGCCATGGCCGCGACGATCGTCTACCAGCCGCGCCGCGAGGACGCCCCCGGCACCGAGCACGCCCTGCCCCGCGGCGCGTTCCGGCCGGCGCTCGACGAGACGCTGACCATCTGGGCCCGACTCGACGACATCGAGCGGGACGCCCGGCTCGCCGGGTCCCAGCCGCCGACCCCGGCCATGTCCGTCGGCATGTTCCGGTGGGCGTCCGGTTCCGCGCTCGACGACGTGCTCCGGACCCTCGACATGCCCGCGGGCGACTTCGTGCGTTGGTCGAAGCAGGTGATCGACCTGCTCGACCAGGTCCGCAACGCCGGTGACGACGAGCTCGCCCAGACCGCACGGCGGGCGACGGACGCGGTGCGCCGCGGCATCGTCGCCTACGCGACGGTCTGACGGGAGGCCCGGTGCAGGTCCCCGACACCGCGACACGTCCGCAGCCCAGCGGCTCCACCCCGCGTGGCCGCGCCGTCCGCGGGCCGTCCCGTCCGAGCACGGCGGCACCGCACGGGCGCGGCGTCCTGCCGGACGGACGACGCGACGAGTTCGCCGCGCTGCCGCTGCGGCTGGCGTTCCCGCTCGCCGTCGTCGGCGGTCTGCTGTTCGCCCTGTCGTTCCCCGAGCCGGGCTGGTGGTTCCTCGCCTACCCGGCGATGGCCTGCATGCTCCTCGCCGCCATGGGGCAGCGCGCCCGACGAGCCGCCTGGCTCGGGTACGTGGCCGGTGCCGCGTTCTGGCTGCCCGCGATCTCGTGGGCTGGGCGCTACCTCGGGCCGGTCCCGTGGCTGGCGCTCGCGCTGTTCGAAGCCGCGTACTTCGCCCTCGGCAGCGTGGCGATCGCCCTCGCCTACCGGTGGGTCGCGCGCGTCCTGCCGTCGACCGCCTGGCGGGTGTGGGGCCTCCCGGCCGTCGTCGCCGGTCTGTGGACCGGACGCGAGTGGTTCTCCGGGAGCTGGCCGTACGAGGGCTTCGCCTGGGGCCGCGTCGGGCTGTCGCAGTCCCAGGGACCGTTCACGCACCTCGCCGCGTACGTGGGCGTGCTCGGGGTGACCTTCGTCGTCGTCTACTGCGTCGCCGTCGTGCTCTCGCTCGCGCTCGTCGTGCCGCGCGCGCCCGGCGCCGTCCTCAGCGCACCGGTCCGCATCGCGGCCGCCGGGCTGCTCGTCGCCGTGGTCCTGGCGGTGCCCGCGTGGCCGACCCGGGTCGACGGCAGCATCCGCGTCGAGGCGGTGCAGGGCAACGGACCGGCCGGGTACTTCGACCGCGCACAGCCCGGCGAGGTCCTGGCCGCGCAGGTCGCCGCGACCGACGTCGAGGCGCGCGGTGTCGACCTGGTCGTCTGGCCCGAGGCCGCAGCCGAGGCCGACCCGCGGCGCTTCCCGGCCGTCGCGGACGCGCTCGACTCGGTCGTGGACACCGTCCGGGCCCCGCTCGTCGCCGGTGCGATCACGCAGACGTCGTCCGGGGTCCTGCACAACACGTCGTTCGTGTGGACCGTCGACGGCTGGCAGTCGTCCTACGACAAGAAGCGCCCGGTGCCCTTCGGCGAGTACGTCCCCGATCGCTGGTTCTTCTCGAAGCTCGCGCCGTCCCTCATCGGCCTCCTGCAGCGCGACTACACGCCGGGCACGAAGCCGAACGTGCTCGACGTGGCGGGCATCAGGGCCGGCATCGCGGTCTGCTTCGACATCGTCGACGACGGTCTGACGTCGGACATGGCACGCGGGGGAGCGCAGGTCATCCTCGCGCAGACGAACAACGCCGACTTCTCCGGCACCGACGAGAACCTGCAGCAGCTCGAGATCGCCCGGCTCCGCGCGGTCGAGACGGGTCGGTCGCTCGTCAACGTCTCGACGGTCGGTGCCTCGCAGGTGATCGACCCGAGCGGCCGGACGATCGACCGCATCCCGGAGTACACGGCGACGTCGATGATCACCGACGTGCCGCTCGGGACCGGCACCACACCGGCGACGGTCGCGTCCGGGTCCGTCACCCTCGTGGTGTCGCTCGGGGCCTTCCTGGTGCTGCTCGCGAGTGCACCGTGGGGACGCCGTCGCGCTCGTCCTCGTCGCCGCGCCGCCTGAACACCGCCACCGCCCACTGGGAACGCTCTGTGAATGCGCCCCATCGGGATGCAACCCGCGTGGGACAGTGTTGAGGAGGGCAGACGAGCGAGAGGAGCACACACATGGCTGATCGGAGTCTCCGCGGGATGCGGCTCGGGAGCCAGAGTCTCCAGAGCGAGGAGGGCGTCGAGCTCTCCGACCGGAAGCGCGCGGTCTACCAGACCGAGTCGGGGGAGACGTTCGACGTCGTCTTCTCCGCCGAGGCCGACGTACCGCAGACGTGGTCGGAACCCCGGACGGGGCGCGAAGGACGACTGCTCGGCGACGACGGGATCCCCGTCGAGGTCGCTGCCGAGGACGTCAAGGCGCCCAGGACGCACTGGGACATGCTGCTCGAGCGACGCTCACGTGAGGAGCTCGAGGAGCTGCTCGAGGAGCGCCTGGCGTTCCTGCGCGCGCGACGCGGCGCCTGAGCCGCAGCACCCGCCTCACGACGACGCCCGCCCCGGGTCCCCGGGGCGGGCGTCGTCGTGTCCGGGCCTGCGGGCCCGTGGTCCTACTGCTGGTGCCGGTCGTCCCCGAGCGCCGTCTCCGACGCCTCGTCCGCCGCCGCGAGGTGCGCGTCGACACTGCGGTTCGACTCCGCGAGCCGCTCGTCGAGCGCCGCGTCCGGGACGATGTCCGCTGCGGTGGCGTCCGGTCGGGGGTTCGCCGCTGCCGCGCCGTCCGCCGTCGCGGTGTTCGCCAGGCTCTCGTTCGCGAGCTTCGAGATGCGCGACAGGAAGTCCGTACCGCCACCGGCGCCGGCGACCGGGCCGCTGCCGGTGCGGCCGGCGGTGAACCCCTTCGCGATGCCGGACAATGCCTCGGTGAACTCGCTCGGGATCATCCAGAGCTTGTTCGCGGTGCCCTCGGCGATCTTCGGCAGGGTCTGCAGGTACTGGTAGGACAGCAGCTTGTCGTCCGGGTCGCCGGTGTGGATGGCGTCGAAGACGGTCGCGATCGCCTGGGCCTCACCCTCGGCGCGGAGCACCTGGGCCTTGGCGTCACCCTCGGCGGCGAGGATCGCGGCCTGCCGCTGCCCCTCGGCCTCGAGGATCTGCGACTGCTTCGTGCCCTCGGCCTGCAGGATGGCGGCACGACGGTTCCGCTCGGCGCGGAGCTGCTGCTCCATGGCGTCCTGGATCGACACGGGCGGCTCGATCGCCTTGAGCTCGACGCGTCCGACGCGGATGCCCCACTTGCCGGTGGCCTCGTCGAGCACCACGCGCAGTTGGCCGTTGATGTTGTCGCGGCTCGTCAGGGCCTCTTCGAGGTTCAGGCCACCGACGACGTTGCGGAGCGTGGTCGTGGTGAGCTGCTCGACGGCGCCGAGGTAGTTCGCGATCTCGTAGGTCGCGGCACGGGCGTCGGTCACCTGGAAGTAGACGACGGTGTCGATCGAGACGACGAGGTTGTCCTCGGTGATCACCGGCTGCGGCGGGAACGACACGACCTGCTCGCGCATGTCGATCAGCGGGCGGAGCCGGTCGATGAACGGCACGAGGATGTTGAGGCCCGGGCTGAGCGTCTTGTGGTACTTGCCGAGTCGTTCGACGATCCCGGCCGTCGCCTGCGGCACGATCCGGATCGCGCGGGACAGGACGACGATCACGAAGATCACGACGACGAGGACGAGGACGATCAGTGCGATCGTCCCGGCTGAGATGGTCACGAGGTGGCCCTTTCTCCGAGGCGGACGACCGCGGTCGACCCCTCGATCGACTCGACGACCACGGGGGTGCCGAGCGGCGGTGTGCGGTCGGGGGAGTCGGCGGCGAGCCGGGCGCTCCAGGTCTCGCCGTTCGCGAGACGGACCTGCCCGGGGGACGACGACGTGAAGGCCACGGCCACGGTGCCGCGCAGGCCGATCAGCCCCTCGATGTTGGTGCGGTGCGGGTCGGCGTTCCGGCCGAGCGCCACGAGCAGGCGCGGGCGGACGAGCGAGAGCAGGACGAGCGCCACGGCGGCGGCGATGATCGCGGAGAGCCACCACGGGGCGCCGACCAGCGCGGCGATCAGCCCGCCCGCAGCCCCTGCGGCGAGCATCAGGAAGACGAAGTCGAGGGTGAAGATCTCGACCACTCCCAGCAGCAGCGTCAGTCCGATCCAGACGACGGTCTGGATCCAGTCGATGTTCACGCGATCTCCCTCCCTCGCACCGCGCGCTCCGGCGTGCAGCGTCGCGACGGCCGGTCCAACTCCGTTCAACATATCGTGTCTCGCCCACGTCCGCGCGAGACCGGCCCGGGCTCGTCGGGGTCGGGACGGGCGGTTGGTAGGCTCGTGCGCGGCCGAACCGGCCACAGCAGCGACCTGGAGAACACGACTGTGAGCAACCCCCTCGCCCCCGGATCCCTCGCCGACAAGCGCGCCCTCGTCACCGGGTCGTCGCGCGGCATCGGCGCCGACACCGTCGGCTACCTGGCGGAGGCCGGCGCGAAGGTCGTCGTGAACTACCGCAACAAGGCCCGGCGTGCCGAGCAGATCGTCGAGAAGGTCGTCGCCGCCGGTGGCTCCGCGATCGCCGTCGGAGCCGACCTCACCGACCACGACTCCGTCCAGGCGATGGTGGACCGCGTCGTCGCCGAGTGGGGCGGCATCGACCTGCTCGTGCTGAACGCATCGGGCGGCATGGAGGCCGACCTGGGGGAGGACTACGCACTCCGCCTGAACCGCGACGCGCAGGTCGACATGCTCCAGACGGCCGTGCCGCACATGCCGGCGGGGTCGCGCGTCGTCTTCGTGACCAGCCACCAGGCCCACTTCGTCGAGACCGCCCAGACGATGGACGAGTACGTCCCGGTGGCGAAGAGCAAGCGCGCCGGCGAACTCGCCCTGCGCGAGCTCATCCCGCAGCTCGAAGCCGCGGGCATCGAGTTCGTCACCGTCTCCGGCGACATGATCGAGGGCACCATCACGGCGACCCTGCTCAACCGCCTCAACCCGGGCGCGATCGAGGGTCGTCGCCAGGAGGTCGGCAAGCTGTACAGCGTGTCCGAGTTCGCCGCGGAGATCGCCCTCGCGGCCGTCGAGCCGATCCCGGCGGACCACACGAAGCTCGTCGGCGACACGAGCGGCTTCACCGCCTGACCACCTCCGCAGGACCCCGGTAGCCTCGGGCGCGTGACAGCGAAGCCCGGTCTGCGTCTGACGTCCCGCATCCTCCTGCTCGACCCCGACGGCCGCGTGTTCCTCATGGACACGCGGTCGCCGTCGTCCGACGGGTCCCACCGGTGGATCACCCCGGGCGGCGGCGTGGACCCGGGGGAGTCGCACCGCGACGCCGCCGTCCGCGAGCTCCGCGAGGAGACCGGCATCGTCGTCGACGACCCGGGGGACCCGGTGTGGTCGTGGGACTTCTCCGTGGAGTGGGACCTCGCCGACCACGACAGCGGCCACAGCGAGTTCTACGTCGTGCGGACGCCGGGGTTCGAGCTGTCCGACGCCGAGTGGACGGACGACGAGCGCGTCGACATCCTCGCGTCCCGTTGGTGGACGGCCGAGGAGCTCGAGGCGACCGACGAACCCTTCGAGCCGGCGGAGCTCCCACAGCTCGTCCGTCGCCACCGGGACGCATGACGCTGACGGCCGCCGCGGTGCACAGCTGATCCGAACGCACTTCGCAGGAAGCGCCTACCGTGTGCGCAGACGGCCGCGTGCAACCCGTGCCAGCGGCCCCTGACACGAGGAGATCCCATGTCCACGAACGGTTTCCCGCCGGCACCGAACACGCCCGGTGCGGCTCCCGCGACGAACGGCGGCAACGGTCTCGCCGTCGGCTCGCTGGTGCTCGGCATCGTCGCCGTCGTCTTCGGGTTCCTGTTCTCGATCATCGGTCTGATCGCCGGCATCGTGGGCCTGGTCCTGGGCTTCGTCGCGCGCCGCCGCGGCCTGAGCCGTGGGATGGTGCTCGCGGGCATCGTCCTGAGCGTCATCGGCATCGTCATCGCGATCATCTTCATGATCATCGGAGCGATGGCTGCCGTGTCGTACATGAACAACCAGTAGCAACGCCGGACGGGAGGCGCGTGGCGGACCCGCCACGCGCCTCCCGTCCGTCTGTCCGGTGGCCGACGACCGTCGTGCCGTCGTCCAGACCGTCCCAGGCCGGTCCGAGTAGCGTCCGCGCCATGACGTACAGCCAGCCGGACCCCGCAGAAGAGACCACCCAGGCCGAGGCGCCGGAGCAGCCGGACACGGACCGCTCCGAGGTCGAGGAGGACGGCCGCGAGGACGCGGCCCTCGAGATCGACGCCGACGACGTGCCGACCGGCGACGAGACGCCCGAGCACTGACGACCCGAGTCGCGACGCCTGGAGCCCTGACGGCTCACGCAGTCCGGCTCGCGACCACCGGGTCGCACGACGTGCCGCTCACGATCTTCGTGAGCGGCACGTCGTGCGACAGGGACGTCCGCACACGGCGCGTCGTGCGACCCGAACACCACGACGACAGCAGCTTCGGCTACTTGAGTCCGCTCACCGATCAGCGCCGATAATGCATATTATGTCAACTCGGCGGCACTGCAGGTGCCTCGCACGCCATTGCGGCTCCCCAGCTCACGGCGCCGGCCTCGGCGTGACCAGCGGACACCCGTCGACCTGCGCCGCGACGAACACGAGCACCAGTTCCTCGTCCGACACGTTCGTCGCCTCGTGGTCGACGAACGGCTCCTCGACGAGTACCTGGCCCGGCCCGACGTGCCGTACGGTCTCCGCGGTCCGGTGCCGGAGGCGTCCCCGGGCGACGATGCCGGTCTGCCAGGCGTCGTGCCGGTGCCACCCCGTCGAGCCACCCGGCGGGATCCGCGCCACGAACGACCGGACTGCACCGGGTCGCGCCGCCTGATCGACCCCCGGCGGCGCCACCAGTACGCAGTCGTCGATCAGTCCTGTCTCGGCGAGCTCGATGCCCGCCCCACTTCCCCACGTCATCGTCGCAGTATTCCAGATGCCACCACGGCTGTCCGCCGTTCTGCACAGTCAGCTGACGGGTGACGCGCGCTCAGAGCACCGCGACGACCATGCCCGACCCGCTCGCCGGTCGGTCCATCGCCTCGAGTGCCTCCGGCAGGTCCTCGAACCCGATGGTCCGTCCGATCGACTCGGCGGGACGGAGGCGTCCGGCGACCACGTCGTCGAGCATCGCGTCGTACTCCCCCACGGCGATCCCGTGGCTGCCGAGCAGTTCGAGCTCGTCCGCGATGACCCGGCCCATCGAGATCGCCGGGGTCGCCTCGTCGTCGAGCAGCAACCCGATCTGCACGTGCCGTCCGCGCGGTCGGAGTGAGGCCACCGCGGCGACCGAGGTCGCCCGGCTGCCGTAGGCGTCGACGGAGACGTGGGCGCCACCCCCGGTCAGTCGCTGCACGGTCGACGGAGCGTCCTCCTCCATCGCCACCGTCGTCGCTCCGAGCGCTGCCGCCCGCTCGAGCGCCGCCGCCGAGACGTCGACCGCGACGACCCGTGCACCTGCCGCGACCGCCACCAGCACGGTGGACAGTCCGACCCCGCCGCAGCCGTACACGACGACCCACTCCCCCTGGGCGACGCGGCCCCGGGCGTGCAACGCGTGGTACGCGGTCCCGAACCGGCACCCGAGTCCCGCTGCCTCGGCGAACCCGACCCCGTCGGGCAGGGCGACGAGGTTGACGTCGGCGTGCGGCACGACCACGGACTCGGCGTACGACCCCGGGAGCGTGAAGCCGGGCTGCTGCTGCCGGGTGCACACCTGGGTGGCGCCGTCGCGGCACTGCTCGCAGGTCCCGCAGGCGAACACGAACGGCGCGGTCACCCGGTCACCGACCCTGAACTCCGTGACGTCCGGTCCGACGGCCGCGACGGTCCCCGAGAACTCGTGACCCGGGACGTGCGGGAGCGACACCGAGTCGTCGTGGCCCTTCCACGCGTGCCAGTCGCTCCGGCAGACGCCGGTCGCCCGGACGGCGACGACGACGCCGTCGGCGGGTGCCTCCGGTGTCGGGACGTCGACGACGACGGGTGTGGATCCGAAGCGGTCGTACCGGACTGCGCGCATCCCGTCATCCTGGCAGAGCGACGGACGGGAGGCGCGTGGCGAGCCCGTCCCGCGCCTCCCGTCCGCCCTCCGGTCGCGTCAGTACACGATCCGCCCGGCCCGGTCGTGGAACTCCCCCGTCGGCCCGTCCGGCCGACCAGCGCGAGCGCCACCGTCGCATCCGTGCCCTCGGTCACCGTGTGGTGCCCGCCGTGCCTGTTGAAGTCCGTCGCCGTCCGCGTCACTCGCCGAAGCCGGAGCGGACCAGCGCGACGAGCGTGTCCACGGCGTCCTGCGCGTCCGGTCCGACCGCCTGGATCGTCACGGTCGCACCCTTCGGCCGGGCGAGCGCCATGATCGCGAGGAGGCTCTTGGCGTCGACGCCGTCCACGCGGACGCCCGACTCGTGCTTCGCCGCGGCCTTCACGAACTCGGCCGCCGGACGGGCGTGCAGCCCGCTCTCGTTGACCAGCTCGACGGTCGCGGTGACCGTCCCGTCGGCGGGACCGTCGTCGTCGACGCGGGTCGCGCCTCCCGGCTGGTCCCCGTCCGGGAGGGAGGCTCCCCCGTCGTCGTCGGCGGACCCTGCGGCCGTCGAGGCGGCGGCCAGGACCGCGTCGACGTCGCCACCGGACTGCGCGGCGACCGCCGCGGCGACCGTGCCCTCGACGAGCGGTGCCTGCGAGACGTGCACGCGCTCGCGATCGGCGTCGTCGAGGAAGTCGAGCGCGGTGTCGGTCGTCAGGTAGGCGGAACCGAGGTCGCAGAGCACGACGACGGCGTCGGCCGACGAGAGCTCGTGGATGCCGTCGGTGATCGCCTCGAACGACGTGCCGATGCCACCGTCGTCCGTCCCGCCGGCGGCGACGAGCGGGACGTCCGCAGCCATCTGGCGGGCGAGTTCGACGGTGCCGGTGGCGATCGCCGCGCTGTGCGAGACGACCAGGATGCCGACGGTCACGCGGCGTCCACCGCGGCGCGCAGGATGTACGCCGTCGACTGGGCGCCCGGGTCGCGGTGCCCGACCGCCCGGTCGCCGAGGTAGCTCGCGCGGCCCTTGCGGGCGACGAGCGGGTCGGTCGACTCGGCACCGGTCACGGCGGCGTCGGCGGCGGCCTCGAGCACGCGCTCGGGGCCCTCGCCCGCCGCTGCCGCGGTGGCGGCGGCGTCGACGGCGGCCGACCAGGCGTCGACCATGGTCTTGTCGCCGACCTCGGCCTTGCCGCGCGAGACGACGCCGTCGCGGGCCGCGGTGAGGACGGCGACCAGGGCGTCCGCATCGAGCTCGGTCGCGTCGCCGGCGGCCTGCGCGGCCTTCAGGTACGCGGTCCCGAAGAGCGGACCGGCGGCACCACCGACCGTCGAGATGAGCTTCGTCGCCACCGTCTTGAAGACCGCGCCGGGGGTGTCGAAGGACCCGGCGTCGACGGCCTCGACCACGGCGCGGAAGCCGCGGTCGAGGTTCTCGCCGTGGTCCCCGTCGCCGATCTCACGGTCGAGCGTGACCAGTTCGGCGCGGTGGTCGTCGATCGTCGCGGCGGTGCGGCGCACCCAGTCGATGGCCCATGCGGTGTCGAGCGCCAATTCGTGTTCCTTCCTGGATGGTGGACGGTGGTCAGCGGCCCCAGCGCAGTGCGGGGGTCTCCACCGGGGCGTCCCAGAGTGCAGTGAGCTCCTCGTCGAGCACCGTGACGGTGATCGAGAAGCCGGGCATCTCGAGGGACGTGACGTAGTCGCCGACCACGCTACGCGCGACGTGGTGGCCGCGGTCCGTGAGCACCTCGGCGGCGCGGCGGTACACGATGTAGAGCTCGGAGAGCGGCGTGCCGCCCATGCCGTTCACCAGGAGCAGCAGCTGCGAGCCGGCGGGTGCGTCGAGGTCGGCGAGCACCGGTTCGAGCACACGGTCGACGAGCTGGTCGGCGGGGGCCATCGCGATACGCTCGCGGCCCGGCTCGCCGTGGATGCCGATGCCGAGCTCGACCTCGTCGTCAGCGAGCGTGAAGGACGGCGCCCCCGCGTGCGGGACCGTCCCGGAGCCGAGCGCCAGGCCCATCGACCGGGTGACCTCGTTGACCCGACGGGCGACCGCCGCGACGGCGTCGAGGTCGTCGCCGCGCTCGGCTGCGGCACCGGCGCACTTCTCGACGACGACGGTGCCGGCGACGCCGCGACGTCCGGCCGTGTACAGGCTGTCCTGCACGGCGACGTCGTCGTCGACCACGACGGACTCGACGCGGATGTCCTCCATCGCGGCCAGTTCGGCGGCGGTCTCGAAGTTGAGGACGTCGCCGGTGTAGTTCTTCACGATGTGGAGCACGCCCGCTCCCCCGTCCACCGCCTTCGTCGCGGCGACGATCGGGTCGGGCGTCGGGCTCGTGAAGACCGGACCGGGGACGGCCGCGTCGAGCATGCCGTGTCCGACGAACCCGGCGTGCAGGGGCTCATGCCCGCTGCCGCCACCGCTGACGATGCCGACCTTGCCCCGCACCGGGGCGTCCGCGCGGTGCAGGTGGATCGGGTCCTCGACCAGCACGACCTGCCCCTCGTGCGCCCGGGCGAACCCACGGACGGTCTCCGTGACGACGTCGTGCGGATCGTTGATGAGCTTCTTCATGACGGACCTCCACGGGTGCGGGGCCGACCGCCGGCGGAGCCACACCGCCGTCGTCGACCGGAGTGCGTCCACCCTACAGCGGCCGCCCGTTCGGCTCCGTTGCACGTTCGTGCAGCACGAAGCCTGCACGGCCCGGCTGCGGGATGCTCGACCGCACACCCGGTGTGCACGTTCGTGCAGTTTCGCGGACTCGGCTCGTTCCGTGATCGCGTCGCAGCGATCGGCCTCACTATGCTCGGCCCCAATCACTCGACGGGGAGTGCCGGACGCAGCAGCCACCGGACCCCCACCACTCGCACTGGAGGTCACCGATGGACGGCATCGGCGTCAATTTCTTGTCAGAGCTCGTCGGTACGGCGTTGCTCATCATCCTCGGTGGCGGTGTCGTCGCCGCCGTCTCGCTGACGAAGTCCAAGGGCTTCGGCGCCGGCTTCCTCATGGTCACGATCGGCTGGGGCTTCGCGGTCTTCGCCGGTGTCCTCGTGTCCTACAAGTCCGGCGGCCAGCTGAACCCCGCCGTCAGCCTCGCGCAGATGCTGCTCGGCAACATCAGCTTCGGCACGATGCTCATCTACTGGGTCGCGCAGATGCTCGGCGCGTTCATCGGTGCCGTCATCGTCTGGCTCGCGTACAAGCAGCACTTCGACGAGGAGCCCGACGCCGCCGCCAAGCTCGGCGTGTTCTCGACCGGACCGGCGATCCGCAGCTACGGCTGGAACCTCGTCACCGAGGTCATCGGCACGTTCGTGCTCGTCTTCGTCATCCTCGGCATCACGAACGGCAAGGCCCCGGCCGAGCTCGGCGCCGTCCCCGTCGCCTTCCTGGTGATCGCGATCGGTGTCTCGCTCGGTGGCCCGACCGGCTACGCCATCAACCCCGCCCGTGACCTCGGCCCCCGCATCGCCCACGCGATCCTGCCGATCAAGGGCAAGGGCTCAAGCGACTGGTCCTACGCCTGGGTCCCGGTCGTCGGCCCGCTGATCGGTGCCGCGCTCGCCGCCGGTGCCTCGACCTTCCTGCTCCCCGTCGTCTCCTGACGACCGCAGACCGAACCCTCTCCACACACCGAACACACCCGTAAGGAGCACCAATGGCCGACTACATCGTCGCCATCGACCAGGGCACGACCTCGACGCGAGCCATCGTCTTCGACCACTCCGGTTCGATCATCTCGGTCGGGCAGAAGGAGCACGAGCAGATCTTCCCGCGTGCCGGGTGGGTCGAGCACGACCCGGCGGAGATCTGGGACAACACCCGCGAGGTCATCGGCCAGGCCCTTTCCCGCGCCGACATCACCCGCCACGACGTCGCGGCGGTCGGCATCACGAACCAGCGCGAGACCGCCGTGGTCTGGGACAAGAACACCGGCAAGGCCGTCTACAACGCGATCGTCTGGCAGGACACCCGGACCCAGGCGATCGTCGACAAGCTCGCCGACGGTGACACCGACCGCTACAAGGCGATCGTCGGTCTCCCCCTCGCCACCTACTTCGCCGGCACCAAGATCGCCTGGATCCTCGAGAACGTCGAGGGTGCGCGCGAGAAGGCCGAGGCGGGCGACCTGCTCTTCGGCACCACCGACACCTGGGTCCTCTGGAACCTGACCGGCGGCACCGACGGTGGCGTCCATAAGACCGACGTCACGAACGCGTCCCGCACGCTCTTCATGGACCTCGAGACGCTGCAGTGGCGCGACGACATCCTGTCCGACTTCGGGGTGCCGAAGTCGATGCTCCCCGAGATCGTCAGCTCCTCCGAGGTCTACGGCAACGTCGAGTCGTCCAGCCTGCTCCGCGAGGTCCCGATCGCCGGCATCCTCGGCGACCAGCAGGCCGCGACGTTCGGCCAGGCGGCGTTCGACCAGGGCGAGTCGAAGAACACCTACGGCACCGGCAACTTCCTCATCTTCAACACGGGCACCGAGATCGTCCGGTCGGAGAACGGGCTGCTCACCACCGTCGGGTACAAGCTCGGCGACCAGGAGACGCACTACGCGCTCGAGGGCTCCATCGCCGTCACGGGCTCGCTCATCCAGTGGCTCCGCGACAACCTCGGCATCATCGGCAGCGCGCCGGAGGTCGAGGCCCTCGCGAAGACCGTCGAGGACAACGGCGGCGTCTACTTCGTGCCGGCGTTCTCGGGGCTGTTCGCGCCGTACTGGCGTCCGGACGCCCGCGGCGCGCTCGTCGGCCTGACCCGCTACGTCAACAAGGGCCACATCGCCCGTGCTGCCCTCGAGGCGACGGCGCTGCAGACCCGCGAGGTCCTGGACGCCGTGAACGCCGACTCCGGCGTGGACCTGACCGAGCTCAAGGTCGACGGCGGCATGACCGCCAACGACGCGCTCATGCAGTTCCAGGCGGACATCCTGAACGTGCCGGTCGTCCGACCGGTCGTCGCGGAGACCACCGCCCTCGGTGCCGCCTACGCCGCCGGCCTGGCCGTCGGGTTCTGGGCGAACCTCGACGAGCTGCGCGCCAACTGGCAGGAGGACAAGCGCTGGGAGCCGCAGCTCGACGACGCCGAGCGCGACCGCCAGCTCCGCCTGTGGAAGAAGGCCGTCACGAAGACCTTCGACTGGGTCGACGAGGACGTGCGCTGACCCGCAGCTGCGGTGACCGCCTGGAGGCGCGGGGGGGGGGGCGCGGGGCCCCCCCCCCCCGCCCC